>NZ_CP129971.1:4162635-4494741 GCF_030503855.1 Marivirga salinae | reverse complement strand
AAATAAAAAGCGGGTTAGTGGTTTGGATAGTGTCAGATAAAACCAACAATGGTAGTGAATCAAGCGCTAACTTTAAGCAGGCTTTATCTTTTATGGAGGCAGGCTTTCGATTAATGGATACCATGACTTTCAAAAAACCTTCTAAAGATGCTAGTGGTAATAATAGTATATATTGGTATGGATTTAAATATATGTGTGTTTACTAAATGTGTTCCAAAGACCATTCATCTAATAAAAGACCGTAAAAATAAGAAGAGCCGTAATGGCGATAATGGAACCATACGTTTGGTAAACGGTACTTTTATAAAAATGGAAAAAGGCATATTTGGTGAATATGGCAGAAGAACCATTGTTTGGGAGTATTCTGTTGGCAAAGGACATAACTCAAAGAATCCAGAAGCTTTTGAGCTTCCTGCAATTTTTCCTGAGGACTTAGCTAAGGATCATATTTTAAGCTGGAGCAACCCAAATGATATTGGGTATGATTGTTTTATGGGCAGTGGCACCACAGCTAAAATAGCGCTCTTAACTAATCGAAAGTATATAGAAAGTAAAATAGCTCCGTTTTATTGCGATTTAGCTGATAAAAGACTTTTAAATACATACATAAAATAGAGAAGGAGAGGCTAGTGACGATATTTGATATTTAATAAGCGGTAATAACAAAAGCCCTCCTGACCTTCAGGAAGGAATAAAAATGTCTCAGGAAGCAATAATGTTTGCTCAGGAATGGTGGTAGATGCTCAGGAAGGAATATTGTTTGGTTTGCATTGGTTTTAATCATTGTCTGTAGGTGTCCTCCTAAAAAGGAAGAGTTTATCGCCATTGATTTGTTAAGCTGAATCGCCACATTCACTTTTATTTACCAATTATATAAAGCGAAACAAATAAGAAAAGACAGCCCAATAGCGATAAATCACAGAATAATTGGTAAGTTATTTAGTCGGTAACAATTTTTTACCAAGAAATGGGTGCTATTCTAAGGCTTTAGTCAATTTTCTTTACAATTTGATATTATTTCAGTTAGCTTATGTTAAATTTAGTCGTTAATAATAGTGACTTCCTTTAGCTATCAGAACTAGAGAATAATAAATATTAGAATTGCTGATAGTGATTTATCATGGTCCATTACGACAACAATTGGTTAGAATAAAATAATCAATTGAGAACAAATTACAGATTTTAAATTGTACCTATGATGTCGGCCTAATTATGAAAAATAGAATATTCATCTTACTATCATTTATTTTCTGGATTAACTTCTTTTCATATGGACAAAAAAGAGATTCAGTTTACAATTATAAAATTGCAGATATTAAAGCGAAACCAATTGGAGGACAAGAAGCCATTTATCGATGGATAATAGAGAATGTTAATACTGAATTGCTTAATAGAATAGATACGTTGAAATGTGAATTATTTAGGGATGGAAAGGTAATGGTAAGCTATTCAATAGATAATAATGGAATATTAATCAATCCAAGAATTGAATACGGACTCGGAGAACCCTATAATTCAGAAGCTTTGAGATTAATTAAAGAAATGCCGATTGATTGGATTCCAGGAACGAAGAATAGTGATACGATAACAATTAGGACTGCAACAACAATTTCATTTTGCCAGTCGAATGACAATAAATAATGAAACGTAACGCTAAGTGTAAAATGCATTTAAACGCATTTTACACTTAGCGTTTAGAAATTAAAACAAACAGTATGAATAGAACTTTATTTCTAAGTAGAAACTTAATTACTTTTGGAGTTCCGATTAGCCTCTTTGGAATTCTAATTTTATTAATAAAATCATCACTTCTGCAGGGAAATGAGATATTGGTCGTGGGAATTACGGCTGACCTGTTGCTGACTGTCCCTTTGGTTTATTTTCTGCTGATTCGCAAAACTGAAATCCCTAAAACCACTGTAATTCCTATAATGATCATTGGGCTTTTAATTGGTTCCTATTTCTTACCAAACGAAAGTCAATATTATCTTAATTTTTTTAAAAATTGGATTCTTCCAATTGTAGAAATTTCAGCTCTATCATTTGTAATCTACAATGTCAGGAAAGTAATAAAACAATATAAATCAAATAAAACTGAAGCCTTTGATTTTTTCACAACTTTAAAGAACACTTGCTACGAGATACTCCCCAAAAGAGTTGTAATTCCTATTGTAATGGAAATTGCTGTATTCTATTATGGATTTATTTACTGGAAAAAACGAAAATTGAAAGTAAATGAATTTTCTTACCATAAAGATAGCGGAACAATTGCATTACTGATTTCAATTATTTTTATAGTAGCTATTGAGACATTTGTACTTCATATTTTGCTCTCAAAATGGAGTGATATTGCTGCTTGGATTTTGACTTTTTTGAGTATTTATTCTGGAATTCAAATTCTGGGATTCTTAAGATCAATGTTTAAAAGACCTATATCAATCGAAAATGATCGATTGTATATTCGTTATGGAATTATGACGGAAACAGCTATTGATATAAAAGATATTGACTCCATAGAAATTTCATCAAAAGATATTGAGTTAAACAAAGAGACCAAAAAATTATCATTTTTGGGCGAGCTGGAAAGCCATAATATTATAATCCATTTAAAAAAGGAAAACGAATTGGTTGGACTCTATGGAATACGAAGAAAATATAAGAATTTGGCCTTTTACGTAGATGATAAAATTGAATTTACTAATCAAATAAACAAAGCTTTACAGTACGAGCCTTAACGTCCGATGTCATAGAAGTCAATATATGTATGAAAATAGAATTATTCTTTTTGGTATTTTTTTATCCTTATAGGATATAACTACTAGGTACAATCATTTCTTATAGAGAGTACCTTATTCTCCTTTTTTAATTTTACTAATCAATTAAAGAAGATGCATTATAATTCTAATTTGCTTTAATTCGCATCATGAAGCAAGAGCGTTTGATTAATCGCCCCTTTATAGCACTTTCATTCAGTGCTTTTTTATTTTTTGCCAGTTTCAATATGATAATCCCAATGCTGCCAGACTACCTTACCAGTTTAGGCGGAGGAGAGTATAAAGGATTAATTATTGCATTATTTACTATAACTGCGGGTATATCTCGACCCTTTAGCGGAAAATTAGCTGATAAAATTGGAAGGCTTCCAGTAATGATTTTTGGGGCTGTAGTATGTTTCGCAGCTGGGCTTGCCTATCCATTTGTAACGGGTGTGATGGCCTTTTTTGCTCTTCGACTTCTTCACGGATTTTCCACTGGCTTTACTCCCACAGGAAATGCTGCTTATGTAGCTGATATAGTCCCCATTAACAGAAGAGGAGAGGCTTTGGGTATTATTGGAGTCGCTATAAGTGTTGGGACAGCTACTGGTAATGCTTTAGGAGGCTATATCGGCAGTGTCTTCCCGATTGATTATGTGTTTTATGCTTCCGCAGCCACAGCCTTAATGAGTATTATTATTTTGGCGGGAATGAATGAGACTTTAGCAGACAGGGTGCAATTTAATTTTAGTTTACTCAAACTCAAGAAAAATGAAATTATTGAAAAAAGAGTTTTAGTACCAGCGATTTATATGGCACTTAGTGTGTTTTCTTTTGGATTAGTGCTGACCATAATGCCTGATTATAGTACGCATTTAGGGATTAGTAATAAAGGATTATTCTTTGCAGTATTTGTATTGGCTTCTTTGGTTGTTAGAATAGTTGCAGGGAAGATTTCGGATAGAATAGGAAGGGTTAAAGTATTGAAGGTTTCTTCTTTTTTACTTTGCATAGCTATGGTGTTAATAGCTTTTTCCAATTCATTTATTAGTCTAATGGGAGCAGGTGTTATTTTTGGATTTGCAGTAGGAATGAATTCACCAACTGTTTTTGCATGGGCGATAGATTTAGCAGAAGACAATAAAAGGGGAAAGGCCTTGGCAACGCTTTATATATTCCTCGAAATAGGAATTGGAATGGGAGCATTTATTTCAGGCTGGGTGTATAGCAATGATACTCTCTTTTTTGAACGGACTTTTTATACGGGGGCTGCAGTTGCTTTAATTGGTTTTGTCTATTTGAATGTTGCTACTACTTTGAAAAAGATGAAATAATTGTGCGGTTAAGAAGATATTTTATGCTTTAAATTGAGAAGCTTTTCAAATATATAAAGGAAGAATGCCGCTATGATTTAAATAGCGGCATTCTTATTTAATTTTTTTTATAAAAATGAAAGAAATAAATTAAGATTCACAATCTGCATTGTTATCATCGGGATTACAATACAGACTCGGCATTAATTTCCCACCCCATTTTGCTCTTAAAATTGCATTATTGTTATTGTTTGAAGGGTCATTATCCCAAAAACTAAATCCAAATTTCTCTCTATGAAACCATGGACCAGTATGTCCTCCCCAAAAACCTTCAGCTCTTAATGTGCTACAAAATGCTCTTGAAAATTTTATTGACCAAGGGATGTTTGATTTTGGGCCACTGAAAACACCTTCTGCTCCAGCCTGTGTAGAACAGCCATCATGACCTTCTGGTAAATATGAAATCTGGTCTTCTAGGTCTGGAATAAAACTAGCACCACAATGTGCATTAGCTGATCCTTGACATGGACCGTAAGCTGTCCCATTTTCGCCAGGATATTTTTCATCCCATATAGTGGTGAATTTTCTTTGATCGCCCCATAATGCGCGTGCAAATAAGCAATGATCTTTTTTTATTTGGCGATCTTCAGAGGTATAGCCTACCAATGCTCTAATATGATTAATAGCAATTCTGTGCCATTCATCTACTTCCGCTTTAGTGGGTTTATTGACATCTTCAAAGGGGTTGTTTTTATAAAAAACTTCTCGAATACCGCGAATTTGATCTCCACTTGGACAAAGACAGTCTGCAAATTTATCCTGACTCATTGTGGTTGGGTCATATACAGTACCATCCCATTCTGCCTCACCCCATGATTCAGCAGTTAACCAACCCACTCCATTAGGGGCATGAGAAGTATTTGTTCCGCCTTCAAATGGCTTTGTATCAAAGGTAGTCCAATCCGCTTGATCGGGAGTGTATTGTTCCAGGTTGGAGTTGCTATTATCGATTTTTACATCATTTTCTTTACAACCCAAAAGCGTAATACCTATAAAAAATAATCCGTATAAATAATTGTTAATCTTCATCCTAATTCATTAATAAAAATTGTAATTGATTGTTTATATGCTTTTAATTTCAGTAAATTATTTAATCTAAAAGCCCAAAAACCTCTTCTAAAATGCTAGTTACTCTAGCATTTACATTGTTTCTTATATTGGCTTCTTCATCTTGGACTTTTAAGAACAATCCATCTAGTCCCTTGCCAGTTGCATAAGCCGATATATCCGATTCTTCTATCGTTTGAATTCCAGCTATTGAGCCTAATGTTGGGTTTTCTAATAGACTAATTTGAACAGAGGTGTTTAAAATATTATTGTATTCGCTAATAAAATTTCCATAAAGCTCTTCCACGGTTCTATTTCCAATAGTCACAGAATTAACTGCATTATCGACTTTTGGTTCAAAAGTATTAAAAAGAGATTGATAAGTATTATCAACTAAATAGGCTGTAGCGGCAGTGTCAGATCCATATAATATGTTTTCTGCATCAGTAATGGTGATACCTCTAATCGCATCAAAAAAGATGGGACCTGCTTCTTTTGCTGCTTCTTCTGCTGCCCGATTTAAACCCAGAATCAATTCTTGTTCCTTTCCTGCTAAACTACTAATGCCCAATAAAGGAATGCCTTGATTATAAATCTGCTCACCCGTAATAGTGCCGATCAAAAAAGTATTTATCTCTATTGCTTTAAGAGCTGCTATTTGCGACTCTAATTCATCAGGTAGAAGGATTTTTACTGCTTCATCTTTCAAATAACCATCTAAAACGGCTAGTTTGGAAGTAGCCGTATCTGTACCAACTCTTAAGGCCTCTTTTAAACCTTCTGCAATATCGATGGTGTTTTCTTGCTCTTCTATTGCGTCATTTAAAAAATCACATGATGTTAAATATAGAATAGAAAGTATTAGACTGAGTGTAGTTAGATGTTTCATAAATGATAATGTTTTATATCATATAAATATCACAAATATTCAGCCAAAAGGATAATTACTTGTGGTGGAATTTAAGACAGGAGTAATGAAATAGTTGTTATTCCATAATTAACTCACCAAACCAGGATACCAACAAGTATCCAATACATGAATTTTAGATGGGTTGAACCTGAGGGAAATATTATCGTTTTTGTCAAATAATATTTTTTCGTGTGCATGAATCACTACATGTGTTTCAGCACCAATATCAGCATGAACCTGTTGGTGATCTCCAAAATATTGTGCTAATACTACTTTAGCAGGGAAAGTCCCTTCTTGTTCTTCAGTAAGGATTTCAATATTTTCAGGTCTAATGGCAATTAAAACCTGTCCCTTTTTGTCGGTTTTCGCTCCTTTGATTTCACCAGCTTTCAGTTTGTAAGTACCATTTTCTGCAGTAGCATTCATGGCATTTATTTTTCCGAAGAAGCTAGCAACATATAGGTTTTTAGGGGTTTCATACAATTCTCTTGGAGTGCCAACTTGCTGGATTTTCCCATCTTTCAAAATGGCTATTCTATCAGCTGAAGAAAGGGCATCTCGCATGTCATGTGTCACGAATAAGGCAGTAGCACCCGCTTTTTTAATAATACTTCTGACTTCTTCTCGAACCTGATCTTTCAATACGGCATCCAAATTACTAAATGGCTCATCCAATAAAATCAAACCTGGGTTTGGGGCAAGTGCTCTGGCCAAGGCCACTCTTTGCTGTTGTCCTCCTGACAAATGATGTGGATATCGGTTGGCATAACTGCTTAAGCCTACCATATCGGTGACTTCTCTAACCCTATCATTCAAATTGGGAAATTGACTTTTGGATAGACCGAATTTTATGTTTTCTGCAACGGTTAAATGTGGAAAAAGAGCATAATCCTGAAAAACCATTCCGATTTTTCTTTTTTCTGGTTTCATGCTAAAATTATCATCCACCACCTTATCACCATTAATTGAAATCTGCCCTGAACCTGCTTCTTCAAAACCAGCTACTAGTCTTAATAAAGTGGTTTTTCCGCTACCACTTTCTCCAACTAAAGCCAAAAGTTCTCCTTTATTAACAGTCAGGCTTGCATTGTTGACCGCATACTGAAGCTTTTTACCAAATCTTTTATATAAATTTTTAATTGATAATACTTCCATCAGCTTTAGTGTTTTTCATTAAGCGATTCAAAATAATAATGGGTATGGTGCCAATAACGATAATGATAAGCGAAGGTGTTGCAGATTCGGCAATCATTTCATCGCTCGCCAACTCGTAAGCTTTGGTTGCTAATGTATGAAAATTAAAAGGTCGTAAAATTAAAGTAAGCGGTAATTCTTTTAAAATATCCACAAAAACCAAAATTCCCCCAGATATCAATGCGCTTTTTATTAAGGGTAAATTTACTTTCAAAAGGGTTTTGAATGAGCCTGCCCCTAAAGAATAGGAAGCTTCATCAATGCTATCCCCTGTTTTCTTGAAGGCTGCTTCAATGGGGTTCAAAGAAACTGTTAAAAAGCGAACAATGTAAGCAAAGGTGAGTGCAAAGATGGTCCCGCTAAAAATCAATCCGATTTTCATATTAAAACTATCTTGCCAGGTACTGATCAAGAATTTATCCAATCCCAATAATGGAATCATAATACCAATAGCAATGACAGCTCCCGGAATGGAATAACCTAATGCGGCAAATTTTGCCAATAGACTAAAAAATCTATTTTTATTTACTTTTACTGCGAATAAAATTATCACAGAAAAGCTCACACATAAGACAGCTGCGAGTAATGCCAAACCAAAACTATTGGCCATTAAGATCAGAAAATCAAAATCAATAATTTTCTTTATGGTTTGGAATGACCATAAGATTAATTGAAAAACTGGAGCTAGAAATCCTAAAAACAAAGGTATGAAGCAGACCATCCAGGCGAAAAATTTTTTCCAGCCTTTCAATTGGTATCTTTTGAGTTGCCTTCCAATTCTGGCGCCTTCATCAAACTTCACTTTTCCTCTCTGCAATCTTTCTGCCATGATCATGATGAAAATGAATGCCATCAAAATTCCAGATAAATTAATGGCGGAATTTGGATCTCCAAAAGAAAACCAAGCCCTGAAAATTCCTGTGGTAAAAGTACTAATACCGTAATATTTTACGGCACCGTAATCATTTAAAACTTCCATCATCACTAATGAAAGTCCCCCGATAATGGCGGGTCGACTGATAGGCAGCGCAATTTTAAAAAAGGTTCTCCATGAAGAACTGCCTAAAATTCGGGAAGCCTCCAATAAAGTAGCAGATTGACTCATAAAAGTCGATCTGGCTACCACATAAACATAAGGAAATAATACTAATGACATTACCACTGCTACTCCCCAGAAATTCATGATATCAATATATACTAAATCTGAAAAGCCTATATCTCTTAGGAAAACTTGAATGGGACCTGTGTAATCAAAAATACCGGCATAAGTATAGGCGGCAATATAAGTAGGGATAGCAAGAGGTAAAATTAACATCCATTCGAATTGCCTTCTAAATGGAATATTGGTTGTGCTCACAATCCAGGCAGCGGAAATGCCCATGAGCAAGGTGAGAATGCTTACAACTATTACTAAGCCGATTGAGTTGATGATGTAATCAGCCAATACGGTATCAACAAGATGACCCCAAACACTGTCTGTAGTTTCCTCAAAAAGCTTAAAGAAAAGGGTATAAATAGGTAAGCCAATAATCAGAACCAATGCAATTAATGCAAAGGACCAACCATTGGCATACTTTTTAAATTTTAAAAGTGACTTTAGCTTACTCACAAATTATTTCCAACCCGCTCTGTCAAATATTTTTACTGCTAAATCATTATTTTCGCCTAAAACTGAAAGGTTTAATGTATCCCTTTTGAAATCTCCCCATTCCTTTAATGTTGGAGCCCATTCCACTTTTTCATTTACTGGATACTCATAATTTACACCTGCAAAAACTTTTTGAGCTTCTTCTGACACTAAGAATTCAATGAATTTAACTGCATTTTCTTTATTTGGTGCATATTTAGCTACTCCAGCTCCACTTACATTAATGTGTGTTCCTCTTCCATCCTGGTTAGGAAATAAAATCTTAACTGCTTGAGCAACTTTCACTTCTTCTTCGCTAGAAGAATTTAACATTTTACCTAAATAGTAGGTGTTAGATACTGCAACATCACCTTCTCCAGCATAAACTGCTTTGATTTGATCTCTATCTCCACCTTTAGGATCTCTTGCCATGTTTTTCACCATTCCATTAGCCCATTCTGTAGCCGCTTCTTCTCCATTATGTGCAATGATAGAAGCCATCAAAGACTGATTGTAGATATTAGATGATGAGCGAATTAATAATCTTCCATTGATATCAGGATTAGCTAAAGATTCATATGTAGAAATCTTTTCTGCACTTATTTTTTCAGGATTATAAACGATTACTCTACCTCTAATAGTTAATCCAAACCACTGGTTATCTACATCTCTAAGATTTGCGGATATAGTATTGTTTAAAGTTTCAGATTCAACTGATTGTAAAAGATCAGCTTCTTTAGCTCTGTGTAATCTACCGGCATCCACGGTGATCAATACATCAGCTGGAGAATTTTCGCCCTCTAATGTCATTTTTTGAATTAATTCATCTGCATTGGCACTTACAACATTCACTTTAATGCCTGTTTTTTCTTCGAACTCTTTGAAAAGTTGTTGATCAGATTCGTAATGTCTGTGGGTATAAACATTTACTTCCTTGCTTTCTTCTGTTTCTGATTCTCCTTCTTTATTGGAGCCTTGAGAACAAGCCCAAAGGGTGCTTATTGCTAATAGCGATAGAATTAAATTTTTCATTATAGTTGTTGGTTTTAAAATTTCGATGGCAAATTTAATCATAATTGGATTAATTCTAAATAATAAAGCTATTATTTTGATTCAATTATTTAAATTGCGTTCATAAATAATTTTTATAAAAATCTTCCAAATATATGAAGGCTACCATTTCTCAACTCGAATATATCATTGCTCTGGACACCTATCGGCATTTTGGGAAAGCTGCAGAGAACTGCTTTATAACTCAGCCCACCCTAAGTATGCAAATTAATAAATTGGAGGATAATCTTGGCGTAAAAATTTTTGATAGAAGCAGACAACCTGTTGTTCCCACTGAATTGGGTGCTATGATTTTAGAACAAGCCCGCAAGGTGGTGAACGAAGCTAAGAAAATGGAGGAAATTATTGAAGACCAGAAGAAAGAAGTATCTGGTGCTTTGAAAATTGGAGTTATTCCTACAATTGCTCCTTATCTTTTGCCATTATTTGCCAAGAGCTTCATGAATAAATATCCGTCCATTAATATTCAAGTTCAGGAATTATTAACAGAAGATACATTAGCGAAAATAAAATCGGAAGCAATTGATGTGGGAATAGTGGTGGGGCCTCTAAATGATAGCGCTTTTAGGGAGATCCCAATTTATTATGAGAAATTTTTAGGTTATGCTCATAATACTGACCTAGAACCAGCTGATAAACCAATTTCGGGTAAGGATTTAGAAAACAGTGAGCTTTGGCTGCTCAATGAAGGCCATTGTTTTCGTGAGCAGGTTTTAAATATCTGCCAAAACAGAAATTTCGATAATATTTTAAATTACCAAAGCGGTTCTTTAGAGGCTTTAAAAAGAATGGTGGATAAGCAAGGAGGGGTTACGCTCTTGCCTGAATTAGCTACTTTGGATTTATCGCCTAAGGATAGTAAAAAGCTTAGGATCTTTAAAAAGCCGACCCCTTTCAGAGAAGTAAGTCTTGTGATGAAAAGGGATTTTTTAAAAAGAAGGATAATTGAAGCATTACAAAAGGAAATAGTAGATCATCTCCCAGAAAACATGAAGCAAAGGGAAGAAAATGAAATTCAGGTTATAAATTGGAGGTAAAGGTAGATTGAGAAATAGGCTATTTGAAAATAATATTCTACTTCATATCTAAATTTTTTGTAAATTAAGTTCCGAAATAACAGTAGTCCAAATGAAGAAAGAATTAGGTAGAAACGAACCCTGCCACTGCGGTAGCGGGAAGAAATATAAAAATTGCCATATGGGCAAAGAGTCCTCTGGTATCAATAGTAATAAGAACCTTATGTACATTGCCATAATGGTGGTTATTGTAGCTATAGCTGGTTTTTCAGTTTATTATAACGCGCAACAAAGCCCTTCGCAAAACAGGAATTCAAATAGTGGACCAGTTGCCCAACCTCCAGGCGAAGCACCTCCGGGTAAAGTTTGGTCATCCGAACATGGACATTGGCATGATAAATAAGCTGTCGGATTGTTTTGAACCGATTCAAAAATAGTAGTTTTGCTTTTGGAAAATTTTAGCGCACGAATATGTTCAAAGCAATTTGCACAGATATTGACGGAACCCTTTTAAATCCGGAAAGAGAGTTATCGAAAAGGACAATTGACATCATTAAAAGTATTAAAGATGATGTTTCAGTGATATTGGCTTCAAGTAGAATGCCTGCCGCTATGCGGCATCTGCAGGAGACTTTGGATATAATGGACCAACCTTTGATTTGCTATAATGGAGGCTATATTATTTCTCAAAGAGAAGGAGTTAAAGTATTAGATTCTGTAAAAATCCCCTTTGCACTATGTGAATTCATTGCCAAATGGAGCCATAACAAAAATTTGCATGCAGGTTTTTATTTGGATGATGATTGGTTTGCTCCTTCTGAAGATCAGTGGACTAAAAGAGAAATCAATAATACCAAAGTGCAAGCCTCTATTTTCTCGGGTTTGGAATTAATGGAAAGCTGGAAAGCTAATGACCATGGAGCCCATAAAATCATGTGTATGGGAGAGCCTAAACTGATTGATCATTTGGTAGCGGAATTGTATTCTATGGATGCTCCCTTACATCTTTACCGCTCTAAAGATACCTATCTGGAAATTGCTCCTTTGCAAATCTCAAAAGCTAGTGCTTTAACCCAATTAATAAAGCAAGAACTTAATATTGAAATGAAAGATGTTATTGCTTTTGGGGATAATTATAATGATATCGAAATGTTACAGGCAGTGGGCTGTGGGGTGGCAGTAGGCAATGCAAAGGATGAAGTGAAAAATATTGCTGATGAAATAACACTGCCAGGCAAAGAAGACGGGGTAGCCGCAACCCTTGAGAAATATTTTGGTTAGGATTAGAGTGTTTACCGCTACTTTTTTGCTGGTTCACATTATTAATCAAAATATTGGTTTTTCACTAAAATTGACTATAAATACTTTATACGAACTTAAATAAGGATTAAATAAGTCTAATTATTTTGTTTAGTTTATTAAATGCTAACTCCCCCACTTTCGCCTTAAGCGAAAAAGCGGGTGGGAGGGTAAAATGGCGGGCCAGCGGTGGCCTTTGCGGGTAGTAGCATCATTTTACCTAGATTTTTTGTATACTTTTTCATCAATGGAAAAAGTATAAACGGATTTGCGTGTAGAGATTTACTCTTTTTTCCTTGAATCTGCACTTTAGGACATCCTATTACATAGAAATAGTAGATGAAATCACCCTTTCAGGGAAAGAAGATGGGGTTGCCGCAACCCTTGAGAAATATTTTGGTTAAAAGAAGAAGTTGTTACTTCTGCAATATATTTTTCACTTAACATTTTTTCATGGAAATCATCAGTAATATTATTAAAAGAGCAATTGATGTTGGGAGCAGGCTTAAAAAACATGATTCGCCAATTGAAGCGCAAAAAGAAACTTTAAAAGAGTTGCTCCAAAAATCAAAAGACACTGCTTTTGGGAAGTATTACGGATTTGAAAATTTATTAAAGGAGAAAAATCTAGCTCAATCCTTTGCAGAGGAAGTGCCTTATCATGATTATGATGATATGGAATTTTGGTGGAAAAAATCCCTAGAAGGCAAAGAAGATGTTTGCTGGCCAGGTAAAGTAAAGCATTTTGCAGTCAGTTCAGGAACTACAGGTCATAGTAAACATATTCCCGTTACAGATGATATGCTGGAAAGCATTAGAAATGCAGGAATTCAGCAAGTTTTAAGCTTATCAAATTTTAAAAATTTACCCGAAAGCTTTTTTACCAAGCAAATTTTAATGTTGGGTTCCAGTACTAACTTGGATGAAGTAAATGGTCATCTGGAAGGCGAAATTAGCGGGATAAGTGCTTCTAATATCCCTAATTGGTTTCATAATTTTTATAAACCTGGTGAGGAAATCAGTAGCATTGATGATTGGGACGAAAGAGTTGAAGCCATTGCTAAAGAAGCAAAAAACTGGGATATAGGTACCATTTCAGGTATTCCATCATGGATAGAGCTGATGTTGCAAAAAGTAATAGAATATCATAATGCAGATTCAATTCATGATATTTGGCCAAATTTAACCGTTTACACTTCAGGCGGTGTTGCGCTTGATCCTTATAAAAAGAGTTTTGAGAAATTATTTGACAAACCAGTTCAATACATCGACACCTATTTAGCCTCTGAAGGATATTTGGCAACCCAAACCCGCCCTGATACAGATGCAATGGAATTGCTTTGTGATAATGGTGTTTATTTTGAATTTGTGCCATTTGATGAAGATAGCGTTTTAGAATCAGGCAAAATTAATCCTGAGCAAAAAGCAGTAGGTATTTCTAAAGTAGAGGAAGAAAAGGAATATATCTTATTGATTTCTACGGTAAGTGGAGCATGGCGCTACATGATAGGCGATACAATAAAATTCACAGACGTTTCAAAAAATGAAATCAAGATAACGGGAAGAACAAAATTCTTTTTGAATGTGGTAGGTTCTCAACTTTCAGTAAATAAAATGGATGATGCCATTGAAAGCCTTAATGAAAACTTCTCATTGAATATTAAAGAATTTACTGTTGCAGCAGTGAAAGAAAATGATGAATATATTCACCATTGGTATTTGGGGTTGGATGAAGTTAAAAATGATTTAGATCATGAGGCAATCCAAAATCATTTGGATGACCATCTTAAAAACAGCAATAAGAATTATAAAGTCGCACGCGATAAAGCTTTGAAAGATGTTAAAGTTAGCTTGATTTCTGCAGATAAATTTTTGGAATGGAATGATGCCAATAAGCATAAAGGCGGTCAAGTGAAAATGGCTAAAGTGATGAAGGAAGATGCTTTTAGGGAATGGCAAGAGTTTGTTGAAAAATAATTTTTGATTCTTAAGTAAAGATTTCCCTTAAGCACTGTTTTTAAACAAACAGCCTTAGGCTGTTCTTTTGTTTTCTTTTGATTCTTTGTGGTAATATTATCAATGCCTTAGGCTGTAAAATAAGTCATTGAGATTTTTCAGCAATAAGTGAAAGCTAACTGTCTTTAAAGTTTTATTTCGTTCTCATTCTTAAAAAGAATAGACTTCCTATCTTTGCCCTCAAATAATTTAATTACAGCATGTCGCAAAAGAAAATCATAATTACAGGTGGAGCAGGGTTCATAGGGTCAAATTTGGTTGAAAAATACTTGAATGATGATAGAGTAGAAAAAGTGAGAGTCATAGATAACCTCTCCAATGGTTACTACAGCAATATTGAGGAATTCGAAAACCATCCTAAGTTTGAGTTTTTCAAAGAAGACATTTGCGATTATGATAAAATGCTTGAGCTGACTAAAGGCTTTGATCTAATCAGTCATCAAGCAGCTTTAGGTTCCGTTCCAAGATCTATTGAAAACCCGATGCAAAGCACTAAAGTCAATATTGATGGGACGGTGAATATTTTGCATGCAGCTGTTCAGAATAAAATTGATAGAGTAGTATTAGCCTGTTCTTCGAGTACTTATGGAGACAGCCCAAATTTACCAAAACAAGAAGACATCATTGGGAATCCATTGAGTCCTTATGCAGTGACGAAATATGCAGTGGAACTTTATGCTGAAGTATTCCAAAAAACCTACGGATTGAATTTTGTTGGGCTTCGCTATTTCAATATTTTCGGTCCAAGACAAAATCCAGATAATCCTTATGCAGCTGTAATTCCGATTTTTTGTAAAGCATACATTCATGGTAATGAACCAACTATCAATGGTGATGGTGAAACCAGCAGAGATTTTACTTTTGTTGAAAATGCTGTTCATGCCAATGATTTAGCTCTTTTTACTGAAAATAAAGAAGCCTTAAATCAAATTTATAATGTGGCTTGTGGTGATCAAATGAGTCTGAATGATATGATTGCGTTATTGCAGGATTTAAGTGGGAAAGATTTAAAGCCTAACTATGGCCCTGAAAGACCTGGTGATGTGAAACACTCTAAAGCCGATATTTCTAAAATTGAAAATCTATTAGGCTATAAACCACAAGTTAGGTTTAAAGAAGGTTTGAAGAAGGTATATACTTGGTACGAGAAAATGGGGTTTTGACGCATTTATAAGGTTTAAGTGCGGTTTTGGAATTGCGGAATTTGTTCACATTAATTCAATATAAGGCCACATTTTAAAGAGAGTTCATTTCGTTTACTAAGAAAAAAAACATTTATTCGCTTTTACATCCTTATAATTTAGAATAAATCAACTAGCAAAACTACTAACGTGACCCCTACTGGGTCACGTTATGGTAACTAATATAAATAAAGTCTAACCTAAATTCCGTAGGAGTGACCTTATCTCTGCTCAAGAGTGAAATTTGTTCGTTTTTTGGAGTATATAGAACACTGAATAAAATTTCCTACCTAATCATTTAACATTTTGATAAGAAATTGATTAACTTTTGAATGCTTTTAGTCGGAAAATTGTATTAAAAGAAATGTCAGATACTTTCTTTCACTATATCATTCAAAATCCTGACTACCTTATTTTGGTAGCTAGTGTGGCTTTTTTGGTATCTTACTTTATAAGATGGGTACTAAAAAACGGCAATAATTCAGATGATGAAGACGGTGGAGGCGGAGGTGGTTCCAATGAAAATGATGATGATCCAGTATTAGATTTACCACCGGGTGTTTGTTTGCCTAAAGATAAGCCAGAACCTGAATTGACTGCCTGATACTTATTACTTCCGTTTAAAACTTACAACGGCTTTGATTCCAACCCCTTCTGCACTATTTTTGCAACAATTTTAGAGGCTATATCAACTATAATTTATTTATGCCGTGTATATCTTCATCAATTAAATTAGCCTTCAATCGGAAATAATAGTTTATAGAACATAAAAATCCAGTCATGAAAGATTCTGTTAATGCAGATTATTTAAAGAAAACTACCAAGCCACTTCCGGTAGTTGTTGCAAAAGGAGATGGAATTGGTCCTGAAATAATGGAAGCCACTTTAAAAATCTTGGAAGCAGCAAATATTAGCTTAGACGCTGACCACATTGAAATAGGTGAACAGGCTTATTTATCTGGGAATACTTCCGGAATTCCTGAGAGTGCTTGGGAAGCTATTCATAAAAAGAAAGTAATTCTAAAAGCTCCTATCACTACCCCTCAAGGTTCAGGATACAAAAGTTTAAATGTTACCATCAGGAAATCATTAGGTTTATTTTCAAATGTGAGACCTGCGGTTTCTTATCATCCAATTGTGGAAAGTAAGCATCCAGTAATGGATTTGGTAGTAGTAAGAGAAAATGAAGAGGATTTATATGCAGGAATTGAACACCAGCAAACAGATGAGGTTGTACAATGCTTGAAATTAATTTCAAGACCAGGTTCTGAAAAGATTGTTCGATACGCATTTGAATACGCTAAAAAATATAACCGTAAAAAAGTTACTTGTTTAGTTAAAGATAACATCATGAAAATTTCTGATGGTTTATTCCACAGTGTTTTCAAAGAAGTGGCTAAAGAATATCCAGATATTCAGGCGGAAAGTCAGATTATTGATATTGCAACAGCTAGAATTGCCAACCGTCCTGAAGATTATGATGTAATTGTTACTTTAAACCTATATGGAGATATAGTTTCTGATGTAACGGCTGAAATTTCTGGTTCTGTGGGACTTGCAGGTTCTTCTAATATTGGAAAAGAATATGCAATGTTCGAAGCAATCCATGGTTCAGCCCCTGACATTGCCGGAAAGAAAATTGCCAACCCATCTGGCTTATTGCATGGTGCTATCCAGATGTTGCAATATTTTGGAGAGGTAGAAAAAGCTGCATTAATTCATAATGCTTGGTTGACTACTTTGGAAGATGGTATCCATACAGGGGAAATCTATAAAGAAGGGCACAGCAAACAAAAAGTTGGAACAATGGAGTTTGCAGATGCTGTAATTGAAAGATTGGGGCAGGTTCCTCAGCAATTCAAGAAAATTGAAGTTAAGGATGGAGAAGATTTCAGAATCAATATCCAAGAAAAAACGCATGCGCCAAAAGAAAAGAAATTAGTTGGTGTAGATGTTTTTGTTGATCACCGAGACAGAGATGCCAATAAATTTGGCGATGCTTTAACTGAAAGCTCAAATGATTTCTTAAAGCTTAAAATGATTACCAACAGAGGAGTGAAAGTTTATCCCGGTGGTATGGACTCTACTTTCTGTACGGATCACTGGAGATGCCGATTTATTTCTAAAAATGCTCAGGTAATCGAAGGTAAGCCAGATTACAAGACTATCGATTATAAAGAAGTCTTGGAATTGATGACAGCTTTGAATGAAGCAGGATTTGATATCATCAAAACTGAGAACTTGTATACCTTTGACGGAAAATTAGGTTTTTCTTTAGGTCAAGGAGAATAATAGATCATGAATATTTATGCAGAGGTTGTAGTCAACCTCTGCAATTTTTTCCTCCGCAAGAGAATAAAATTTTACCATTTCCTTTTAAGCTTGTGTAAATAGTTGATAAAGTATTCATATATCCTCTTAAAATGATATATTTGCAACTAACCAGCTAATAACCAATAACAACCATGAGACTTGCCCAAGCAGCGAGAAAGCTTTCCATCACCACAGAAGATATAGTTGATTTCCTTGAAATCAGAGGGATTACTATTGAAAAGGATTCCAATACAAAATTAGAAGAAGAAGCTGTTCAGTTGCTCTATAGGTATTTTGAAATTGAAGAGGAAAGTAAACCAGAAGAAACAATCCCTCAAGAGGAATTTGAAGCTGAAGAAATAAAGGAGGAAAATCAGGAAATAGCAGATACAACAGATCAGGAAATAACAGATATAGAGGATCAGAAAGCAGAGACTGTATTAAGCCAAGAAGTAAAGGAGGAAGAAGGAAAGCCCGAAGAAATAATTGCAGAAGAAAAGCCCTTAAAAAAATCGTTTAAAACAGTCGATGAGTTAATAGAATCTCAGGGAGAGGATTCGGAGGAGGATTTAGTGATAAAGCCTGCAAAAGTAGAATTGAAGGGTTTAAATGTGTTAGGTAAAATTGATCTTCCTGAGCCAAAGCCTAAACCGGAGCCTGAGCAAAAAGAAGAATCGAAAGTTAAAACCAAAAAATCGTATTCAAAGAACAGAGAAAATAATTCTCCTAGAAGTAGAAGAAAAGAAAAGCGTGAGTTAAGCCCTTCTGAGATTAGAAAACGCGAAGAACAAAAAGAGGCGAGGAAACGTGAACAAATTGAAAAAGAGAAAAAGAGAAAGCGTGAGCAATTCTATAAGGAGAAAATTTTAAAGCCGAAACAAATCGAACAAAAATATAAGCCTAAGAAGAGGAAGTCTGAAGTGGAAGAAACAGAAGTTAAGCAAAAACCTAAACCCAAAACTGTTTTGGGTAAATTTTGGAGATGGCTAAATACGTAATTGAAACTTAAGTCACAAAGGATATAAAATAATAGTTCTTTATTTGCACTCTTTAATTTAAGAAGCTAGATTTTAGTTAAAAGAATTCATGGAAAAGGGAAATAAATTATATAGCATATTTAAATTTAAATGTCCAAGATGTCATGAAGGTGAGTTGTTTAAATCTAAAGCCTATGATTTAAAAAACTTCCAGAAGATGCCAAAGCATTGTTCTCATTGTGGCTTACGCTATATGTCAGAACCTTCATTTTTTGATGGTGCCATGTATATTAGTTACGCCATGCAAGTGGCATTGATTATTACGGTCTTTGTAGCCTTAAATGTCTTAGGCTTTGCTGAACTTTGGCTAATCATTACTTTATCAGTTTCCTTATCCTTACTTCTGATTCCGATTACTTTCCGATTATCAAGATCAGCTTACATAAATCTCTTCGTAAAATATGACCCGGAAAAACGCTCTGAATACAATTAATCACTTTGTTTAACAAAAATAATTAATTTGTTAAACAAAAGTTATTGTTCCATGTTAATACACCAATTAATTTTTATTGACACGGTAATAATAAATAAAGAGTGATGAAAAGAAGAGACGTAATATTATTTGTAGGGATTATAGTAGCATCAATTATAGGAACGAAAACATTTGCAGAACCTTTGAGAAAGCATTCTTCTGAAGAGATTGGAGCTGAGGAGGTAGAGAGGATTATCAAGACTATTAAAAATAATCCTGAGTTTTCTATATTCTACAATGCAATTGAGGAGGCTGAATTATCAAAGGAAATAGCAAAGTTAGATAAAATGACTTTGATGATTCCAAGTAATAAAGCTTTTAGATTATTGCCTGAAGATGTTTGGGAAAATTTTATGGACGAAGATAATAAAGAAGATCTCGTAAAATTATTGAATTATCATGTGATTCCAGAGAAAGTAAACTTCGATGACTTAAATAGAGCCGATAATTTAGAGACACTGCAAAATCAGTCAGTTAAAATTTTCAAAGGGGAAGATTTGAAAATTGAAAATGCTGTCGTTCAAGAGAAACATGAAGAAACGAGCGATGTTATTATTTACAAAATTGATAGATTGATAATGCCATTGTAAGAATTAAATATTCTTAACAAAAAGAGTCATGGAATTTAGTTCAATGGCTCTTTTTGTTTCTATTGAGGTCAAGGTTTTTAGGCTATATTAGTATAAACAGCTTGAACATCATCATCTTCTTCAATCTTATCAATCAGCTTTTCAATATCGGCTAATTGTTCTTCAGAAAATTCTACTGAGTCATTTGCAAATCGCTTCAAAGAAGCATTTTTCACATCAATGTTAAGTTCTTCTAATTTTTTAGATAGGTTGCCAAATTCTTTATAATCTCCATAAACATAAAGCATTCCTTCATTTTCCTCAATTTCTTCCATTCCGGCATCAATCAGTTCCAATTCTAGTTCTTCAATGTCCATATCCTCTGTTTTTTCAAATTCAAATACAGCAGTTCTGGAAAACATAAATTCCAATGAGCCATTTGGAACTAAATTGGCACCAACTTTATCTTTATTAAAATAAGATTTAATATTGGCAACAGTACGATTATTATTATCTGTAGCACATTCTATGAAAATCAACACACCATGAGGTCCTTTACCTTCAAAAGTAACTTCAACATAATTTTCGGCTTCCGAACTTGTAGCTCTTTTTATAGCTGCCTCAATGTTATCTTTCGGCATATTCTGAGCCTTGGCGTTTTGAATGGCAGTCCTTAAGGAAGCATTCATTTCAGGGTCAGGTCCACCTTCTTTAGCCGCCATGGTGATGGTTTTCCCTAATCTTGGAAACAAACGGGACATCTTATCCCATCTTTTTTCTTTTGCCGCTCTTCGGTATTCAAATGCTCTTCCCATTTTTATTCAATTCGTTTGCTGCAAAAATATAAAGAAGAGATTAAGATACCGCAATCTGAAAGTAGTTTTGTTTGATTTCTCTAAATTATTCCTGCATAAGAAATTCAATAACCTCTTCTTCAGAACCACAAAGCTTGAATGGTAGGTTAAATTTATTGATACTTTTTAGAATCATGTTAAGATAGTAACGCTTAAATATATTAGCATCCGAGATCGTTCCAGCTCTTTCCATTCCTGCCTCAATTGCTTTTGGCAGCATTTCTTTTTCAAACCATTTTCGGTTTTCCGGTCCAACCACTCCTTGTTCTCTAGTGTCAGAATAAAATCTTTTAACTAAATTTCCAGATAGCGCATGCTTGTAAACTATCTCAAAAGCATTCCTGTATTGATCAACATTTACATTTCCTTTCCACTTAACCCGTGCCATTTCTTGATCTGGAAAATAGGTTACAACCGCATAACTTTCATCTAATAGTGTCTGAGTTTTTATTGCTTCTTGTTCCATAGTAGTAAATTTTAAGTAATTAAGTGAAATTAAAATAATATAAAAAGTAATGTTTTAGATAATTGTTACATGTTATAACATATTATTTAATAGCCTTTAAATCAATACATTGTTCGATGTTGTTTTATTTGATGGATTTTTCGAATATTTGAAAAATTCAAGAAGATAGAAAATTGGCCTTCGGTTAAAACTCAATTCAAAACATGACTTACATCAGTGAAATTAGAGTTATATCATTTTAATTTTGAGATATAATTAAAATGAGTCTTATGGCAGATTTAAGTATCAAATACAATAAAGCTATTCCAAGATATACTAGTTATCCAACTGTTCCACATTGGAAATTGCAAAATCCTGATCAAGCTGAATGGTTAAAGGAAGTGCGGAATGTATATTTTTCACAAAAGGATAAAAGCATCAGTCTTTATATTCATTTACCATTTTGCGAAAGCTTATGTACATACTGCGGATGCAATAAAAGAATCACAAAAAATCATAGTGTAGAGGAGCAATATATTGAGTCAGTGTTGTCAGAATGGAATATTTATGTGGGTGCTTTGGGGGAAAAGCCTATCATTCGAAATATCCACCTCGGTGGAGGAACCCCTACTTTTTTCTCCTCTGAAAATCTTAATAAACTTTTATTTTCTATTTTAGAAACTTCAGAAATACATCCTCAAAAAGCTTTTAGTTTTGAGGGGCATCCTAACAATACGACTTATGAGCAATTAAAAATTTTAGCTGACCTTGGTTTTGACAGAGTTTCTTATGGTGTGCAAGATTTTAATATCAAAGTACAAAAAGCCATTCATAGAATTCAACCTATTGAAAATGTTCGGAAAACCACAGAGTGGGCAAGAGAATTGGGCTATCATTCTGTAAACTATGATTTGATTTACGGATTGCCTTTTCAGACTTTAGAAAATATTGAAGAGAATATTGAAAAGGTGAGAGAGTTTAAACCTGAAAGAATTGCGCTCTATAGCTATGCGCATGTGCCATGGAAAAGTAAAGCACAAAGAGGTTATGGAGATAATGATTTGCCAAAGCCGGAAGAAAAATTAGCCATGTATCTTCGAGCAAAGCAGATGTTAAATGAAATGGGTTATGAAAATATTGGGATGGATCATTACGCATTGCCACAAGATGAGTTGACCATTGCCAAAGAAAAAGGCTATTTGAACCGAAATTTTATGGGGTATACCACCGATCAAAACCAAATGATGATTGGTTTGGGTTGTTCTGCTATTAGTGCTACAGGAACTGCATTTGTTCAAAACGAAAAAGTGGTAGAAAAGTACCAAACGGCAGTTCTGAATAATGAATTACCCTTAATAATTGGACATTATTTAACAGAAGAGGAGCAGATTTCTGCTAAATTGATAAATCAGATTATCTGCAATGGCTCAGTTGATTTTAAAAGAAGTACTTTAGCAATGCAATTATGGGGAGATGCTCAAGATGAGCTTGCCGAAATGCAAAAAGATGGTTTATTGGAAATGGGAGATTACGCATTAAAAGTAACAGAAGAAGGAATGCTATTTGTTAGAAATATTTGTAGTCTTTTCGATCCAAAACTAAAGCAGAAATCCGATAAGCCACAGTTTAGCCAGAGTATTTGATATTGTTTAATTATAGGGAAGTAATTTTTGTTCATTTACCTACTTATTATCATCTGTGCGTCATCCCTGCGTAGGCAGGGATCTTGTCTTATTGAAACGAAGTTTCAATAATATTGTCAGAGAAGAAATAAATCCGAAGTTTCTATCAATAAGAGATAACTCGGGCTTTGGTTAGATATTTTAATCAAGATTAAAATCAATAGATCCCCGCCTTCGCGAGGATGACGCACGGATTTTTTCGTTTAGTAAGAGCTGAATGTTTTCTCTTTGAATTAATTACATCAGTTTTATTCTTTATATACTATATTAAGCTTGAATAGCCTGTTACTTGGTTCTTTAATATTTCAATTAAAGGTTTAAATATCATAAACGAACGGACAATTTTATCCGTCTATTCTCAAAAAGAATTTTATGCCTAAAAAAGACATCACCCAAAAAGAAGACATTCAATTATTAGTCGATAGCTTTTATGAAAAAGTACTGAAAGACGAAACTATCGGCTACATTTTCACTGAGGTCGCCAAACTGGACGTTCCAGCACATATGCCTATTATGTACGATTTTTGGTCATCCGTTTTATTGGGAACTACTGCCTATAAGCGCAATCCCATGGACAAGCATTTTGCTTTAAATGAAAAAGAGCCATTACAAAAACAGCATTTCGATAGATGGCTGGAATTATGGTTTGAGACTGTAGATGAGCTTTTTGAAGGAGCAACCGCCAAAGAAGCCAAAAACAGAGCAAGCACAATTGGGAGATTAATGCTTTTCAAAATGGAAGAGGCAAGAAGCTAAACAATTGCATTTTTTCATATTGAAATAGCTTGAACCTAAGGACGGGCATTATTTATTTTAGAGATTTTGTTTTCAAAAGGAGGATTAGAAATAAAAATGTTTGACACCTCCCATAGGGAGGTTGAGTTTTTTTTATTTCCCTCCTGTGAAATCAAAATCACGTTAAGAAATAAATACAGCCCTAGATTTTTGTTTACTTTTTCTCAATGAAAAAGTAAAAGCCCTCCCGGCTTGAGGGTAAATGATATTTAATCAACAAAATGTAATTGTTTTGTTGATTTCTTTTAAATATGATCAAGTAAAACAATCACCTCTGAATATCAGTTTATTAAGTATGGATAAGCTGATATTTCCCATAAGCCTAGTTACATTTATCGCCATCTTCTATGTAGTGGCAGTAGGATTCAATTTCCCATACCCAATTGTAGCTGGATTGTTTGGAATTCTACCTGTAGCCCTAGTTTGGATGGTTTATAAAGTCCTCAAAGACGGAGAACACAGCGGAAAAACTTTTGAAAAGTACTTTTATGAGTTTGAGTGAGGTAAATGTTATAGTACTTTTCTGAATTTGATTATTTTGGCTTTGCCAAAATTTTTTACAGCCAAAGGCTGATTAATTTTAACCACAAAGTCACAAAGAACACAAAGAAAATAATCAAGATTATTTTTAGATATAATAACATTTCATTTTCTGATTGAGACATAAATGGAAATAACAAGATATCCTTGATACATATTTTGGGGTGTGCAAGACCAAACAGCCTTTGGCTGTCTTTTGTTTTCTTCCATATCTTTTGTGGTTAAGTTTCCAGCTTTAGATGGTTTTGTATTATTTTATCTGTTATCAAAGTTTCTTGTCTCGAATTAAGTTTTATTTAAGAGTAATAATAAGAATGGATAAATTGTTTAAGGGAGTAAATACTAGAATTATTATAACTTTTATTAAGTAAAAGTCAATCTCACCTCATCTTCTCCCTAGCACGTTCCTGTATCCTTTCCTGGACACTTTCATCCATAATTTTACTCTCCAGCCAAGCAATAATATCAAAATAAATAAATGACCGCTTTTCGTATCTTATATCCTGCAATGGCTCAAGATTACTTAACAGCTTTTTAAATTCAGGAATCAATTCTTCTTCTCTAAATTCCCCAGCTAATTTTCTTAAAAACCGCAGGATGTATTTCTGAAATAGATGCAGTTCACCCTTCTTTAAAAGAAAACGATAGGTGGATCGGATGTAATAATCAATCACTTCCATATTTCCCAATTCATAGTGAGCGATCAAACTCAAAATTTTGGCAAAAGAATGTATGTCCTCTCGTAAATCTGTCTTTTCATCCTGTTGAACGCGGTTTAGCCATTCTAAAGCTTTGTGGTATTGGCTATTTCCAAAATATAGACAAGCAATTTTGTAGAACAAAATTATGCGGGAATGCTCATCCGAACGCTGAATAAAGGCCTCTAAATCTGGGTTTAGCTTTTTTAGTAATTTTACGCCCAAATTAAATTTCCCCAACATGAATATCCTATTAAATTCATGCACATAAACATATTTTATGAGCCTATTTCGAATATTCTCATTGACAGAATTTTGCATCTGCTCATTCAAATCATGCAGCCGCTGACGTGATTTAAGAAAATTTTGGTAATAGAATAATTTATATTCAGCTATCATCACCTGATTAACAGCGCTTAAATAATCATTTAACTGGCTATTTTTTAAATCAGGATGTTGGTCATATAGTTGCAGCCATTTCAAGGCGTATTTATAACCCACTTCCATATCTTCCAAGAAATAGTAGTAGTTGACATATAGTCTGTATAGGCTTAATTTTTCATGTATGGATAATTTCTCTTCCTCGTGCTGGGGTAATCCTTCATAAAACAACTTCTGGACTTCCTTTAGATGTTCATCATTTCTTATGTATCCTGTTTTAACATAGATTGCATTGAGTTTTACAGCTAAATTGGTAAACTGATTTATCAGATTAATTTTACTGTTGGCATCTTCTACCTCTGAAATCACTCGCTGAACATTCTGGCTATACTGGCTGCCTACACTTTGGTTCAATAGGTTCTTTTCCCATTTTAACAGCTCAAGCTTTAATTCTAGATTTCCCGTTTTAGCTACTTTTTTATAAGCTTTTTTTAAGATGTCAAAAGCTTGTCGAAAAAGCCCTCTGTTGTATAATATTTGTACATAATCGATCATCTCACGAATGTGGATTTCACTATTTTTCGCACTTTCAAATTGTCTTAATGCCTGCAGAATCTTTTGCATTAAATGCGCCTTCATATTAGAAATCTGATTGCCTTTTATAAAAGAAATTCCCTCCAAATCAGCTGCTGAATAATTTTCTTTTTGTTCCAGAAAATCAAAAAGCTGCATGTATTTGGCTTTGCTCTCACTCTGTTGTTGAGAAAGCAAGCGGAAATAGCGCTTTTCACTTTTAGTGAGCGATTTTATTAAATCAAATAAATGGTCAGATGATTGCTTAGACATCGTAATTAATAATCACTTTATGATGTTTTTTGATCAATTTGAATATAAATGTGAAGAATAGAAATCGTAATTACAAAAATATTTGGCATTACATGCGCTATTTCATACTCCTACATTAGTTTCTTCAAAACATATAAACCATAAAAAAATTGATGTATGGCACGTAGGATAGCAATTTTTGACACTACTTTAAGAGACGGAGAGCAAGTGCCGGGATGTGGCTTAAGTAAGAATGAAAAGCTTAAGATTGCCAAGGAGCTTGAAGCTTTAGGGGTAGACGTAATTGAATCTGGCTTTCCCATTTCTTCACCTGGCGATTTTGAGTCGGTTCGACTCTTATCAAAAGAAATCAAAAATTCATCAATATGTGCCTTATCCCGTGCAGTGAAAAATGATATTGAAACTGCTGCAAGAGCTTTGGAAGGAGCGGTAAGACCAAGAATCCATACTGGATTGGGAACTTCTGACCAGCATGTTTTTACAAAACTGAATTTCACCAGAGAGCAAGTTTTGGAAAAAGCGCATGAATGCGTTACACATGCCCGTTCTTTTGTAGATGAAGTAGAATTTTATGCTGAAGATGCAGGAAGAACTTCCAATGAATTTTTAGCTCAAGTGATAGAAGTTGCCGTTGCCGCTGGTGCAAAAGTGGTCAATATTCCAGATACCACTGGTTTTTGTTTGCCTGAAGAATATGGAGCGAAAATCAAATATCTAATCGATAATGTAAAAGGCATAGAAAATGCTGTCATTTCCGCTCATTGTCATAATGATTTGGGTTTGGCAACCGCCAATAGTATAGCTGCCATTAAAAATGGAGCAGGTCAGATTGAGTGTACTATCAATGGAATTGGAGAAAGAGCTGGAAATACTTCTTTGGAGGAAGTCGTTATGGTGATAAAGAAACACCCAGAGTTAGCGCTGGAAACTGGAATTAATACACAACTTCTTTTCCCGATAAGTCAAATGGTTTCGCAAACTATGTGCATGCCTGTTCAGGCTAATAAGGCAGTGGTCGGTTCCAATGCCTTTTCTCATTCATCTGGCATTCATCAAGACGGTGTGATTAAGAATAGAGATAATTACGAAATCATAGATCCTTACGAGGTTGGAGTCAATAAATCCAGCATCATTTTGACTGCTAGAAGTGGAAGAGCTGCCTTGAATTTCAGATTAATTGAATTGGGAGTCCATTTAGGAAAAGAAGAATTAGAAGAAACTTATCAAGAGTTTTTGGAAATGGCGGATCGTATTAATGTGGTGGAAGATAAAGATTTAAAGTATTTGGTGAAAAACCATGAAGTAATAGTAAAGTAAATTTCAGCTAAAGCAATGTCAGCAAAAACATTATTTGATAAAATTTGGGATAAACATGTAGTTCATTCAGTGGAGGATGGTCCGCAAGTCTTATATATCGATAGGCATTTCATCCATGAAGTGACCAGTCCGCAGGCATTTTCGGGTTTAAAGGCAAGGGGGATTCCAGTTTTCAGACCAGAGCAAACCATTGCCACTGCCGACCACAATGTACCTACTGAAAATCAGCATTTACCTATCAAGGATGCATTATCCCGCCATCAGGTAGAAACATTAATTAAAAATTGCGATGAATTTGGGGTGGAATTATACGGTTTAGGTCACCCTTATCAAGGGATAGTGCATGTGATAGGCCCTGAATTAGGCATTACTCAGCCGGGCATGACCATTGTTTGTGGAGATAGCCACACTTCAACTCATGGTGCTTTCGGAAATATAGCTTTTGGAATTGGAACCAGTGAAGTGGAGCAAGTAATGGCTACCCAATGTGTACTACAGAAAAAACCGAAAACATTAAAAATTCAGGTTGACGGAGAATTAAATCCAGGAGTTGTTTCAAAGGATATTGTTTTGCATATCATCTCAAAGCTAACCGCAGCAGGCGGGACAGGCCATTTTATTGAATTCTGTGGCTCCACTATTGAAAGTTTATCAATGGAAGCTCGTATGACGATTTGCAATATGAGTATTGAAATGGGAGCCAGAGGTGGATTAATTGCTCCCGATGAAACCACTTTTGAATATCTTAAATCAAAGCCTTTTGTTCCTAAAGGTGAAAAATGGAAAAGAAAGGTGGAGGAATGGAAAGCTTTGAAAACTGATGATGATGCTCAATTTGATTTGGAATATTATTTCAATGCCGAAGAAATTGAGCCGATGATCACTTATGGTACTAACCCGGGAATGGGAATTGGAATCACTCAAGATATACCGCTCCCAAATGGAAAAACCACTTCTGGCCTTGAGAAATCATTGAAATACATGGATTTGGAAGGCGGAAAACAATTGCTCGGTCACCATGTGGATTATGTTTTCATAGGAAGCTGCACCAACAGCCGAATTGAAGATTTGCGTTTGGTAGCCGAATTGGTAAAGGGTAAAAAGAAAGCTGATCATGTGCAAGCCATGATTGTACCTGGCTCCAGACAAGTAGAAAAACAAGCTAGAGCAGAAGGCTTAGATAAAATATTGGAGGAAGCTGGTTTTGAATTACGTCAACCAGGTTGTTCGGCATGCTTAGGTATGAATGAGGATAAAGTGCCAAAAGGAAAATATTGTGTGAGCACATCCAATAGGAATTTTGAAGGAAGACAAGGGCAAGGTGCCAGAACTTTATTGGCGAGTCCTTTGACTGCAGCAGCGTCTGCACTTTCCGGTAAAATTTCTGATGTGAGGGAATTAATGAAATTAGAAGCATAAGATAGTATGGAAAAGTTTAACACATTAAATAGTCAGGCTGTACTGCTTCCTTTCGAGGATGTAGATACAGATCAGATTATACCCGCTCGTTTCCTGAAATCCGTCAGCCGGGAGGGGTTCGGTGAGAACCTCTTCCGTGACTGGCGGTATTTTGAAGATGGATCACCCAATCCTGAATTTGTATTGAATCAGGAAGGGAATAAAGGCGAGATCCTGGTGGCAGGAAGAAATTTTGGTTGCGGATCTAGTCGCGAGCATGCTGCCTGGGCATTGGTTGATTATGGCTTTAAGGCAGTAGTTTCTAGCTTTTTTGCAGATATATTTAAAAATAATGCTTTGAATAATGGTCTCTTGCCAGTTCAGGTAACGGATGATTTCTTGGCGCAGGTTTTTCAAATTTTAAAAAATAGACCGGATGCCAAATTGCAGATTGATTTAAATGAGCAAGAAATCAGCTTAGTTGGTTCAGCGTTAACCGAAAGCTTTGAAATTAACTCTTATAAAAAATACTGTCTGCAAAATGGTTTTGATGATATAGATTTTCTGTTGAACAAAAAGAATGAAATTGAAGCTTACGAGCAGTCTCTAGCGGAATGAGATTATGGTCTGACGCTTAACTTTATAAATGCGGATAAGACTAATTACTTCATTAAGATCAATATAGAAGGATAATTTATTTAGGGTCAGCGTCTGACCGTTATGAGAAAAAGTGAATTTAAGATATGAACAAAAACATAGCAATATTAGCCGGAGATGGAATCGGTCCTGAAGTAACAGCCGAGGCAGTGAAAGCCCTCGATGCTGTAGCTGAAACTTTCGGTCATCAATTTCAATACAGCGAAGCATTAATTGGGGCAGCTGCAATTGATGCCACTGGGAATCCTTTTCCGGAAGCAACAGAAGAGAGCTGTAAATCAGCAGATGCTATTTTGTTTGGTGCTATAGGTGACCCAAAATATGATAATGACCCTAATGCAAAAGTACGCCCTGAACAAGGATTGTTGAAAATGCGTAAAAATCTAGGGCTTTTTGCTAATGTACGTCCTGTAAGTAGTTATGATGCCCTTTTGCCTATATCTCCATTGAAGGAACACATCATCAAAGGAACTGATTTCGTGGTTTTCAGGGAATTAACTGGAGGAATTTATTTTGGTGAACCAAGAGGTAGATCCGAAGATGGAAATACCGCTTTTGATAGCTGTGTATATTCAAAAAATGAAATTGAAAGAATATCACATTTGGCTTTTAAAGCTGCACAGAGCAGAAGAAAGAAACTCACTTTGGTGGATAAAGCTAATGTTTTAGCTACATCTCGTCTGTGGAGGGAAACCGTAAAAGAATTATCAAAGCAATATCCTGAGGTAGAATTGGACTTTATGTTTGTGGATAATGCCGCCATGAAAATCATTCAGAACCCGAAAGATTTTGATGTGGTGCTGACTGAAAATATGTTTGGGGATATCATTACGGATGAAGCTTCTGTTATTTCCGGTTCATTGGGTCTATTACCTTCAGCCTCGCTTGGAACCAAAAGTAGTTTATTTGAGCCTATTCATGGTTCATATCCTCAAGCGGCAGGTAAGGGAGTTGCAAATCCTCTAGGAGCAATTCTATCAGCCGCCATGCTGTTGGAATACGCCTTTGATTTAAAAGAAGAAAGTCAAATTATAAAAGATGCTGTAGCAAAATCATTAGAAGCGGGATTTGCTACTGAAGACATCCAAAAAGAAAATCCAAAAAGCACCAAAGAAGTAGGTGACTTTGTAGTGGAACAAATAAAAAAACTGGTAACAGTCAATGCGTGATGAGAAAATTTGAAATCAAAAATGTTGTCATTATTAACACTATAGTCATTTTTTTCAAAATGGCAGGATGAGCTTTTATCAAAAATGAAATGATATAAAGCCATCTTGCCAAAACAGGATGGCTTTTTAATTATACACAATTTTATAACCCAAACGGCTATGTATTACAACAACAAAACCCTAGTATTCCTTAATGGCGATTGGCAATATGCCGAAGATGCCCAAACTAGTTTGTACAGTCAAACCTTGCACTATGGAAATGGTGTTTTTGAAGGAATTCGTGCTTATAAAAATGATGTGGGCTTCAATATTTTCAAAGCTCATGATCACTTTGAACGTTTGCACAAATCCGCTGATTTAATGCATATTGAAATACCTTATTCAGTGGAAGAATTAGTAAGTATCAGCTATGAATTGCTGGACAGAAACAATTTGACAGATGCATACATCCGTCCATTGGTTTATTTGGGAGCCAATATGGCTTTGCAACCTACTGATGAAGTTAATGTATTTATTTGCGCCTGGAAATGGGAAAAATATTTAGGTCATGATCCAATCAAGGCTAAAATATCATCTTATCAGCGTATCCATCCTGCATCTCAGCATGTGGAAGCCAAAGTTGTGGGGCATTATACCAATTCAATTCTAGCAACGACTGAAGCTAAGAAATTGGGTTATGATGAAGCTATTTTATTGGACTATACTCAGCATGTTTCTGAAGGTTCTGGTGCCAATATTTTCATAGAGAAAAATGGGGAATTGTATACTCCATCACGAGGTAATATTTTGCCAGGAATTACTCGCCAAACTGTACTGGAAATTTGCAAAGAACACGGAATTAAGGTTACCGAAAAGCCTATTTCTAAAGCCCAATTATTGGAAGCTGATGCAGCTTTCTTCACTGGGACTGCAGCGGAAATTGCGCCAATCGCACAGGTGAATGATACCGTTTTTCCACTTAATTGGGAAGATTCTATTGGACAGAGCATTTATCATATATACAGGCAGAAAGTATTATTCAACGATTTGCAAAATCAAACCATCATATAATGGCGAAGGAATTAAATCCATACAGTAAAGCAGTTACGCAAGACCCAACCCAGCCTGCCGCTCAGGCCATGTTGCATGCGATAGGTTTGTCCGATAAGGATTTGGAAAAACCACAAATTGGCATTGCCAGCACTGGTTTTGAGGGCAATCCTTGCAATATGCATTTGAATGATTTGGCTGTGGAGGTCAAAAAAAGCATCAAATCTTATGAGTGGGTGGGCTTGATTTTCAATACCATTGGAGTTAGCGATGGCATTTCTATGGGCACCAACGGAATGCGTTATTCCTTGCCATCTCGAGATATTATAGCCGATTCCATGGAAACGGTGGTGAATGCACAGGCTTATGATGCCATGATTGCCATTACAGGATGTGATAAAAATATGCCGGGTGCATTACTGGCTATGGGAAGATTAAATCGCCCTTCTCTGATTATTTATGGAGGGACTATTGCTCCAGGTTGTCATAATGGCGAAAAACTGGATGTGGTTTCTGCTTTTGAAGCCTTGGGTAAAAAGCAAGCCAACACTATTTCTGAAGAAGATTTTAAAGGAGTTGTAGCGAATGCCTGCCCAGGTCCTGGAGCCTGCGGTGGAATGTACACTGCTAACACCATGGCTTCAGCTATTGAAGCTTTGGGATTGTGTTTGCCATATGGGGCGTCAAATCCTGCTCAAAGTGAGGATAAAAGGAAAGAATGTGCTGAGGCTGGTTTAGCGGTTAAAAAATTGATCGAAAATGATCTGAAACCTCGAGATATAGTTACTAAAAAATCATTTGAAAATGCCATTCGGTTGATTACAGTTTTGGGCGGATCTACCAATGCTGTTTTACATTTATTAGCAGTAGCCAATGCTTTTGAAATCGATTTAACATTGGAAGATTTCGCTCGAATCAGTGCCGAAACCCCTTATCTGGCTGATTTAAAGCCATCTGGTAAATATTTAATGGAGGATTTACATAAAAATGGAGGAATTCCTGCCGTAATGAAAATGATGCTGGAAGAAGGGCTTTTACATGGCAATTGTATGACCATAACCGGTAAAACTTTAGCTGAGAATTATCAAGATGTTACAGGTTTAGACGAAAAGCAAGATATCATTCATTCTGTGAAAAACCCAATCAAAAGCTCAGGTCACCTGCGAATTCTGAAAGGCAATTTAGCGCCTGAAGGAGCAGTAGCAAAAATCACTGGAAAAGAAGGAGAAATTTTCGAAGGAACCGCAAGGGTTTACGATGGTGAATTTCTGGCTAATGACGGCATTGCAAGAGGCGAGATAAAAGAAGGAGATGTTGTGGTGATTCGATATGAGGGTCCAAAAGGAGGTCCTGGAATGCCCGAAATGCTAAAACCTACTGCTGCCATCATGGGAGCTGGTTTAGGTAAGAAAGTAGCCCTCATTACAGATGGAAGATTTTCTGGAGGAACCCACGGTTTTGTAGTTGGACATATCTCACCGGAAGCTTTTGACAATGGCCCTTTGGCTTATGTGGAGAATGGAGACCGCATCAGGATTGATGCAGTAGAAAATTCAATTAGTGTTTTGATGGAAGAAGAGGAGTGGGAAAAGCGTAAAACAAAAACTCCAACAAAGCCGGCAAGAAATGTAAGCGGAAGTTTAAAGAAGTACAGCAAATTGGTATCATCAGCATCATTAGGATGCATAACGGATTTATAATATGGAAGAAGTAGCCACTAAATCACAGAAAACGAAAGCGAAAACTACCATGAGTGGTGCAGCCGCCTTGGTGAATTGCCTTATCCGTGAGGGAGTGGAAACACTTTTCGGTTATCCTGGTGGGGCAATAATGCCGGTTTATGATGCTTTATTTGATCAAAAGGATAAAATAAAACACATCATGACCCGTCATGAGCAGGGTGCAACTCATGCTGCTCAAGGATTTGCCAGAGTTTCAGGTAAAGTGGGCGTTTGTTTGGCTACTTCTGGTCCGGGAGCTACTAATTTAATAACTGGCTTGGCAGATGCTCAATTGGATTCTACACCTATGGTTTGCATAACTGGGCAAGTACCAGGCAAAATGATTGGTTCAGATGCTTTTCAGGAAACCGATATTGTGAGTATTTCCATGGCAGTAACGAAATGGAATATTCAGGTGACCAAAGCTAAAGATATCCCCAATGCAGTAGCAAAAGCATTTTTCATAGCTCGCAGTGGAAAGCCGGGGCCGGTATTGGTGGATATAACCAAAGATGCTCAATTTGAAGTGGCTGATTTTGAGGAATACGAAACTTGCGATCAGATCAGAAGCTATGTGCCTAATCCTAAATTAAGTGAAAAAGCATTGGATGATGCAGCTAAGTTGATCAATTCAGCTAAAAAGCCATTGATTCTATTTGGGCATGGAGTGCTTTTATCTAATGCCAAAAAGGAGTTTCAGGAATTTGTCGAAAAAACAGGCATCCCCGCAGCCTGGACTATCATGGGCTTATCAGCACTTCCAACTTCTCATCCTTTGAATGTAGGAATGTTAGGGATGCATGGAAATTATGCACCTAATATTTTAACCAATGAATGTGATGTTTTGATAGCGGTTGGGATGCGTTTTGATGACAGGGTAACAGGAGATGTAAGCCGATATGCGAAGCAAGCGAAGGTGATACATTTAGAGATTGATCCAGCTGAAATTAATAAAAATGTGGAAGCGGATGTTCCTGTTTTGGGTAATTGCAAAGAATCACTTGCTGCATTATTGAATAAAGTAAATAAAAAGAAGCATGATGAATGGCTGACTCGATTTAAAGAATTAAATGCGCAGGAGGAAGAAAAAGTAATTAAAAATGAATTAAATCCTCAAGCGGATGAGCCGATGAGTATGGGGGAGGTGATCAAGCATATCTCAAATATCTCACGAGGTAATGCGATTATTGTGACTGATGTGGGACAGCATCAGATGGTGGCTCAGCGCTATTATAAATATGCCAATTGGAAAAGCAATGTCACCTCTGGCGGATTAGGAACTATGGGCTTTGCCCTTCCAGCAGCTATTGGAGCAAAATTCGCAGCCCCTCACCGACAAGTAATTGCTGTGATTGGCGATGGTGGTTTTCAAATGACCATACAAGAATTGGGCGTGATATTCGAAACTAAAGTGGATGTAAAAATTCTACTTTTAAATAATGAGTTTCTTGGAATGGTAAGGCAATGGCAGGATATGTTTTTTGAAAAGCGCTATTCCTCAGTGGATATGGTTAATCCTGATTTTCAAATGATAGCCAAAGGCTATGGTATTGCATCCGAAAAAGTAACAGAAAGAGAGAAGTTGGAAGATAGCATTCATAGATTTTTAAACCACGAAGGAAGCTATTTGCTGGAAGTAATGGTCGGAAAAGAGAATAATATTTTTCCTATGATTCCAACAGGTGCTTCGGTATCAGAAATTAGGCTGGAGTAGGCCGTTGAGTGGCACTTAGGTCAGTACCGAAGGTCAGACCTGATGTAGTATAAGAAATGAATAGAGTCTAGGTTCTAGATTCTAGTATCTAAAAATCTAAAATATGAAAGAGCAATTCACATTATCAATATACACTGAAAACCTGATAGGAATTTTGCACAGGGTGACTACGATTTTTACACGAAGGCATATCAATATTGAAAGTATTACCGCTTCAGAAAGTGAGGTAAAGGATATTCATCGCTATACGATTGTGGTAAGCTCAACGGAAGATAAAATCAAGAAAATCGTGAAGCAGATTGAAAAGCAAGTGGATGTTTTTAAAGCTTTTTATCATAAAAATGATGGGATAGTATATCAGGAAATGGCTTTATATAAAATGCCGACTAAGTTATTATCCCAGACGAAAGAGGTAGAATATATCGTACGAAAGCATCATGCTCGTTTGCTAGCAGTGGAACCAGATTTCACCATTATTGAAAAGACTGGTTTCAAGGAGGAAACGCAAGAGCTTTTTGAACAGCTGAAGCCACATGGTATTCTGGAATTTGTTCGCTCGGGCAGGATTTCAATTTCCAAACCTATGAAAGAATTTCAGGAATATTTCACCGAAGTGGAGGAAGCTTCTAGAATGTAATTAATAATTGGGTCAGTACCGAAGGTCAGACCAGAAAAGGCCCAATAGTAAATAATCACAATTAATAAAAATCAGAAATATAAACCATCTAGGTTCTAAAATCTAGACTCTAAAATCTAAAATAATGGCAAAACTAAAATTTGGAACAGTAGAAGAAGAAGTTGTTACGCGACAGGAATTTCCTTTAGCGAAGGCGCAGGAAGTATTAAAAGATGAAACCATAGCAGTTTTGGGCTATGGAGTACAAGGTCCGGGGCAAGCATTAAATTTGAAAGATAATGGCTTTAATGTGATTGTCGGACAACGAAAAGGCTCTAAAAGCTGGGATAAAGCAGTAGCCGATGGCTGGGAGCCAGGCAAGACACTTTTTGAACTAGAAGAAGCTGCTGAAAAAGGCACAATCTTGCAATATTTATTATCAGATGCAGGGCAAATTGCGCAGTGGGAGATGGTGAAAAAGCATTTGACCCCAGGTAAAGCTTTATATTTTTCTCATGGTTTTGGGGTAACTTATAAAGACCAAACCGGCATCGTTCCCCCAAAGGATGTGGATGTAATCTTGGTAGCTCCAAAAGGATCGGGTACCAGTTTGAGGAGATTATTTGTGGAAGGCAGAGGCTTGAATTCCAGCTTTGCCATTCATCAGGATGCAACTGGAAAAGCTTGGGAAAGATGTGTAGCCTTAGGAATAGGAGTAGGTTCAGGTTACTTATTTCAAACCGATTTCCGAAAAGAAGTTTATAGTGATTTGACAGGAGAAAGAGGTAGTTTGATGGGGGCAATTCAAGGCTTATTTGCTGCTCAATATGATTTATTGCGTAAAAAGGGACATTCTCCATCAGAAGCTTTTAACGAGACAGTGGAGGAAGCTACCCAATCTTTATATCCTTTGGTGGCTGAAAACGGCATGGACTGGATGTATGCCAATTGCTCTACTACAGCGCAAAGAGGTGCTTTAGATTGGTGGAAAAAATTCAGAGATGCTGTAAAACCAGTTTTTGAAGAATTATATGATTCTGTGGAAACTGGAAATGAAGCAAAGCTGACCATTACTGCCAATGAAAAAGCTGATTACAGAGTAGAATTAGAAAAAGAATTAGATGAATTGAAAAATTCTGAAATGTGGCAAGCTGGGGCTGCAGTAAGAAAGTTAAGACCGGAAAATGCATAAAATATTTAAAGATTGATAATTTCTTTTTCTTCTATGTCATTAGCTATCAGGAAGGGTACTATTTATTTTAGTGATCTTTACTAATGCCTAACATAGTAGTTTAATAGGTTGTTACAATAAAATATATAGAATCCGCCAGAGGCGGTAGTAGTTTCCACTAGCGAGACGCAAGCGGAAGGAAATTATTTTTTTCTATCGCCATCCTCTGGATGGTGATGATTACTAGCGCCTCTGGCGCTGAATAATACAACTGAAAAAGTTATTTGTTCGTGAATTATTGAACAAATGCTTCTAGGCTTTTTCAATAGAGATTTGAATTCCTTATTGAAGTCTTATACAGGTGTAAAAATCACCCGGTTTGAGGGGGGATGTGTCAATTGTAACAAAAAGTAAATATTAGTTCATTTAGCAATTTATATCAGAAAAATGTCTGAAACCCTAAAAGCATACTACCCAAAAATAGAAGCCATACAAAGTGCCGCGCAAAAGTTAAAAGGTGTGGCACTTTTAACTCCTTTAACGCCCAATTTGGGATTGTCGAAAGAGTTTGCTTCCAATATTCAATTCAAACGAGAAGACTTGCAACCTGTGCGTTCCTATAAAATCAGAGGTTCCTACAATAAGATTAGCAGCTTGAGTCGTGAAGAATTGGATAAAGGAATTGTATGCGCCAGTGCAGGGAATCATGCTCAGGGAGTGGCTTTTTCATGTAAAAAATTGAAAGTAAAAGGCAGGATTTTTATGCCAGCGCCTACTCCAAAGCAGAAAATTGCTCAGGTTGAAATGTTCGGAGAGGATTTTGTAGAGATAGAATTGGTAGGAGATACTTTCGATGATGCTTTTCATGCCGCACAAGAATATCAAGTAAAGTCTGGTGCAGTGTTTATTCACCCTTTTGATGATCCTAAAGTAATTGAAGGACAAGGAACAGTCGGACTGGAAATTTTACAACAATCCGAAAATCCGATTGATTATCTCTTTTTGCCTATTGGCGGAGGTGGACTATCAGCAGGGGTGAGCAGTGTTTTTAAGGCACTTTCACCCCAAACCAAAATTATAGGAGTAGAACCAGCAGGTGCACCAGCCATGAAAACCTCCATTGAAAAAGGAGGGAATACCGCTTTGAAACATATAGAAAAATTTGTGGATGGTGCAGCCGTAAAAAAAGTGGGAGATTTGAATTTCGAAATCTGCCAACAGAATTTAACGGAAGTCATCACTGTGGAGGAAGGAAAAGTCTGCGATGTGATTTTGCAATTATATAATAAAGATGCGATAGTTGCAGAACCGGCTGGGGCATTATCCATTGCGGCTTTGGATCAATATGCTGAGGAAATCAATGGCAAAAATGTAGTTTGCGTACTTAGTGGGAGTAATAATGATATTACAAGAACCGAGGAGATTAAAGAAAGAGCGCTGCTCTACAAAGGTTTAAAACATTATTTTGTGGTGAAATTTCCGCAAAGGGCAGGAGCTTTGAAGCAATTTGTAGTGGAGGTTTTAGGACCAGATGATGACATTAGTCATTTCGAATATACTAAAAAGAATTCTCGGGAAACGGGTTCGGCAGTAGTGGGAATAGAATTGAAAAATTCAGCTGATTTTCCTCAATTATTGAAAAACATGAAGCGTCTGGGCTTTTATGGGGATTATTTGAATGACAAGCAGTATCTGTTGGATTTGGTGGTTTAGTTTACCGATTAAGAGATAGAGTTTACCATGGAAACCGAAAATGAGCTCTTCGATTTTCATGGTTAATATTATTTGTCTTCTTCAACCAACTTTTCAAATTTTTTGAATTCTTCTTTAATTTTCTCTGCAATTTCATATGCTGAAGCACTAGCAATAAATGAATCTGCAAAATCCAAGAAATGGATAAAGTCAGTTAATTCATCACCCTCCAGTTCAGTTAAAGAGGCTACTAATGATCTATTAAATTTTTTGTCTCTTATGATTTTGTCATTCTCATCCGCTTTAAGTGCATAATACTTTACTTTTTCTTGAAATTCACTATTCAATTTTCTTGTGATGCTTTTTAAGGGGTTCATTACTACATATCCTAAACCGCTGTTCAGACTTCGGTTGTAAAGAGGTGGGATTTCAGACCTTGGTTTTGCGGGTTTCATGCCGAAGGGTAAAAATTTACCATTATCCTGCATAGGCATTGTAATTAATTTTTTGCGAAAGTCTTCGGCAGTGGTAGGGAGGTTACTTACTAAAACCTCATCTAATTGAATATTTGCTGGATTTAATACTATAGATAGGTGAGTTTTGGCGTTAACAATAAATTGTTTAGTATCAAAATTAATATTGCTTACCACTAGAGTATCTCCAATTTCTCCTTTAATGTTAAAGTAACCTAGTTCTGAAGATATTGCGATGTTTTTCTTTGTGATGTTAATTATATGTGCTCCTTCAACGCCAAAGTTGTCTTTTGAGGAGAGAATTATCCCCTTGATATTTTGAGCATAAATTGTCTTGTAGCTTAGTGTCATTAAGATGAGACAAAAAAGGTTTTTCATTACACAATTAAACTAATTAAAAAAGATCACCCATTATCAACTACATAAGTATTAAAATATTATATAATATTTTAATAATTGATTAAGAGATTGGTTGTTTTGGTATCAAAATGTAAATGGTAATGCTTTTCTAACCTTATTCTGACAATCCAATTTGAAAATTTAGCTTAAATAAGAAGAGGTAGGTCAATAATAAAAAGAGGAATTAACCATAAAAACCGTAATTGAGATTTTCGATTTTTATGGTTAATGGTTTTAAGATTAATAAGTATAGAACTTAAATTAAAGGTAATTTCTTTACCTGCGCCTTCAATTTATTTTTTCTAACAGCAATTTGAATTTCTGTTTCTGGCTTAGAAAATTCTGTTTTCACATAGCCCATTCCGATTCCATGACCTAAAGTAGGGGATTGTGTTCCGGAGGTAACTAAACCAATAGCGTTTCCTTCCATATCTAAAATTTCATAGCCTTTTCTTGGAATTCCTCTATCCAGCATATGAAAGGCGATTAATTTACGTTCAACACCCTCTTCTTTTTGTTTTTTAAGATTGTCAGCATTGATAAAATCTTTAGTGAATTTGGTTGCCCAGCCCAGTTTTGCTTCTATTGGAGAAGTGGTATCATCTATATCATTTCCATATAAACAAAAGCCCATTTCCATTCTTAAGGTGTCTCTAGCACCTAATCCGATAGGCTTGATACCGAATTCTTCACCAGCATCTATGATTTTGCGCCATACACTTTCCGCATCTTTATTGTGCAAATAAATTTCAAAGCCACCGGCACCAGTATAACCTGTATTGGACATAATCACATACTTAGTATCAGCAAATGGAGCTACTTGAAAGTGAAAGGGCTTGATAGCAGATAAATCCATAGCAGTGGTCAATTTTTGCAAAGTGTCCTCAGCTTTTGGACCTTGTACGGCAAAGAGAGAGAAATCATCAGAAATGTTTTTCATAATAGCTCCGAAGTCCTCATTTTGCTTAGCTATCCATTCCCAGTCTTTTTCAATATTAGAGGCATTCACCACCAACATATATTCTTCTTCACCTATTCGGTAAATCAATAAATCATCTACAATTCCGCCTTTATCATTTGGCAAATACCCATATTGCGCTTTACCTACAACTAAAGTAGAGGCATCATTACTAAAAACTTTTTGAATCAAATCCAAAGCCTTTGGTCCTGAGATGAGAAATTCTCCCATATGAGAGACATCAAATATCCCTACTGCATTGCGGACGGTATTATGTTCTTCAATTAAACCTGAATAAGAAACAGGCATATTATATCCGGCAAAAGGTACCATTTTAGCTCCTAATTGCTCGTGAATGTGGTTTATTGCTACTTTCTTCAATTCCATAGTAACTCAATTATTGTCTTAAATTTCCTGATAAGCAAAAGTATGGAAAATATGGGATTTTGGAAGGGGTTGTAGGAAGTTATAAAAATAGATTCTTACCTCTCCCCACAAATAGGAATATCCATTGTTGTTTGTGTCTGTCCTAAATCAGGAAGCGGAATATGAATAAATTGTACTTCCAGTCCTCGTAAGAAAAGAAACAAAGCTAATGTTAACGCCAATACTGGTCTTAATTTCTGAGTAAGGCCATTTAATTTTCTAAAGGTTATTTTTCCAGCCCAGACACTACCGATGAGCCACGGTAAGGTACCCAACCCGAAAACAGCCATAAATACCACAGAATCCATAATGGTTTCGGTAGCAAATGAACTTAAAAGCGCTAAATAAACTAGTCCGCATGGTAAAAGTCCATTAAGCAAACCGATTGAAAATCTAGATAGGATATCCTGTTTGCCGATAAATTTTTTGAATCCATCTTTTACTTTTTGATAAGGAACGGATTCTATTTTGTTGATGAATTTCAAAAATCGAAAACGAGCTGGCAATACATAAAAATAAACTATGAAGATGGCCATGATAATGGAAAGGCTATTTTGCCAGCCTAAAATGGATAAACTTTCTCCTACAAAAGCTAAGGCTAAACCTAGAAGTATGTAAGTGATAATCCTACCAGTTTGGTAAGCAGCAAATCCCCATGCCATGGATTGATTACGGAAAACGCCCAGCATCAAAGGGGCACACATAAAAGTGCAATGTATTCCGCCCAATAAACCAATGCTTAGTGCTGCCCAAATCATCCTTATCGCTGAATAAAAATCTGCTCTTCTTTAAAGTACTTTTTGCCTTCAGCTTCCCAACTAAAGGAAACTTTCCAATTACCAGCTTTGAATTTTTCTACAGGGATATTTACTTCCTCAGAGATAGGGATAAAGAAATCTAAATTAGCGTCTGAGGCACGGAAAAATTTAACCTTCCCCTTTACTTTATCTGCGCCTTCAAAAAGCAATGCTAAGTTATTGCTTTCTTGCTTCACGGAAACGGTTCCATTCCACTCATTTCCATTTTTGATTTCATCCATTTTACCTTGATAGGCTATTTCTTCCTCATAGTAATTTTCCTCCACCATGTCGAACTCTTGCTGCGTACTGAAAATGACCATGGAAACGATCAAAATCACAAAACCGATAAATACTAAAGTTATTTTATTTCCCCAATGCATAATTATTTTGCTTTACTAAATGTGTTTGGTCCCGGGAATCTCGAATCAATAGTTTGGATCAATTCATCATCTCGGTAAATTTCAACTTGAATTTTTTCATCTATTCTGGCGAACTCATTTCTCGACATTTCTACGAAAACATAAACCTCGTCTTTTTCTTGTCCTTCTAAAACTTCAATTGGTCCAGAAGGAAAAAATAAATTGGCTGACGTTGGCTTTACCTTATAAGTCAGATTCATTGGATCAAAAGATTTATTGATCATTTCCATTTGATACATATTACTGATAATGGAATCATTCTTAATCTGATAAATAGAACCTGGAGTTCGGGTTAAAGTGACTTCAATTGGTGCTCTGCCTACTAATAAAAATCCCATTGCTACTACCAAAACCACTAAGACAGCCGAGTAAGCCATTACCCTAGGAGTAATTAATTTTTTCTTCTTTTTCTCTACGCCTTCTTCAGAGTCAAATCGAATCAATCCTTTAGGTTTATTGACTTTGAGCATTACCTCATCGCAGGCATCAATGCAGGCAGTGCAGTTTACACACTCCATTTGTGTTCCATTTCTTATGTCAATTCCTGTTGGACAAACTTGCACACATAAACTACAATCTACACAATCGCCTTTATCTGCTTGTGGTTCATTCTTTTTCAACTTTCCTCTAGGTTCACCTCTCAACCAATCATAAATTACCACTATGGATTTTTTATCAAGGAAAACACCTTGCAACCTCCCATAAGGGCAAACAACTGTACAAGCTTGTTCCCTGAAATAGGAAAACACAAAATAGAATATCCCTGTAAATACCAATAACCCAGTAAAAGCACTCCAGTTAGCTTGTGGTCCTGCTTGAATCACCTCTGACATTTCGCCTATTCCGATCAGATAAGCCATAAATGTATGGGAAACCCAAAAGGAGATGAGGAGAAATACACCTTGCTTGGTGGTTTTCTTCCAGATTTTATTCCATGTCCACGGTGCTTTAGCCAGTTTTCTTTGTTGGTTAGCATCTCCTTCAATCCAGTATTCAATTTTACGGAAAACCATTTCCATAAATACGGTTTGCGGACATGCCCAGCCACACCAGACCCTGCCAAAGACCACAGTAAAAAGTAAAATGAAGACCACAAATATCAGTAAAAGAAATATAAGTAAATGTGTGTCCTGTGGCCAGAAAACACTTCCCAAAATTATAAACTGACGATCAAAAATATTGAACAACAATAAAGGATGACCTCCAATTTTAATGAAGGGGCCAGCGAAGAATAAAATCAAGAGCAACCAAGCCAAAACTCTTCTATAGTTATGAAATATTCCTTTTGGTTTTTTGGGATAGATCCAATTCCGTTTCCCCTGCTCGCCCACTGTGGCTAGCTGCCCTCTAAATTGCTCTTGGTCTAAATTATCCATTTTACTATACTATTATTTGAGACCTGTCAGGTTTTGAAAACCTGACAGGTCTAATTATAATTATTGCCCTGAAAATTTTAGTGAAAACACTGAAATGAGTGAGCTAGTTCTTGCTTTTTTTCTGATTCAAATGTAGTCAAGATTCAGGTTGGTGGCACACCGACCATTAGCAATGGCTCTATTCTTCCACTTCTTCAACCTCAGGCAATTCATCCACATTTTCTTCTATGCGTTCTTCTGCATTTTCTTGCTTTTTGATTTCACCTTGTGGCTCCTTAGCATTTGCTGGTGTTGTACCCACTAAGCTTAAAACATAGTTGGATACATCCTGAATTTGCTTAGGACTCAGATTTCCTTTCCATGGAATCATGCCTTTAGCTGGAACACCTTCAGAAATTGTGGTAAATACGCCTTTGATATCATTTCCATGGATCCAATAATCATCCGTTAAGTTAGGACCAACTCCACCGCCACCATCATCAGCATGGCATACGGCACAGTTCTTTTTATACAGTACCTTACCTGCTTTCATAACTTCTTCGTCAGTTTGCAATTCAGCAGTTTCAGCTGTTATTTGCACCATACCCGCTTTTGTACGAGCCTCTGCTCTTAGTGCTGCTTCTTCAATAGATGCTTGATATTCCGTTTGTTGATCTGGAATAATATCAAAAATTAAAAAGGCGGGCACATAAAAGACTGCGAAAATAAAGGTTCCAATAAAAATGTATTTTAACCAAGGTGGCATTCCATAATCCATTTCCCTGATGCCATCATAATCATGATCCAGCATCATATCACCTTGCTTGTCAACAGGTTTAAACTTACCGGTGATCCATTTTTGTTTGAATTGCTTATAGAAAGAAATGCGAACTTCACCTTTTTCAGCAGCTTTTTTATTCAATATGATTTCAGCAGTTTTTAACATTAATACTGCCAGAATAATCATTAAAACAATTAAAACAAGCAGAAGTCCGCCTATTAATAGTAATAGGCGTCCTTGCTCTGATTGCATGAGTTGCTCCCACATGCTAACTTTTTCAATTTCCAGCTCTTGCACAGTTTCTTCTACCTGTGCAAAAAGTGGGTTTAGACCTAATCCTAAAAGGAAAAGGCTGCTCCATATCATTTTAGTGACTTTTTTCATCCTTAGAATCATTTTTGTATGTAACATTATCCTCTTCCATGGGTAAGGATTTCATTTTATTGATATAATTCTTATCTGCTCTTATCACCCACCAAATCAGGCCGACAAAGAAAATAAAGAATATACTCAGCGAGATGATGGGGAAAATTTCCACATTATCAATTGTTTCGAAATAGTGCTTAAACATGTCTTTTCAATTTTATTTATCAGCAACTTTTATATCTGTACCTAATCTTTGCAAGTAGGCAATTAAGGCTACAATCTTAGCTTCAGGAACAGTCTCAATTCCATCAGCCTCAAGTCTTTTCACAATCCCCTCAGCTTGAGCCATTGCATTAGCTTGAACCTCTTCTTCAAAGCCTTCTTCATAAGGAACGCCTAATTTTCTCATCACCGTGATTTTATCAGGAAGCCCTTCTAAATCATAAGGCTGTTCCAACAACCACGGATATGGCGGCATGGTAGAACCTGGTGACATAGACCTTGGATCATACATATGATTGAAATGCCAGGAGTCAGGATATTTTTCTCCCACTCTATGCAAATCAGGGCCTGTTCTTTTTGATCCCCATAAGAATGGATGGTCATAAACAAATTCCCCTGCTTTAGAGTATTCGCCATAACGCTCCGTTTCATATCGGAATGGTCGAATCATTTGCGAGTGACAACCCACACAACCTTCGCTGATATAAATATCACGACCTTCCAATTCAAGAGGTGTATAAGGCTTCACGGCTTCAATTTTAGTAGCTTCATTATCTTTCATCATAAAAGATGGAATCAATTCGAATATTCCACCAATTAAAATGGCTACTGTAGTTAAGAGGGTGAAGAAAATAGGCTTTCTTTCCCATACTCTGTGCCAGTACTCTTTTCCTTTGCTTACAACTTTTTCCAATGCTGGAGCTTCAGCTGCTTCATTAGCTACAAAATTTCCTGCTTTTGCAGTTTTGATTAAGTTATATACCATCACAAATACACCAAGCAAGTAGAGTAAACCACCGAATGCTCTTAACATATGCATTGGAATAATTTGTAGGGTAGTAGACAAGAAGTTAGGGTATTGTAAAATACCTTCTGGAGTAAATTCTTTCCACATTAACCATTGTGTAAAAGCGGATACATACATAGGCAAGGCGTAGAATATAATACCTAATGTTCCTAACCAGAAGTGAGTATTCGCTAATTTTCTAGAGAATAATTTCGTTTTCCACATTTGTGGGATCATCCAGTATAACATACCAAAAGTCAAGAATCCATTCCATCCTAATGCTCCAATATGTACATGAGCTACAATCCAATCAGTATAGTGTGCAATAGCGTTCACACTTTTTAAGGATAACATTGGGCCTTCGAAAACCGCCATACCATAAGCAGTAATCGCTACCACCATAAATTTCAAGATTGGATCTTCTTTTACTTTATCCCAAGCACCTCTAAGGGTTAACAATCCATTCACCATACCACCCCAAGATGGAGCGATCAACATGATGGAGAAGGCAGTACCCAATGCTTGAGCCCATTCAGGTAATGAAGTATACAATAGGTGGTGAGGACCTGCCCAGATGTATAAGAATATTAAAGCCCAGAAGTGGACAATCGATAATTTATAAGAATAAATTGGTCGATTGGCTGCTTTAGGCAAAAAGTAGTACATCAAGCCCAAATAGGGGGTAGTTAAAAAGAATGCCACCGCATTATGACCATACCACCATTGAACTAGTGCATCTTGAACACCCGCAAAAGCTGAATAACTTTTCATAAAATTCACCGGCAATGCAAATGAATTCACGATATGCAAAACGGCTACGGTTACAAAAGAGGCAATGTAGAACCAGATGGCCACATACATGTGCTTTTCCCTTCTTTTGATAATGGTACCAATCATATTGATACCAAACACTACCCAGATTAGAGCAATGGCAATATCAATTGGCCACTCTAATTCAGCATATTCTTTTGAAGAAGTGAAACCCATTGGAAGGGTAATCACAGCCGAAAGAATGATGAGCTGCCAACCCCAGAAGTTTATCCAAGAAAGGGCATCATTAAACATTCGGGTTTTAAGTAGCCTTTGCATGGAATAATAAACTCCGGCAAAGATGGCGTTACCCACAAATGCAAAAATTACCGCATTAGTGTGTAAAGGCCTTATCCTACCAAAGGTAGTATATTCCGAACCTAAATTAGCCTCCGGTGCAAATAGCTGAGTGGCGGCCAAAAGCCCTACCAACATCCCGATGGCGCCCCAAACTACTGTTGCTATAGCAAAGTATTTGACGACTTTGTTGTCATAATGAAACTTTTCAATTTCCATGTGATTCTTGTTTATGATTAGTTGATTGATTACTCTTTTTGTCTTCTTTTTTGGTAGTGGCATCATCCCACAACATCCTGTAGGAAGGCGTGGAGGCATCATCGAACTGTCCAGATCGAACAGCCCAAATAAAAGCGACTAAAAAGCCGCCTGCCACTATCAAACTCACGATTATTAATATGACCAGTATGTTCATAAATCCCTGCTATTTTCAGTCTCCAATAAATATTTATTTGCTAAATAGCGTGTTCCCAGAGTTGCTAAAAGTACCACTGAAAAGGAACTTATCGGCATTAAAATAGCTGCGATTACGGGTGATAAAAGTGCTTGAACTGCAAAACTTAAGCCCACCACATTATATAAAAATGATAATACAAAGCCTGCAATCACTAATTTGAAAGCGGCTTTTGAAAATTTCATAATATTAGGTAATTGTTTCAAATTCTCGCCTAAAAGGATGCCGTCACAAGCAGGACTAAACTGACGCGTAGATTCAGTGATGGCCAATCCAAAATCACTTTTGCGTAATGCAGCTGAATCATTTAATCCATCGCCTGCCATCATAACTTTTTGCTGAGCATCTTGCCATTTGGTAATAAATTCTTTCTTATCTCCTGGCAATTGTTCGAAAAACATGTTTTCTTCTGCTAACCATTGGGATAAATATTCTTTCTCTGCAGCTTGGTCACCTGATAATAAATTCAATTTGTAATCAGTCTTTAGGCTGTTGAATAGATCACCAATATTTTCTCTGAAAACATGCTTTACATTGAAGCAGCCATAAGTCAGACCATCTACATTAATAAAAACTTGAGAACTGTTGGCTTTTTTATCAAAATCTGTTGCTTGGCTATCCACAAATTGCTTCTTGCCTAATTTGATGATTTGTCCGTTTACTCTAGCACTAATTCCTTGTCCGCTGATTTCCTTATAATCTTCAATTTCTTGAGATGGATAAAAGGGTAGCCAGTTGTAAATGATTTGCGATAATGGATGCTTGGATTGATTAAATAGTGTTTTTACAGCAGCTAATACTTTATGTTCTGGCATATTTCCTTCAAAAACCACCTCAGCTTTATCTGAATAAGTTAAGGTTCCTGTTTTATCAAAAACAATAGAGTCAATTTTGGATAAATCCTCAACAGATTGAGTGCTTTTTACGAAAAAGCCGGCTTTGCTCAACACTCTCATGGCGTAACCTAAGGTTACTGGAGTCGCCAAAGCTAACGCACACGGACAAGCGACTATAAGCACGGTGGTAAAAGCTCGGATACCACTTTCGAAATCTCCCATATAGAGCCAACTACCAAGTGCAATGAAAGCAATGCCTAAAACCACGGCTGTGAAATATTTACTGATTTTATCCGCTGTGCTTTGAACCTGTGCTTTTGCACCTTGTTGAATGGATTCATCATCCCATAATTGGGCTAAATAGCTTTGAGAAGGACTTTTCTTAACCTGTACTAAAATTGCAGTACCTTTTAATCTTCCGCCAGCATATATCAATTCTTCCTTTTGCTTGCTCTCAGGTAAAGATTCGCCCGTTACAAAACTATAATCGATAGAAGCTTCATCCGAAATCAAAAGACTATCAGCAGGAATGATTTCTTCATTTCTGATTTTTAAAATATCGGAAGGGATAATGCTATTGAGCAGCACTTGTTCCTCATGCTGTCCTTTTATTTTGGTTACTGATAAAGGGAAGAAAGATTGAATATCTCTATCAAACCTTAAGTGGTCAAAAGTTTTCTGCTGATAATATTTCCCTAGTAGTAGGAAAAAAACCAGTCCGGAAAGCGAGTCGATATAACCCAAGCCTGACTGGAAAAAAATGATATAATAACTATAGGTGAATAATGTGAAGATCCCAATGCTGATAGGGACATCCATATTGATTTGTTTCTGTTTGATCGCACCCCATGCAGATTTAAAATAATCTTGTGCAGCAAAAAACACTATGGGCAGTGCTAATAAAGCATTTAGAAAAGGGAATATTTTAGAAATAATGTCATCATCGAACAGATTTAGTCCAAAATATTCTGGCAAACTGAACAGCATGCTATTTCCAAAAACAAAGCCTGCGATTCCAATTTGCAACCATATTCTTCTATAGGGAGAAGAAGTGGATTTTTTATTTTCTAATTGAATATCAGGTGTATAAGCAATAGAATCTAATAATTTTACTAATTCAAGCAATGAAATTTCCTGATGCTTGAAAGAGATAATGACAGTTTTCTTATTGAAATCTACTCGACTACTGATAATACCGGAATGAAGTTTATAAAGTTTCTCAAGCAGCCAAATACAAGCACTGCAGTGAATGGCCGGAATGTAAAATCTAATCTTACTGATTTCTTCATTTTTGAAATCTAATAGGCTATTAGCAAATGCTTCATCTTTGAGAAACTCGAAATCATGAGTTTTTTTCTTTTTGGAACTGATGCCAGGAGATTCAGCAACACAATAAAAATTATCAAGGTCATTTTCCAGTAAAATTTCATAGACCATACGGCAACCCTCGCAACAGAAATTTTGACCGTGACTTTCAATAAGTTCTTGGTCACATTTTTCTCCGCAATGGCGACAATCTATGTCTTGTTCTTTTACTGTAGATATTCTCATTAAGTGCTAATTTTATTTTTCAAAAGTAATAGCTATCTAGCTCCAAAAACATGACCTAAGTCAGGAACCGTCTTGAGATTAATCATTCGTCAATCTAGTAAATTTTAAGAACTTTTGTAAATAGCCTACAAGTTAATTCTGGAATTCTTGTTTAGAATTGCTTTAAACTTTAATAAAATACAGCTTTTGTATTTTAAACTTCATATTCAAAACTTAACTTAGATTTTATTATTTAAAGAACTATAGGATGTCAAAGTCTACACCGGTGATGAAGGAAATTTTGCAGCGTGCAAAAAATATATTAGATGAATATTTAAATGACCAACATTTAAGGAAAACAGCAGAGCGTTATTCGGTTTTGGAGGAGCTTTATTATTTGCCTCAGGATGAACATATAGATGTAGAGACCCTTTTCTTGAGGATGAGAAATAAGGAGTATACAATTTCTCGAGCCACGGTTTATAATTCTATTGATTTATTGGTAGAATGTGGCTTAGTGGTTAAGCATAATTTTAAGGATAAAAACGCACTTTACGAACCGGCATTAACCTATGAGCATCATGATCACTTGGTTTGCAATAATTGCCTTAAAATCAAAGAGTTTTTAGACCCCAGTATTGAAGATATTAAAAAGAGAGTGGGAAAGTCATTAGGCTCAGATATCAAGCACCACTCTTTGGTTTTTTATGGAGATTGCACTATTGAAAATTGCGAAAATTTGAAAAGAAAAGAAGTTGTGAAGGGTTGATTTTGAAGTCAATGGCATTATTAAAGCAACTTGAAGATCAATAATATAGTAAAGTGTTTCCAACTAGCTTCTGTCCATTCATATTGAATTAGACCTTCTCAAGAAATCATAAGGTCGTTCCTACGGAACTTGAGAGTGAACTTTATTAGAGTTACCATAAGTTCATCCCGATGGGATTTAAAAGGTCTTAAATTTTAACTTTTATTCAGAATTGAGATAATTAGTGACAATAAATATCATTTAACAATCAGTAAATACCTTGACAGTTGGCTTTACCTTGGCACCAGAAGGGTCAAATTATGGTAATTAACTAACAAAAAAGCGAAACAATGCTCCTCAGAAGCGACCTTAATTTAATAAATCCGCAACAAAACCCACTTGTAATCGATTAATATAGTATGATGCAATTACAAGAAACCATACAACATTTAAATAGGATAGTAGATAATATAGCGCAAGTTAATGCCCAGACAGATGGTATGACCTATGAAGATTTCAGAAAAAATGAGCCTGTAAAAGAAACGGTTTTTGAATATCTTCAGGAAATAGGGCAGGCCGCTCGGGAGTTGTCTAATAATCAAAAACTGCCAGGCGAAATCAATCTTGAGCCTTTGGTTGCATTCCGTAATGCACGTTATAATCAAGAGGCAGAAACTGGTCAACAACAGGTTTTTAATTTGTTACCTGATTTAAGACAAATTGCCGAAACCATTGAAACTTCAGATTTGTACCAAAATAACTTATCATAATGGATATTACTTTAGAACCCGTAGATTTTAATATAAGTCAAGATTTGAATGACCACATGCGTGAGATGTTCAGTAAGCTGTCAAAATACAATGACCAAATCGTAGGCATAGATTTATATCTTAAATCAAATGCAAATAATGAAAACGGAGAAAAAACTGTAGATGCAAAAGTCTTTTTGCCAGGAAATGATATTTTTGTTTCCGGTGAAGGCGATAGTTTTGTATCAGCTGGACAAGATTGCTATGAAGTGGCCAAAAGGCATGTGAGAAAAGCCAAAGAAAAAGTTAAAGACAGACAACAGGGAAGACCTGATAAATATTAATTACTAAAATACACTTAGAATTTAAGAGATTAAACTGTCAGGATTTAAATAGGTAATATTTAAATCCTGACAGTTTTTTTATGTCATATGCAAAAAAGAAATATTAATTAACTTTTCTGAAATCCAATTCCTCATTTTATTTCGTATTTTCTAAAACAATATTGACGTAAAAGTATTAGTTTAGGAAATTATAGGGGAGTATTACATGAGAATATTTTTTTCGATTATCTTTATCTTATCCATTTTAACAGGGATAGGGTTTATTTTTTGGCATCAGGAATGGCGATTTTCAAAACCAACACCAGTCCCGAAAAATTATATTAATATTGAAAGTGGAGATTCTTTATCAATTGATTTATTGTCCTCTTTAGGAATTAAAGCTGATGAACAACTCTTCATTCATTTCTACAATTTTGATTGTCCTTGCTCAAGATTTAATATAAAGGAATTTCAGAATCTTGTTATCCAATATGAGTCAGAGGTTAAATTTTTAGCAATTCTGGAAACAATTGATAAAAAAGAAAGTGAAATCCGAACTTTTAGAGAGAAGTATGATTTAGGAATTGACATCCACTTAGATAAACAAGGCACAATTGCAGAACAATTAGGTGTTTACAGCACACCTCAAGCAGTATTAATCAAAAACCAACAAATATACTTTAGCGGTAATTACAACAAAGCACGGTTTTGCACTACTCAAAATACAAAGTTTGCAAGTTTAGCTCTTTCTGCAATGGTGGAAGGTAAGGAGGCTCCAGTCTTTCCTGAATTGGCTACTATAGCATATGGATGTGAATTGCCTGCCAATGGTAATACCAATACAAGAATTGATAAATTTTTTAACTTATTAAGTTTATGACAGCTATTTCTAAGGGGAAATTTACGCCCTATTTTGACGAAATTTATAAAAGGGCGGATATGGTAACAGAAATTACGATTGGTGGATACTATCTATTTGGCTTGTTCTTAGCCTTTTTTTATGATACATGGTTAGTGGGGCTAGGAGTAGGTTCTCTTTCTTTGATCTTATACTTTGGAATAAAGGTTCTATTGAAAGGATCTTATGTACACCATTATATTGGTAGTTTAGTCTTGGCAATTTTCATGGCACAATTTATTTATCAAATGCATGGTTTATTTGAAATGCACTTTACTGCCTTTGTTGCTGTCATAGTCTTAATGGCATATCAGAATTTTAAAGTCTTTATTCCTGCAACACTCTTCATTGTGATTCATCATGGAATTTTTGCTTATATCCAATATTTGGGATTTGTAAATAATAATGAAGTTTACCAAACCATTTATTTCACCCAGCTTGATTATATGGATTTGCAAACCTTTATTTTCCATGCTGGTCTTGTGGCAATAGCTGTATTAATTGCTGCTTCCTATTCTGTTTACAGTAGGAATCGTTCGAAATTTCTATTTCAAAAGTTAATAGAAAGTGAAGAGCAAGCCAAAATCACTCAGACTAACATTTTATTCGCCAAGGAAATTGCGAATAACAATTATGAAAAAGAATTTGAATTAAATGAAAACGATCCCCTAAGTAGTGCTTTATTAGATATGAAGGAAAGCTTAAAGAAAAGCGCTATACGTGAAGAACAAGAACGTTTTACCAATAAAGGACTAGCAGAATTGTCTAATATTATTAGAGATAATGGGAATAATTTGAAGGATTTAACCTACGAGGTCATTGAGTTTTTAGTAAAGTATATGAAACTCAATCAAGGTGGATTTTTCATAGTAAAAGAAGAAGGAGATGATATTTTCTTGGAGTTGGAAGGATGTTATGCTTACGATAGAAGAAAAAAGATCAATAAGAGAATTCAACCCGGAGAAGGCTTAGTAGGACAATCTTATCAGGAAAAAGATAGTATTTATTTAACTGAAGTACCTGAAAATTATATCAATATTAAGTCAGGATTAGGAGACGCAAATCCTAGATCAATTGTCATTACGCCCGTAAAACGAGATGAGTATATTGAAGGAATAATGGAATTGGCCAGTTTTAGGATATTAAAGGAATATGAAAGAGAATTCTTGGAAAAAGCTGGAGAGAGTATAGCGGTTGCATTAAATACTGCCAAAGTCAATCAGAAAACTACTGAGCTTTACGAGCAATCTCAGCAACAGACAGAGGAAATGAGAGCTCAAGAAGAGGAAATGCGTCAAAATATGGAGGAAATGCAAGCCACTCAAGAAGAGGTAATGCGAAAGAGCAAGGAAATTGAGAAGCAAAGTGCAGAAAGTCAGTCTTTGCTGGCAGGTTTGCAAAGTTTAATGGCGGTGATTGAATTTACTCCTGAAGGTAGAATAATTGATGCTAATAAGAATTTCTTGAAAGCTATGGAGTATGATTTGAGTAGTATAGAAGGGCAGCACCACAAGATATTTGTGTCAGAAGAAGATTCTCAAAGCGCAGATTATAAAAATTTTTGGAAGGACTTAGGGAATGGCCATTTGAATAAAGGTATTTTTGATAGGTATTCCTCATCTGGTAAAAAGGTTCGGCTTAACGCTATTTACACACCAATTACCGACAATAATGATGTTGTGCAGAAGGTGATTAAATTAGCAACTGTACTAGAGGAACATAGACAATAAACTATACAAAGCATACAGACACAGGAAATATTTAAGTGATTTTGGAAATAATGCTGTGTGAATCTAATTATTAGGAAGCGCTACAAAAAAAGTGCTTCCTTTTCCTTTCTCTGATTCAACCCAAACCTCTCCATTCAATAAATCTACATATTTTTTAACGATAGATAATCCCAGTCCAGTTGAATTTTCCCCAGCTGTTGGTTGAGCACTTAATTTCTGAAATTTCTTGAAAATAAGTGACTTATCTTCCTCTGTTAAACCTGGTCCTTGATCTTTTATAGAAAATAGGACTCTATCTTTTTTCTTTTCAGCGGAAACAAAAATTTCGCTTGCAGGGTCTGAAAATTTTATTGCATTTACTATGATGTTTTCTAATATCTGGGTTAGGAATAAATGATCTGATTCAAATTGAATATTTTCCTTTAGTTGATAATAAATTCTAGTGTCTTTTTTTATTGCAGTAACTTCTAATTCTTTCTCTACTTTATCAAAAAGGTCTCTAACATCAATTTCTTCCCGCATTACTTTCATTCGATTTCCTTCTAGTGCATCGAAATCTAGTATTTTGGTTATCATTTGATTTAATCTTTGAGCTGAATCCTGAGCTTGATGAATTATGTTTTCATCTTCATTATTAAAATTTTTATGGCTTAATTTTAAAATATCGAGTAAGCCAGTTATTTGATTGATTGGTGACCTAAGATCATGCGCTAAAATTTTTACCAAATTATTCTTTTCTTCATTAAGACTGGTAAGCTGCAGATTACGATTGTATAGCTGTTCATTTTTACTTTGGATGCTCCGTTGCTGGTGCTCAATTTGTTTATTCTTTCGACTTAAGAGATTGGAGATTTTTTGTTCCCTGTAAAACAGAATGAAAATGATGGCAAGTAGAATGGAAGTGATAACCGTAATAATGATAAATGTTAGCTGTGTGTTTTTTTCTTTTTCTAATAAAAGATTTGTATTCCTCAATTGCTCTAATTGCAATTCTTTTTCCTTAGTTAGGATGGAAGCCCTTAAATTTTCTTCTTCATATATTCCTTCCATGAATTTATAAAGTTCTAATCCCATATATTTTGCAGTTATATCTGCAAGCTTTGCTTTAGTTTTAGGGTCTCCCAAGAAGTCATTAAATATAGTATTCCAGTCAGATGATTTTGGCATAATAAAAGCATAGCCATTACCTTTAACAGTAAAGAAGTTTTGTCTTGTTAAATTACCTCCATTTTTTATTAGCATTAAATATATTGGGAGATCAATAAAGCCAAAACGGTTATCGGCTTTGCTTATGGCATCCAATATATTTTCATCACTTCTAATATATTTAGTTTGAAAATCGAGATTCAATTGTTGCTTTAAATCAGATAAGAATTTTTCGTAAGTTGTTCCTTCTATTGTAACAGCAGTCATTCCCTTCATCAAATTGTTGATTTCTTCCAGTGTCCGAACTATTGGAGTTCCTTCACTTGAAACTAAAACTGCTACATCAGACAAATAGGCTTGCGTGAACTTAAGTTTTTGTTTGCGTTCTTCTGTTATAGAAAAGGCTGATACTCCAAAGCAGTTTGGTTTTTTTGAGGTTTCAATATCATTGAGGATACTACCAAAGCTTTTTGATTCTACCCAATTTAGATTAATTTCTACTTGATGAGTTGCTTTTACATATTTCTTGAATTCTTGAAAAATTTCCACTTCTAGCCCTGTTAATTTTTCTGATTTGTCTTTGTAAATAAATGGCTGTGAAACAAACCAATGAAGATCTAGTGTGGCACTTTTTTTCTTTTTTGCTTCTTCCCAGCTTTCATTTTGGGCAAAAGCCTCACTTGGAATAGCAAAGAGTAGGTTGAGGAATATGATTAAAGTACAACGAATCTCCATATTTGTAAATAAATTTATACAAAATATGAAAATTACTTAACTTGAAGAAATTTATTTTATATATGGGTTGAATTTATTGTTAGAACCATATCTAGTTACTTTAAAAGAAGTATTAGACTTCTAAAAAATTAAATTCATAATTTAGTATCCAAAACTTTTTGTCTCAAGTCTAATTTTTCCTTTGCTGTTTTAGAGAAATCATTTCCATAAACCGCAGACTCCCATTCGCCATACATAGGGTTAGGCAGCATAATGAAATTGTGCAATAATTCTTTTTGATGTTTTTTAACCAAATCTTTACCTAAAACAGAATCTCTTTCTGCAAATTTTTGACTGTAATCTGTTAAATTATCGCCTACATATAATAAGATTTGATGGTCAGCTTTTACCATTACCCTTCTTTCAGTTTTGTCACTTTTAGTAGTACGTAATAAAAGATGGTCTTTTTCAGCTTGAGGCAATTTTAGGATTTTCAAATTCTTCAAAGTAGGTTCGAAAACACCTATTTTTCTATTAGAAATATAAAATATTTTTAATCCTAAACTATCAGCAAAATTTAGGAAATCTACAGCACCTGGTAATGCATCAGCTTGGGCTTCCTTGCACCAGTTTTCCCAGCTTTCAGAACCATAATTTTCACCTTCTAAAAATAATCTTGCTTCATATGGACTGTTATCCAAAACAGTTTCGTCCAAATCTAAAACCACTGCAGGCTTTAATCCAGAATTTGAAAGTGTGTCCATTTTAATTTTCAATAGCATTTTGCCTTTGTCATAAGCCTGAAGGAATGAAGCTTCCATTTCTGCAGATTGCTGAAACCATACCGTAGCATTACCTAATTGCATGGAAAGTTTTTCATCAGCACTTGAAGTCTTTTCCTGAGAGATTTGCTGACAAGCACTGATTGTCATAACAGAAATGATGATTATTAATGAACGCATATTTTTCACTTTTAGAACTTTCACAAAAGTAGAAGGTAAATCGGAAAATAGAAACAATCTGTCATATAGGGGATTTTATTTTTTATTGTCTAAAAATATTCGTGATCATATGATTTTTCAAATCTGATTCCAATTTCCATTTCATAAAATCGTAACTTTGAGGTAATAAAAAGCAATATTTATGTTAATACGTCCGAGAAGAAATCGTAAGTCTGCAGCCATCCGTGAAATGGTGGAGGAAACAACATTAACTACCAAAGATTTTATCTTTCCATTATTCTTACTGGAAGGTCAAAATAAAAAAGTAGAGGTGAGCAGTATGCCTGGAATCTATCGTTTTACAGTAGATTTAATGTTAAAAGAAATTGAAGAGTGTCTGAAATTAGGCATTAAAGCTTTTGATATTTTCCCTGTGGTGGAGGAGAAACATAAAGATAAAATGGCGACTAAGAGTGCAGACGAGAATTTTTTCTATTTGAAAGCCTTAAAAGAAATTAAAGCCAAATTTCCCGAAGCTTGCATTATGACAGATGTAGCCATGGATCCGTACAGCACTGATGGGCATGACGGTATTGTAGATGAAAATGGTAATATCCTCAATGATGAAACTTTAGATGTTTTAGCGGATATGGCATTGGCTCAAGCTGAAACTGGCATAGATATAATTGGACCTTCCGATATGATGGATGGCAGAGTGGAATATATCCGTGAGGTTTTGGATGATAATGGATTTGAAAACACCTCCATTATGAGCTATTGTGCGAAATATGCTTCTGCATTTTATGGCCCTTTCCGTGATGCATTGGATTCAGCCCCAAAATCAGGGGATAAGAAAACCTATCAGATGAATCCTGCCAATAAATATGAAGCTTTAATTGAAGCGGAACTGGACGCACAAGAAGGGGCAGATTTCTTGATGGTGAAACCAGCCTTAGCTTATTTGGATGTCATTCATTTGCTTAAAGAAAATAATGAATTACCAATAGCTGCTTATAATGTAAGTGGAGAATACAGTATGATAAAAGCAGCAGCAGAAAGAGGTTGGCTTGATGGAGAAGCCACCATGATGGAAAGTTTATTGAGCATCAAAAGAGCTGGAGCAGATGTGATTTTAAGTTATTTTGCTAAAGAAGCGGCTAAAGTTTTAAAAGGATAGTAATCATTTAACAAACGCTTTACGATATTTATAAAATCATTTTACAAAAGTCAAATTTGAAAATTGAAGACCAAATGAATGTAGGGTTTATTCACTTTGAAAAATATGATTTTAGATTTCAATGGAATAAACCGAATTCGGAAATTGATATTTATTCAACTATAAATACAGATAAATAATAATAAAAAGAAGGTGTGAACAATTATAAAGCAGAAATTTTATCTAAAGTTTGTTATACTGACCTTGTTTATGAAAGAATTAACAAGAAACTCAACAAAGAACTGTCAAAGGATAAAGTTGAAAAAATGATTTTTGAAATCATCAAAGAAACAGATGAGTCAGAATTTCATAAAATTGGTAAAAATATTTATATAACAAATACTGCAAGAAATGTAAGGCTTACAATTAATTCTTATACAAATAGAATAATTACAGCTGATATCTTAAACAAAATAAGATCAAACCGCTAACATTGCCTGTAGTGATATTAGAAAGATAAACTCCTTTGGATATTTTTATTAAAGTATATGGAGTTATTAAACCGAATTTTTAAAAGGGATGATTAGCCTTTAGTTATATGATAGTCAAAAAGCTTAAGTATATATGTGATTTTTAAAATTTCTATTATTTGACTAAATTATGTGCAAATAATTTGAATCATGGCAGAGAGAAAATACAAAAGCTTTAAAGAATTTTATCCGTATTATCTAAGTGAACATCAAGATCCTACTTGCAGGAAACTGCATTTCACAGGAACTGCTTTGCTTTTTGGAGTATTAGCTTGGGCATTAATCACCCAAACTTATTGGGGATTAGCCTTGATTCCAGTAGTGGGCTATGGATTTGCTTGGGTAGGTCATTTCTTTTTTGAAAAAAACAAACCTGCAACTTTCACTTATCCACTTTGGAGTTTGGCATCCGATTTTAAGATGTTCTTCCAGATTTTAATTGGAAAGCAACCGATTAATCCTCAGCGATAATTTTCGGATAAAGTTTAAATATCACAAAACCACAAAGTATACTAAATAGCAATAAACCACTTGCTTTTAATATTTCTCCATAAATAAAAAGTCCAGTACTAAATAGAAAGCCATAAACACCCATGCTTCCGGCTATCATGCAAATAATACCAGTGGGAACTTTCCATTTTTGAGTTTTCGGCTGAATCAAACCTTTTGCAGATAATCTTGCTATGATTTTCTTCCAACCCGGGCCACCAGGATTTACTTTATTGAGGAAATTTGCTAATTGTTCATCAGTAGTTTTTTGTGTCAGAAAACTAGCTGTTACCCAACTTACTGTTGTAATGCTAACTCCTATGATTAATTTTTGCCAAGATAATAATTCCTCAAAGCCAAAAGGCTGATCTGCAAAGGCAAAATAGAGCGCAATTAAGAAACTGACCACCATGGCTACTATTTCACTTATAGCATTCACTCTCCACCAAAACCATCTAAGAATGTAAATTAAGCCAGTACCAGCACCAATTTGCAAGAGAATTTCAAAGGTTTGCAGGGCATTTTCTAAAACTAGTGCCATCAGCATACTGAAAATCATTAAAACCACCGTTAATAACCTTCCCAATAAAACTTGCTTTCCTTCGGTAGCTTTAGGGTTGATGAATCTTTTATAAACATCATTTACCAAATAAGAAGAACCCCAATTCAAGTGAGTGGAAATTGTACTCATATAAGCAGCCACTAATGAGGTGACCACCAAGCCTAATAATCCTGCAGGAATAAAAGTCAACATAGCAGGATATCCCATATCATGCGTGGCAACTCCTGAGTTTACAGCTGGAAAAGCTTTTGCAAAACTATCTAAATCAGGAAAAACAATAATTGAACAAAGTGCTACAATTATCCAAGGCCATGGACGGATGGCGTAATGCGCTACATTGAAAAATAACACTGCTTTTATAGAATGATCCGCATTTTTAGCGGCAAACATCCGCTGAGCAATATATCCACCACCGCCTGGTTCAGCACCAGGATACCAAGTGCTCCACCATTGCACTAGTAGCGGAATAATCAACAACATAACCCACATTTCATGGTTGGAGAAAGAAGGGAAAAAAGATAGCTTATCCACTACGTTTTCATGTGTTAATAAATTATCTAATCCTCCCACCATAGGGTGATTTAATGCAACATAAGCAGCAACTAAAGCTCCTCCTAAAGAAAGAAAGAATTGCAGAAAGTCTGTAAATAAAACACCTCTTAATCCTCCCAAACTACTATAAATAACGGTTATGATTCCTGCTATTACGACTGTTTGAACAGGGCTTAAACCTAATAATACTCCTCCGATTTTTATAGCAGCTAAACTCACGGAAGCCATAATCATCACATTGAAAAGTAAGCCTAAATAAATAGCTCTAAAACCTCTCAGGAATCGTGCAGCTTTGCCAGAATATCTTAATTCATAAAATTCTACATCGGTTAATACTCCTGATTTTTTCCATAGACCAGCATAAACGAAAACGGTAAGCATTCCCGTGAGCAAAAAAGCCCACCAAGCCCAGTTTCCGGAAACACCATTTTGACGGACAATATCGGTTACTAAATTGGGTGTGTCTGTAGAAAAAGTGGTAGCGACCATGGAAACCCCTAAAAGCCACCATGGCATTTTACCGCCAGCTGCAAAAAACTCGGAAGCACTTTTATTTTTTCTGGAAGTCCAAAATCCTATTCCTAAAGAAATAAGCAAAAATCCAATGAGGATTACCCAGTCAATGGTATTTAAAATCATAATGAAGCCGTAAAATTTTGCTTGAAGATAGAAAAGAATTTTAGTTTCTCCTGAATAGAACTCATGAGAACACAAATAATACAGAATTCATTAATGCAAAAGAGATTATTATGTCCTTAAATATCCTGAAAGGGTGTTTTGTTTGGGATTTATTTAGTGTATTTGAATTCCTTGTTTATATCAAAAATCAAAACCTTTCCTTCCGAATTAAATCTCCATCTTTATCATAAAAACGCCAAGTGCCTGATTTCTCATCATTTCTATAGCGACCTTTCACCACCATATTTCCAAGGCTATCATATTGAAAATATCTGCCATGTTTTAAGCCATCTTTAAGGGATACTTCAAATTTAACCTGCTCATTTTCATAGTATTCAATAAAGGTTTTGCTATTCAGGTCTTCAGGTAAAATATTTTCTATTGAAATTAAATCCTCATCTTCCGTTTCGGTAGAATCAGCTACTTCCTCTTCTTTAAATTCGCTTTCTTTTACTAAATCATTCCAATTGCTTATTTGCTCGTGGTTTAAATAATTCAGTTGGATTTGATGATTTAGCAAGTCTCCATCCGCTTTAATTTGCATCCCAATCATCGGAAAACTTTTAAAGTAGGGCTGATGTGGCTTTAATTCTTTCCAAGATGAGGCATCTAATATTCTTTCGGCATCGCTTAAAAGTTCATTAGCACTGAGGTAAATGAATAAACTGGATTCATAATCGAAATTCTCCATGAAATCAGCATATTCTTTGGTGTGATCCAAGGTGCTTTTTTCTTCGACTGATGAAATAATTTTGCCCAAAGTTCGAGGGGAATTACTAAAGACCACATAATCATCCATTATAGTGTAATAAGGTTTGTCAATTCCTTCAAAAGCACTTCCAAACATAAGCTTAAAAAATCCTTTAATAGAAAGAAACTGAATGTCATATCCTTTGTAGGTAATCCCTTTAAATTTCACAGGAGTTTTCTTTCGGATTTGCTGTTCAATGTAGCCCAATCGCTCTTTGGTGTCGTCAAAATCTTTATGTTTAATTGCGACAGCTAATTCTACCTTGTTTTTATCGCTATTGGAGTTCAACTGAATTAAAGCTATTTCATTATCGATCCAACTTAGAAAATCATCTTCTATGGAAATATCGAGATAGTCTTCAATTTTCTGCTTGCTTTCCATATAGGAATCACCCTCTTCGCTAATTTTTAAGACTTCCTCCATTTGCTTGTAGAATTCTTTTGCATCATCAAAACCCAAACTCATAAAATAGGAAGCATTATCCGGAACTATGGTGCCCACACCGATCTCTCCCTCACCGGAATTCATTAAAGCTGTAAGCAGATTTGGCTTGTCTTTTTTCACATTTGTATATCCTTCTACTGATAATACTTTATCAGTGGCTTCTAGCGACATTCCGCTATATTTCAAAATACTGAATATATCTGAACTTTCATCTTCAGAATCATCCATCCATATTTTTAAATAATCAGAAAATGCAGGATAATTGATGTACATATTAATATCATTTGAGCCCAAGGCTTTTGTGATATCAATAAAATCAAAATCCCGAATTAAAATGGGCTTTTTCAACTGGTCAATGGATTGTTCGACAAGAATATGAGTAGAAGAAACACTTAAAAGATTGTCATAGATAAACAGGTAATAAGTAGTAGGGGAGTCAATGAATTTGATTTCTAGGATTTCTTGGTCTTGATAGGTTCTGGTATATACTTTTTCGATGTCATCACTAAAATCATTAATGTAGTTTTTGATAAAATCGAATTGAGTTGCGCGCTGTAAATCGATCACATAAAGGAAATCATAGTCTTTCGGTCTGGTTTTATGGACAGACATCACCATAGGACGATCCATTACCAGTTCCCACAAGCTTGAATTGCTTTTCATATCAACCGTCAAGCTGTCCATTTCCTGTCCGATTTCTTTAAAATAGGGATTGGTTTTTAAGTAATTCCAGATTTTATTATCGGTGATTTCATTCCATTCCTCAAAGGGGTTTTCCAGTTGAAAAATCATGCTCGCATCAGGCGGAACAGCCATCAAAGGATTATTTTTCTTAATGGGCTGGAGGTAAAAAAAGTAGACAAAAGTAAGAGCAATTATCAGTACTATTACTGAAACAACAATAATGACTTTTTTCATAAGGCTATGGATTTAGAAAACAATAACGTCAAAAATAAAGAAAGATTTAAGGGATTGAAATTTTTGGTGGGGGAATTAGGTACGAGCTGGGAAGCTCGCACCAGCGGTTGGGATTGGTGTAAAAAAACGATTTTGATTGAAAGTTCTTATATTAGGCATTTTCTTGTCCAATAAATTTAAAATAAAGTGATGAAGCACATTCCATATTCTTCAATAAATGGCACTAATTTCTTAGCTGCTATATCATTCATTATTGGTATTGCAATATCGTTATATGTAGGGAAATCAATACTTTTCGCATTTGGTATGGCTTTTTTTGGTTTATTATTCATGAGATTCCTAACATTTACCAAATGCTTTAAATTCTCCTACGATGAAAAAGAGATTATATTGATAAATGTCATGTTGCCATTTATAGAATACCAATATGAAATATCTAAAATAGAGAAGATCAATATTGATTCTGTTATGAATTGGGGTTCAGGAGTATATATTAAGGATAAGGCTGGTAGAAAAAGAATTTTCGGATTCTCAGGTTCAGAGCTTTGTGAAATTGAGGAAATGATAGAGTTCGTAGATGCCAAAATAAAAGAGCGGAAAAATAAATCAATATCAGAATAGCATGAAGATATTTTTTACATTAATTATCATCTTACTCACCACCCTCACTCAAGTATAAAGCCTCACCTAATCCATTGATTAACAAATAACTGCAGCAAACGAGAAAGAAAATAGCTTCCGATCTCGCTCTAGCTGGTGAGTAAAATAATCTCGATTATTTCCTTTGTGCCGTTTGCGAAAGTCTTAGAGAAACTTGTTGGTAAAAAAAAACAGCCTTTGGCTGTCCCATTCGCTAGCGCGAGCTTCCAGCTTATGCTTTCACCCCCTCAGGCTCAGGCTGCCTCAAATAAGCAAAGCTCTCTTTTAGAAAACCCATTCCATAGGCAAAAAGCTGAATAAAGGAAGTGATTAAACTTAGCCAGGCCACTAGGAAGTTTTTGGTTTTCATAAAGGCATCAATTCCTATCAATATAAAATAGACCGCCAATACAGCAGCTCCCAATTGAAATAACTCCCATTGCCATAAGGCAGTAGATAACCAGAAAAATAAAGCTAATACAAATGCCACGGGCAAAAGATGAACGGCTTTCAATTCACTTTTATAAAACCTAAAGATGTTGATTCTACCCCTTCCAAAGAAAAATAGTTGTTTGTAAAACTGATCTAGTCTGGTTCTTCTTTTATGGTAAACTTTCGCATTGGGAATTAAACCCGTTTTGAATCCTGCTTTTTCTATTCTGATGCTAAACTCAATATCTTCTCCCATGCGGGTGATGTTATAGCCACCGGTTTTTTCAAAAACTTCTTTTGAAATCCCCATATTGAAACTCCTGGGACGGAATTTCTCTAATTGCTTATTGCCGCCTCTTATTCCTCCTGTGGTAAAGAAAGAAGTCATGGAATAACTTATGGCTTTTTGCACAATGGTGAAACTATCCAAAGCAGCATCAGGTCCACCAAAAGCATCAAGCGGATTTTCATTTAAGAAATGATCTACTGTTTCGAAATAATCTTTAGGAATGATGCAGTCGGAATCAAAAACGATATAGTAATCTCCTTTTGCTTTCTCAAAGCCGAAATTTCTACTAAAACCTTGTCCTGAGTTTTCCTTATAGAAATATTGAATATTGAGCTTGTCCTTAAAAGAATTGCAGATCTCCTCACACTTAATTTGAGAACCATCTTCCACTATAATGATCTCAAAATTTGTAAAAGTTTGCTGGGTCAAGCTTTCTAAAAGCTCTTTAATTTCATCAGGACGATTATAAATGGGGATAACTACGGAATAAAATCGCATCAGAATCCGGTTTGTTCATCCACTATGTAATCTATTTTCCTTGGAGAATTCATGGTGATCATTTCCCCTACAAATCCCGCCAAGAATAACTGAACCCCAACTATTAAAGCCACTAAAGCCAAAAAGAACAAGGGCTGATCTGTGACTTCCCTAACAGGCAATTTATAATGAATCTCATAGAATTTTCTGCCTATGATATAAATAGTAATGAAAAATCCTGCTATAAAAGATAAGGTTCCAAAAGCACCAAAGAAATGCATGGGGCTTTTCTTGAACTTGGAAACAAATGTAATGGATAGCAGATCTAAAAATCCATATAAAAATCGCTCTAAACCGTATTTCGTCTCTCCGTATTTCCTAGCTCTGTGCTGCACTACTTTTTCGCCTATCTTCCTAAAGCCATTCCATTTGGCTATCACAGGTATATAACGATGCATTTCACCATAGACTTCTATGTTTTTTACTACTTTACTGCGGTAAGCTTTTAAACCACAATTAAAATCATGCAATTTGATTCCCGAAATTTTACGGGTCACAAAATTGAAAAATTTAGAAGGGATGGTTTTGCTAATAGGGTCATGTCTTTTCTTTTTCCAGCCGGAAACAATATCAAAGCCATCTTTAACCACCATATCATAAAGAGCTGGGATTTCTTCAGGACTATCTTGCATGTCGGCATCCATAGTGATGACTACCTCGCCCTTTGCATGTTTGAAACCCGTATGAAGTGCCGCTGATTTTCCGTAATTTCTAGAAAATTTAATTCCTTTAAGCGGAATGTGTTTTTGAGAAAGCTCCTCAATGATATTCCATGAATCATCTGAACTTCCATCATCAATCATCAATATTTCATAACTCAATAATGGATGAATAGCCATCACTCGATTAATCCAATCGGTTAATTCAGGCAATGATTCCTCTTCATTAAAAACCGGTATAACGATGCTTATATTATACTTCATACTCTTTTGGGTTCACTGGTTCTCATGAAAAGGGAAATTAAAGGGGTCACTAATGCACCAATTATAATATTATTAACTGCTAAGCTACCAATGATTCGTGCATTCGATGATTCACCTGATTTCAGATAATCCTGATAACCTTGCTCGCCCATTTTGTCCACTAACATATCTTTCCCGGCTATTATTTTTTCAATTATCATAGCTCTATATTCATCAAAATGATCAGTTTCAAATAATGTAGCATCTGACCACAATACAATAGAATAAAATAGGGTGAAAAATAAGGTGTATAAAATTCCTATTGAAAAGCCTTGCCAAAATCTCAATCCATCAGGATTTGTATCTCGAAATACCTTTATAGCAAAGAATAAAAATAAACTCAGGAGCGGACCAATAAAAATGATATTACTGGAATAGATCACCGGGTTTTTATCTAACATAATCAAGATGAAAAACATCAGGATCACAAAAAATGCGGCAATTAAGCTGAACCTTAAAGGGCTTTTGACTAATAAATTCATATCAGGAATTTGTAAATTTTGATTCTAAATATTGGTGTCTGTGTTTAAAAACCCCTATTGCCTTAGCTGTAAAGCTTTGACCCATAAATGGAGAATTATCACTTTTAGAAAAATTACTTTCAGTATTAAATTCCCATTTCATATCATTAGAAAATAATGTGAAATCGGCCGGAGCTCCTTTTTCTATTTTTGCCTGTGGCAGGTTCAATATCTTTTTAGGATTAGCTTCTATGCAATTGATAAATGTTGAAAGCTCAATTTTATTAGCAAGGAATTTATGATACATCGGATACATAATTTGAGCACCCATGATGCCAAATTCTGCCAAATCAAACTCCATTTTTTTATGATCTTGATCGTAAGGCTGATGTGAAGAAACGATTACATCAATAGTTCCGTCATTCACTCCTAAAATCAAAGCTTCAATATCTTTCTGTGTTCTTAAAGGAGGCAAAACTTTATAATGAGTGTCAAAAGATTCCAAATTTTCATCATCTAGTATTAAATGATGAATGTTCACATCGCAAGTTACATTTAAACCTTCAGCCTTAGCATTCCTGATCATTTCGACACTCTTGGCACTGCTGATACAGCTAAAGTGCAGCTTTCCGCCCGCATATTTCAACAATTCTAAATCACGCTGGATAATAATTTCCTCTGCCAAATGTGGGATTCCTTTTAAGCCTAAACCTGTGCTGACGATGCCTTCATTCATTTGTCCGAAAAGAGCCAATTTGTGATCTTGTGGCATGGTCATCAGTAAACCATCAAATTTTTGAAGATATTGCAAAGATTTCACTAAGATATCACTATTCCATAAAGGCTGTGCGCCATCCGTAAAGGCAATAGCACCTGCATGGTAAACATCCAGCATCTCGTTTAAATTCTCACCATCACAATTAATGGTAACGGCTGCCGAAGGTAAAATTTGAACAACTTGTCCACTATTTCGGGACATCACCGTTTTAATATCCGCTTTATTTTGAATGATAGGATTTGTATTGGGCATTAATAAAGCACTTCCAAATCCACCTGCTTCCAAAACATTCGCTAAACTTTCAAAATCTTCTCTATATTCTTCACCAGGTTCCCCAGAAAAAACGCGCATATCCAGCCATGAAGCGGAAGCATGCAGTTCTTTTTCCTCTATAACGATATCAGCATCTATTTTTTCGGAAGGATTGATTTCTGTAATTACACCATCATCCACCAATAAATTAACGGACTGATTGTGCCACTGAGAGGCAGGATTAATGATTTTGACAGCCTTGATGTAAGTTCGCATATCTATTTAAGCAAGCGGATGATTAAAACTTCAGCTAATAAACTCAGCAAAGCTAATACTAAGAAATATTTCCACAAAGGAAAACCGTTTTTGGTTTCATCAATATAATCTTTGATAGATGAAAAATCATACTCATCTAAAACTACAACATTTTCCTGATCTTGAAAAAGTGATTGCAATTCAGAAGTGGTATAATAGCCTGTTTCGCTTTCTTTTTTAGGGATGTTTAAGGCTAATACGCCCAAGTTTTCTTCAGTTTTGGTATTGATGATAGTATAAAAGCCAGATTTTAAATCTTCTTGTGGCAAGATTAAGCGCATTTCATTGCCACTTATTCTTTGGTCTGGCACTAATTCTTGTTCTCCTTGTTGCAATTTCACTACAGTGCCTTCTGGTATATCAGCTTTGGATAATTCGATTACATCCTGATTTAAGAAGAAATATTGCGCTTGATTTTCTTTTTTGCCACTGAAAGCAATTTTATAAAAAACTGGCAAGAAAATTCCGTGTTGTGTGAAATTGGTATAATCCTGATCGAAAGGAGAGGCAAAGACAAAGATGTTGTCATTTACTCCAGTTAAACCTAAATAAGGATAGCCATTGATAAAGGATAGTATTTTCTGTCCGGATTCCCACTTTAAATACATGACGGCTTCAGGCATGCTAATATCCTCATTCATATTATTAAATACATTCCTGAAAAAGGGGTTTTGTAAATCAGGGCTTTGAAGTTTGACGGTCTTATTATTAGCTTGAGAAATATTAGAGACATTGGAAAACCCCAAATCCTCTAAAAAGGAATATTGGTCAAAATTTGATGTTGGAATTACCACTAAATTATTGCCGGATGCAGCATAAGTTTTTAAAGCTCCTGCAGCAAAATTATTGAGTTGATCCCCAAGTTCTACCAAAACTAAATCATATTCATCCAGATCCTGAAATGCGAAATTATTCAATGACTCTTTTCGAAAATCAAACATCTCTTTATTTTCGTATACTGCGCTTAAAAGACTGTTAGTATTGTTTTTAGAGAGTAATAAGATTTTTAATTTACTTCGCTCTGGTAGGCTAAAGTAAAAAGTATTATCAAAATCCAAATCCCCGGCTTCCAAATTAATGCGAAATGAAGAACTCATGTCAGATGAAAATCTTTTAATCGGAAAGCTTACCGATTTTTGTCCGCCATCATTTAATACTATTTGTTGCGTACCAATTAATTGCTCATCATTCTCCAATGCGATATTAACATCATCAACATCATCTATTGCGCTGATTTGTAGTTTTAGTTGTTCGTTTCCAGCACCATCATCTGTTTGTTCTACCCATAATGAATCGACCCAAACATTGTTGGGTTTTTGCTGATAAGGAGGCATAAAAATAAATCCTCTGGAAGAGTCTGAAAAAATGGAGATGTTTTCGTCTATGGCTGATTTTTGGAAATCGCTTAGCAACAATATTTTTTCAGATGTTGGGTGTTTTCTGATTATTCTATCCAAGTTCAATTTTGATTCATTTTCTCTGACCACAACTTCTTGGTAGGCTTCTAAAGAACTTCCAGATTGATCCACTGCTTTCAATGATTGAGGATAGCTTTCAAAAAGTTGATTAATGAAGCTCATATTCTCCTCTATTATTGGATTAGAACTGCCTTCTGCATAAGCTGTATTAGAAGCGGATTGATCCAAAACCAGTAAATTCACATTAGAATTCATGGCCTCACTTTTCCAAAAAGGTTTTGCAATGCTAAAGACCAGAAATAGTATTAATAGAATCCTGCTAATTAAAATAAGGATATGTTTTAATTTTCTGCTTCGCTTTTGCTCTTCATTTACTGCGCTTAAAAAAAAGGTGTTACTGAATTTTAAACTTTTATATTTCCTAAACTGAAAGAGGTGAATCAGGATAGGGATAATGATTAGAAAAAGAAGCCAAAAGGCGTTGGGATTGGTAATATTCATACAAAAGGCAAATTAGTGCAATAGCTGAAAGGAATCAATAGTTTGCGGTATTATTTAGGTGCCCGATAATAAAAAAGCTGTTTCAAAAGTAAAAGTCAAAATAGAAAAATATCTATTATTCACTTTATAATTCTTTTAAAACAGCTTTTTTTTAAAGAAAGTAGAAAATTTTGACAATTATACTGTCATGATCTCTTTCTCTTTATGCTCAAGAATTTCATCAATTTTTTTAGTGTAATCATTAGTTAAGGATTGAACTTTATCTTCTCCTCTTTTAACATCATCTTCCGAAATCCCCTCTTTTTGCAATTGCTTTAATTGGTCGTTAGCATCTTTTCTTGCATTACGAATAGAAATTTTGCCATCCTCAGCCTCGTTTTTTGCTTGTTTGGATAAAGCAATTCTTCTTTCTTCAGTCAATGGCGGAATGTTAATTCTAACAATTTCACCATCGTTTTGAGGAGTGAATCCTAAATCGCTATTGATTATGGCACGCTCTATTTCGCCAATTATATTCTTTTCCCATGGTTTAATAATAATAGAACGAGCATCTGGTGTACTGATTGAAGCTACTTGGCTAATAGGAGTGTCATTATTATAATAATCTACCATTAATCCATCAAGCATTGCAGGGGAAGCTTTACCTGCTCTAATTTTCTGTAAATTACTTTTCGTGTGCTGAATGGCTTTGTCCATTAGCTCTTTTGTTTCATCCAATACTAAATCTATTTCTTCCATTTCTTTTTATTTTTCAGAATTTATCAATGTTCCAACATTTTCTCCATTTATAAGGTCGTATAAGTTGCCAGCCTTATTCATGTCAAATACAATAATAGGTAAATTGTTTTCTTGACAAAGCGTGAAAGCTGTCATATCCATCACATTTAATCCTTTTTCATAAACTTCTTGAAATGTGATATTCGAATATCTTACAGCATCTTCATTTTTCTCTGGGTCAGATGTATAAACTCCATCCACTCTTGTGCCCTTTAAAACAACATCCGCTTCTATTTCAATAGCTCTTAAACTTGCAGTAGAATCTGTAGTGAAATAGGGATTTCCTATTCCAGCACCAAAAATGACTATTCTTCCTTTTTCTAAATGTCTGATTGCTCTTCTTCTGATAAAGGGCTCACATACCTGGTCCATATTAATCCCAGACATTAAGCGTGTAAACATGCCGTGATTTTCTAAAACACCTTGAACAGCCATTCCATTTATAACAGTAGCTAGCATTCCCATATAATCACCTTGAACTCTATCAATACCTGCACCCTCAGCTTGAATTCCTCTAAAAATATTTCCACCACCTATTACAATAGCTATTTCAACACCCTGATCATGTATTCTTTTTATTTCTTCTGCATATTGAGCAAGTCGTTTAGGGTCAATACCGTAGCCTTCATCCCCCATAAGAGCCTCACCACTTAATTTCAATAGAATGCGTTTGAATTTCATAAGTTAAATTGTTGCTGTCCCGTTAAAAGTCTAATTTATAAATTTTAAAAATCAATTCTATGTATTCTATAATTAGAATTGAATGATCAATTGATTTTTCTCTACGCTGTCACCTTTATTGGCTTTAATTTCTGAGATTGTCCCATCACCCGCTGCCTTAATCACATTTTCCATCTTCATGGCTTCCAATATTAAAAGAGGATCACCTTTTTTAACTTCATCACCTGGAGCAACCATAATATCAATGATTAAACCTGGCATAGGAGCTTTCACATCATTCATTTGGTTTTGATCCAAATCACTAATGCCCATTTCCTCCAAAAGTAAATCCATTTTATCTTTCAATTCCAACTCAATGATTTTCCCATTCAATTGTAATTTAAAGACTTTACTTTCGTAGTCTATTTCTACTAAATGAGCATTAAATGTTTGATTGTGATAAATAATGTGGAAGGATTGCTGATCGGTTTTACTTATGTCCCAATCAACTTGTTTATCGTCTATGAAAATATTACCGTCTTTAGTGGACAGTCGATATTCTTTATCGGATTGACTGAATTTTATTTCGTACATAATTAAAATTTAGCACGAAGATAGGAACACATATTAAATTTTACACATTTCGTTTTAAAATTAGTATGTCTGCGCAGATTTTTTTTCACCTTTGAGGCTGAGAATTGAACCAAAATTTAAAAAGTTTGATGCGATGTAGCTAATGCGATTGATTTTAAAAACTTTTCTGGATTTTATTTTAAATGTAAAGAACTGATTTACAATAGATAGCGAAGGATTGAAAATTAAGATTAAAAAAAAGCAATCTTTTTTGTCGGTAAAGTTTGATAAAATATAAAATCCATATAATTTTGCACTTCCTAAAACGAAAAGGATTTAGGAAATGCTTATTGAAACCAATGGGGGAATACCAAAGCGGCCAACTGGGGCGGACTGTAAATCCGCTGTCTACGACTTCACAGGTTCGAATCCTGTTTCCCCCACTTTGTAATCCGAAGCTTTAGCGAAGGATTACATTTGATTAAAATAAATACTTTTAAATAAGTGAGTATTTTGTCAAACAAGCGAGAGTAGCTCAGTTGGTAGAGCGGCAGCCTTCCAAGCTGCAGGTCGCGAGTTCGAACCTCGTCTCTCGCTCTAATAATACAATAGGCATTTCGGTGATAAATCAAGGCAGAACGGAAACGTCACTGCCTTTGTTAGGATGTGCCTGTAAAGGCACTGAATGATTTCAAGCCGATGTAGCTCAGGGGTAGAGTGCTTCCTTGGTAAGGAAGAGGTCGGGGGTTCAAATCCCCTCGTTGGCTCAATCAGTGTTATTGAATAAATATATTATAAATTTTAACTAAACTGAGGATTTTTCAAATATGGCTAAAGAAACCTTTGACCGTTCGAAACCACACGTGAATATCGGAACTATCGGTCACGTGGATCATGGTAAAACTACATTAACTGCTGCAATCTGTAAAGTATTGTCTGATAAAGGATTTGCAGAGATGAGAGACTTCTCATCAATTGATAACGCTCCTGAAGAAAAAGAAAGGGGTATTACAATTAACTCTTCTCACGTTGAGTATGCTACTGCTAACCGTCACTACGCACACGTTGACTGTCCAGGTCACGCGGATTATGTGAAAAACATGGTTACTGGTGCTGCACAAATGGATGGTGCTATCTTAGTGGTTGCCGCTACTGATGGACCAATGCCTCAAACTCGTGAGCACATCCTTTTAGCTCGTCAGGTAGGTGTTCCTGCTGTTGTTGCTTTCTTAAACAAAGTAGATTTGGTTGACGATGAAGAGTTATTAGAGTTAGTTGAGATGGAAGTAAGAGAATTACTTTCTTTCTATGACTTCCCAGGTGATGATCTTCCTGTAATTTCAGGATCTGCTCTTGGTGCACTTAACGGTGAAGCTGAGTGGGTTGCTAAAATTGATGAGTTAATGCAAGCTGTTGATGATTATATTCCATTACCAGAGCGTTTAACTGACAAAGATTTCTTGATGCCAGTTGAGGATGTATTCTCTATTACTGGTCGTGGTACTGTTGCAACAGGAAGAATCGAAAGAGGTGTGACTAACACTGGAGATGCTGTTGATTTAATCGGTATGGGAGCTGAAAACTTAAAGTCTACTGTGACTGGTGTTGAAATGTTCCGTAAAATATTAGATAGGGGTGAAGCTGGTGATAACGTTGGTCTTTTGTTAAGAGGTATTGAAAAAGCTCAAATCAAAAGAGGTATGATTATCTGTAAGCCAGGTTCTGTAACTCCACATGCTCATTTCAAAGCTGAGGTTTACGTTCTTTCTAAAGATGAAGGTGGACGTCACACTCCATTCTTTAACAGATACCGTCCACAGTTCTATTTGAGAACTACTGATGTAACTGGTGAAATCACACTTCCTGAGAACGTAGAAATGGTTATGCCTGGTGATAACGTTACGATCGAAGTTAAATTGATCAATAAGGTTGCTTGTGAAAAAGGTTTACGTTTCGCTATTCGTGAAGGTGGTAGAACAGTAGGTGCTGGTCAGGTAACAGAAATCTTAGACTAATACTTAAGATATAGTAATAAATTAAACAATGCGCTCTCGAAATATTGGGAGCGCATTTGTTTCTTATAAAACTTTTATCTACCTTTGCAGACCATTTTGAGTTGCATTGGTAAATACGGGTGTAGCTCAATTGGTAGAGTAGTGGTCTCCAAAACCATTGGCTGGGGGTTCGAGTCCCTCCACCCGTGCAATTTTAACATATAATAAGATGCAAAAATTAAGCTTATTCATAAAAGATTCGTGGTCAGAAATGCGATATAAAGTAACATGGCCACCTTATAGTAAACTTCAAAATAGTTCTATTTTGGTGTTGGTTGGTGCTTTGATTTTTGCCCTTTTGATTGGTGTTATTGATTTGGCATTTGATAATGCGATGGAGTGGTTTTATAATGCATTTTAGCATTTAAGATATATTGAGATAATGTCAGAATATAAATGGTACGTTTTAAGAGTAATTAGTGGTCAAGAGAAGAAGATTAGAACTTATCTTGAAAACGAGATTGCTCGACAAAAAATAGAAGAATTTATTCCTCAAATTCTCATTCCTACAGAAAAGGTATATGAAATGAGGAATGGTAAAAAGCGTGTCAGGGAAAAGAATTTCTTTCCAGGGTATGTTTTTGTATCAGCTGATATTTCTCACGGAGAAGCGCATCACGTGATCACTAGTATTCCAGGAGTAATTGGTTTCCTTGGTGGGCAAGGTGATGAAAAAGAACCGGTTCCTTTAAGACAAAATGAAGTGAATCGTATACTCGGAAAGGTTGATGAAACTGAAGAGATGGATGAAAAACTGAGCACTCCTTATATAATAGGAGAATCAGTGAAAGTGATGGATGGACCATTCAGTGGTTTCACCGGATCCGTAGAGGAGGTTTTTGAAGAAAGAAAGAAACTAAATGTTATGGTTAAAATCTTTGGACGAAATACTCCGGTTGAATTGAATTACATGCAAGTAGAAAAAACAGAATAGCAAGATGGCTAAGGAAATAAGTGGATATCTGAAATTACAGATTAAAGGAGGGGCAGCAAACCCGTCACCTCCCGTTGGTCCTGCATTAGGTAGTAAAGGACTGAACATAATGGAGTTCTGTAAGCAATTTAATGGAAGAACTCAAGAGAAAGCTGGGCAAGTATTGCCAGTAGTAATTACAATTTATAAAGACAAGTCTTTTGATTTTGTAATTAAAACTCCTCCAGCTCCGGTACTTTTATTAGATGCTTCTAAAAAGAAAAAAGGTTCTGCTGAGCCAAACCGTATTAAGGTTGGTACTGTAACTTGGGATCAAGTGAAAGAAATCGCTGAAACCAAGATGACTGATTTAAATGCATTTAAAATTGAATCAGCCATGCGTCAAGTTGCAGGTACTGCAAGAAGTATGGGTATTAAAGTTACAGGAACTGCTCCTTGGAAATCTTAAAAAATAGGTAAAATGGCAAAGCTTACTAAAAATCAAAAAATTGCAGCTGAGAAAATAGATCCGACTAAAGCTTATGCTTTAGCTGAGGCTTCTTCTCTAGTGAAAGAAATTACAACTACCAAGTTTGATGCTTCAGTTGACCTAGACATAAGATTAGGAGTTGACCCTCGAAAAGCTGATCAAATGGTAAGGGGTGTTGTTGCACTTCCACATGGTACTGGTAAAGATATTAAAGTTTTAGCTTTAGTTACTCCTGACAAAGAGCAGGAAGCTAAAGATGCTGGAGCTGACTACGTTGGATTAGATGATTTTATCAAAAAAATCGAAGGTGGTTGGACAGATATTGATGTTATCGTAACCATGCCTACTGTTATGGCAAAAGTAGGGCGGTTAGGTAAAGTGCTAGGGCCAAGAGGCCTTATGCCGAATCCAAAATCAGGAACTGTTACGCTTGATGTTGGAAAAGCTGTCCAAGAAGTAAAATCAGGTAAAATTGATTTTAAAGTGGACAAGTTCGGGATTATTCACGCTAGTATTGGTAAAGCTTCCTTCTCGAAAGAGAAAATTACTGAGAATGCTAATGAATTAATTCAAACTTTAGCGAAGCTGAAACCAGCTTCTTCTAAAGGTACTTATTTCATGAGTATGACCATGTCATCTACGATGAGCAAGGGAATCTCAATTGATAAAAACTCTATAGCTGGAATTTAATATGAATAAAAAAGAAAAAGGACAACTTATAGAGGAACTTACAGAGAAATTCGCGGAATACCCGCATTTTTATCTGGCTGATGGTTCAGGAATGACTGTTTCGCAGACCAATACTTTTCGTCAATTGTGTTATGAAAAGGGCTTAGAATATAAAGTAGTGAAGAACTCTTTAATTCAGAAAGCATTGGAAAAGCAAGAAGTAGATTATTCTGAAATATTTGGAGCATTAAAAGGTTTCTCAGGAATTCTATTTTCTCCTGAAGTGGGTAACGCACCTGCTAAGGCTATTAAAGAATTTCATAAGAAGAATAGTATAGAAAAGCCTTTATTCAAAGCTGCTGCTATAGATACTGATATTTATGTAGGTGCAGAACACTTAACGCCATTAAGCGAGCTTAAATCTAAGAAAGATATGCTTGGCGATATTGTTGGTCTATTGCAATCACCTGCTAAGAATGTTATTTCTGCTCTACAGAGCGGAGGACATACGGTGTCAGGATTAGTAAAAGCACTTGAAGAAAGAGCACAATAATTAACAAATTACTAGAACAAAATCATTAAAATTTAAATAATACAATCATGGCTGATATCAAAGCAATTGGAGATCAATTAGTAGAATTAACAGTAAAAGAAGTTAATGAACTTGCTGATTACCTAAAAGAAACACACGGTATCGAACCTGCTGCAGCAGCTGCGCCTGTAATGGCAGCTGGTGGTGGTGGCGGAGAAGCTGCTGAAGAAAAAACATCTTTTGATGTTGTATTAACTTCTGCAGGTGCTGCTAAATTACAAGTTGTAAAAGCTGTTAAAGAATTAACAGGTTTAGGCTTGAAAGAAGCAAAAGAATTAGTTGATGGTGCTCCTAAAGCAGTAAAAGAAGGAGTAGCTAAAGACGAAGCAGAGGCGCTTAAAAAGCAACTTGAAGAAGCTGGAGCAGAAGTTGAATTAAAGTAATAAGTTGATCCTGAAAGGGTTAACTGATTTCTGCCCAAGAAATTAGGCCTGGTCCCCGAGAACGATATTTCGTTTTCGTGGTCAGGTCTTTTCCTGTTTGTACTAATTTAAGAAGCAGGATAGTGCTAAAATGCACTTTTAAGAATTACAAAAACTTTAAATATTCAGAGCCTTGGCTAATATAAATCAATCTGAAAGAATCAATTTCTCGTCTATTAAAACAGTTATTGATTACCCTGATTTCCTTGATGTTCAACTCCAATCTTTCCAGGATTTTTTCCAATTGGAAACTCCCGCTGAAAAACGAGCTGAAGAAGGAATTTTTAAAGTATTTCAAGAAAACTTTCCTATCTCCGATTCCAGAGAGAATTTCGTACTGGAATTCGTTGATTATCTTGTAGATCCACCAAAGTATGATATCGATGGATGTATTGATAGAGGGTTAACTTATTCTGTTCCTTTAAAAGCAAAACTACGTTTGATTTGCAATGATGAGGACAACGAAGACTTTGAAACCATTGAGCAAGAGGTTTTTTTAGGGAACATCCCTTACATGACCGAAAAAGGCTCATTTATTATTAATGGAGCTGAGCGTGTAATTGTATCTCAATTACACAGATCTCCTGGTGTTTTCTTTGCTCAAAGTAAGCACACAAACGGAACTAAATTATATTCAGCCAGAATTATTCCTTTTAAAGGTTCTTGGATAGAATTTGCTACCGATGTGAATAATGTCATGTATGCCTACATCGACAGAAAGAAAAAATTCCCTGTAACTACTTTGTTACGTGCCATCGGGTATGGTTCTGATAAAGATATTTTAGATCTTTTCAATTTGTCTGAAGAAGTAGATGGAACTAAAGCAGCACTTAAGAAAGTTATCGGAAGAAAACTAGCGGCTAGAGTTCTTAAAACTTGGACAGAAGATTTCGTGGATGAAGATACAGGTGAAGTTGTATCTATCGACAGAAATGAAGTTCTTTTAGAAAGAGATTCTGTAATAGAAGAAGAAGACATAGACTTAATTATAGATGCTGGTGTTAAATCGATCATTCTTCACCGTACTGATGTAAATATCACTGATTATAGCATCGTTTATAATACACTTCAAAAGGATAACTCTAACTCAGAAAAAGAAGCGGTAGAGCAAATTTATCGTCAACTACGTAATACTGAGGCTCCTGATGAAGCAACAGCTAGAGAAATTATTCAAAATCTTTTCTTCTCAGAGAAAAGATATGACTTAGGTGAAGTTGGTAGATACAGAATCAACAAAAAATTAGGTTTAGATATTGATGCTGAAACTAAGGTATTAACTAAAGTGGATATCATCCACATCGTTAAATATCTAATTGGCTTGATCAACTCTAAAGCTATAGTTGATGATATTGACCACTTAAGTAACAGAAGAGTTAGAACAGTAGGGGAGCAGTTATATGCTCAGTTTGGTGTTGGTTTAGCTAGAATGGCTAGAACAATCCGTGAAAGAATGAATGTTAGAGATAACGAAGACTTTAAACCAGTTGATTTGATCAACGCTAGAACATTGTCTTCTGTAATCAATTCATTCTTTGGAACCAATCAGCTTTCTCAGTTTATGGATCAAACGAATCCATTATCTGAAGTAACTCATAAAAGAAGAATGTCAGCCTTAGGACCTGGTGGTCTTTCTAGAGAGCGTGCTGGTTTTGAGGTTCGTGATGTTCATTATACTCACTATGGTAGATTATGTACCATTGAAACTCCTGAAGGTCCAAACATTGGTTTGATTTCTTCACTATGTGTTCATGCCAAAGTAAACGGTATGGGTTTCATTGAAACTCCGTACAGAAAAGTTGAAGGTGGTAAAGTGGATATGAGTGGTAATGTATTATACCTTACTGCTGAAGAGGAAGATGATCACAACATTGCTCAAGCAAATGCACCAATTGACGATTCAGGTAAGTATCTAAACGATAGAGTTAAAGCAAGATTTGAAGGTGACTTCCCAGTATTAGAGCCAAAAGAGCTTTCATACATGGATATTGCGCCTAACCAAATTGTATCGGTTGCAGCTTCTATGATTCCTTTCTTGGAACATGATGATGCAAACAGAGCTTTGATGGGATCAAACATGCAGCGTCAAGCAGTTCCATTATTAAGACCAGAAGCACCAATCGTAGGTACTGGTCTTGAAGGAAGAGTTGCTAGAGATTCTAGATCAATGATTGTAGCAGAAAAAGACGGAGTTGTTGTTTTTGTAGATGCTACTAAAATTGTCGTGAAATACGACATGAATGATGAAGAGGAATTAGTTTCTTTCGAAGATGATGAAAGAGTTTATGATTTAATCAAATTCAGAAGAACTAACCAAAATACAACTATCAATCTTAGACCACTTGTTTATAAGAATGATAAAGTAAAAAAAGGTCAAATTCTTTGCGATGGTTATGCAACTGAAAAAGGTGAATTAGCTATCGGTCGTAACATGAAAGTGGCATTTATGCCATGGCAAGGTTACAACTTTGAGGATGCCATTGTAATTTCTGAAAGAGTTGTTCGAGATGATATATTTACTTCTATTCATATTGAAGAATTTGAACTAGAAGTAAGAGACACTAAACGTGGAGAAGAAGAATTAACTTCTGAAATCCCTAATGTTAGTGAAGAAGCAGTTAAAAACCTTGACGAAAACGGTATCATCAGAACTGGTACTGAAATCAAAGAAGGGGATATTCTTATAGGTAAAATCACCCCTAAAGGTGAAACTGATCCAACTCCTGAAGAGAAGCTCTTAAGAGCCATCTTCGGTGATAAAGCTGGTGATGTTAAAGATGCTTCTATGAAAGCTTCTCCATCGTTAAGAGGTGTTGTTATTGATACTAAACTTTTTGCTAGACACAAAAAGGATAAGGATGGAAGAGCTGACGCTAAAAAAGAAGTAGTTGTTTTGGCTAAAGAATATAGCCGTCAATTATTGAAATTGAGAAATCTTAAGATCGAAAAATTAGCGACTTTACTTGAAGGTAAAACTTGTCAAGGAATCAAGCATAAGTTTGGTGACGAGATCATGAGTAAAGGTGTTAAATTCACTCAGAATAACATTGAAAAGAACTTATTCCCTGAAAAAAATATCTACAGAGATGAGAGTAACTACAATGTTCCTGAAGAAGTTAACTTGATTTCTGATTTGATCTTGGATAACTGGACTAATGATGATAACACGAATAAGCTTATCGTTGATTTAGTTAGAAATTATAACAAGAGAAGAAACGAAATCGCAGGTAAATTCAAGAGAGAAAGATTCACTATTGAAGTGGGGGATGAATTGCCAGCAGGTATCGTTCAACTTGCTAAAGTTTATGTTGCTAAGAAACGTAAATTGAAAGTAGGAGATAAAATGGCGGGTCGTCACGGAAATAAAGGTGTTGTAGCCAAAATTGTTCGTGATGAAGATATGCCTTTCTTGGAAGACGGAACACCAGTTGATATCGTATTGAATCCATTAGGTGTACCTTCAAGGATGAACATTGGTCAGATTTATGAAACTGTATTAGGTTGGGCTGGATTAAAATTAGGTCGTAAGTATGCGACTCCAATTTTTGATGGTGCAACTTCAGACGAAGTTTCAGCTGAACTAGCCGAGGCAGGTTTACCAGAATTTGGTAGAACTCATCTTTATGATGGTTTAACTGGTGATATATTCGATCAGAAAGTTACTGTTGGGGTGATTTACATGCTGAAATTAGGTCACTTAATTGATGACAAGATGCATGCTCGTTCTATTGGACCATACTCATTAATTACACAACAACCATTGGGTGGTAAAGCTCAATTTGGTGGTCAGCGTTTTGGTGAGATGGAGGTTTGGGCATTAGAGGCATTTGGTGCTTCTCATGTTCTTCAAGAGATTCTTACAATTAAATCAGATGATGTAATTGGTAGAGCTAAAGCCTATGAAGCGATAGTAAAAGGTGAAAATATGGGTAAACCAAATATTCCTGAATCATTCAACGTATTGGTTCATGAGTTAAGAGGTTTGGCATTGGAAATCACTTTAGACTAATTTCAATTGTTTTATCGGGGCCTTAACCGGCCCCATTTAGATACATTTATTATGGCGTTCAAAAAAAATAAAAAAATCAACACTGACTTTTCCAAAATCACCATTAGTTTGGCTTCTCCAGAATCTATTCTGGAAAGTTCTCATGGTGAAGTCACTCAGCCTGAAACCATTAACTACCGAACTTATAAGCCCGAAATGGGTGGTCTATTCTGTGAAAGAATATTTGGTCCTGTTAAAGATTGGGAATGTCATTGTGGAAAATATAAAAGAATCAGATACAAAGGCATCATTTGCGATAGATGTGGTGTTGAAGTAACTGAGAAAAAAGTTCGTAGAGAGAGAATGGGCCATATCGAATTGGTAGTGCCTGTTGCTCATATTTGGTATTTCAAATCTTTACCGAACAAAATCGGATATCTTTTAGGCTTACCAACCAAGAAGCTTGATCAGATTATTTACTACGAAAGATATGTAGTAATCCAGCCGGGTGTTAAGGAAGAAGATGGAATTGCCTATATGGATTTCTTAACGGAAGATGAATATTTAGATATCTTAGATAAGCTTCCTGCAGAAAATCAGAAGTTAGACGATGATGATCCAAACAAGTTTATAGCTAAAATGGGAGCGGAGTCTTTGGATATGCTATTAGGTAGAATCCAGTTGGATGAGCTTTCTTACGAATTAAGACATCAAGCAGCTACAGATACTTCTCAGCAAAGAAAAGCAGAAGCTTTAAAAAGATTGAGAGTAGTGGAAGCTTTCCGTGATGCTAGAACAAGAATTGAAAACCGTCCGGAATGGATGATTATCAGAATGGTACCTGTTATTCCGCCTGAATTGAGACCTTTAGTGCCTCTTGATGGTGGTAGATTTGCTACTTCTGATTTAAATGATTTATACAGAAGAGTTATTATCAGAAACAACCGTTTGAAAAGGTTGATCGATATCAAAGCTCCTGAAGTTATCCTTAGAAATGAAAAAAGGATGTTGCAGGAAGCTGTAGATTCATTGTTTGATAACTCTAGAAAAGTAAATGCTGTAAGATCTGATGGTAACAGAGCCTTGAAATCACTTTCAGATATGTTGAAAGGAAAGCAAGGTAGATTCCGTCAAAACTTATTAGGTAAAAGGGTGGATTATTCTGGTCGTTCAGTAATTGTTGTTGGACCTGAATTGAAAATGCACGAATGTGGTTTGCCTAAGAATATGGCAGCTGAGCTTTTCAAGCCTTTTATTATTAGAAAATTAATCGAAAGGGGAATTGTTAAAACTGTTAAATCTGCTAAGAAGATTGTTGACAGAAAAGACCCTGTGGTTTGGGATATTTTGGAGAACGTGATGAAAGGACATCCTGTATTATTAAACAGGGCTCCAACACTTCACAGGTTAGGTATCCAAGCATTCCAACCTAAATTGATTGAAGGTAAAGCAATTCAGTTACACCCATTAGCATGTACTGCATTTAATGCCGATTTTGATGGTGACCAAATGGCGGTTCACGTTCCTTTAGGACATGAAGCAATTTTGGAAGCTTCAACTTTAATGCTTTCTTCTCATAATATATTAAACCCGGCTAACGGGGCACCTATTACTGTTCCTTCTCAGGATATGGTTTTGGGTCTGTATTATGTTTCTAAAGGTAGAAAATCTACTAAAGAAGAGCCAGTATTAGGAGAAGGTAAAAGCTTTTACAGTTCTGAAGAAGTAATTATTGCTATCAATGAGAAAAAAGTTTCTAAGCATGCAAATATCAAATTGAGAACTAAAGTTCGAAATGCTGATGGTGAGCTAGAAACTAAGTTAATAGAAACAGTTGCTGGTCGTGTAATTTTCAATGAAAGCGTACCTGAAGAGGTAGGTTATATTGATCAATTATTGACTAAGAAAAACTTGCAAGGTATAATTGCACACGTTTATAAAATTGCGGGTTCTGCTAAAACGGCTAATTTCTTAGATAATATCAAAGAATTAGGATTCATGAGTGCCTATAAGGGCGGTCTTTCTATGGGACTTGGTGATATTATGGTTCCTGAAGTTAAAGATACTTTAGTGGAGCAAGCCAAGGAAGAAGTTGATGTAGTTTGGAACAATTACCTAATGGGTCTTATCACAGATAATGAGCGTTATAATCAGGTAATTGATATTTGGACTAGAATCAACTCTCAATTGACTAATACCTTGATGCAACAATTAGAAGAGGATAATCAAGGATTTAACTCTATCTATATGATGATGCACTCTGGAGCCCGTGGTTCAAGAGAGCAGATTCGTCAGTTGGGTGGTATGAGAGGTTTGATGGCTAAGCCACAGAAAAACCTAGCAGGTTCAGTAGGAGGTATTATTGAAAACCCAATTTTATCTAACTTCCGTGAAGGATTGGATGTTATTGAGTACTTTATCTCTACTCACGGTGCTAGAAAAGGTCTTGCCGATACTGCATTGAAAACTGCTGATGCTGGTTATTTAACAAGAAGACTTGTTGATGTTGCTCAGGATGTTGTTGTGAATGATGTGGATTGTGGATCTTTAAGAGGATTGAATGTTTCTGCATTAAAAGATAATGATGAAGTTGTTGAGTCACTATATGAGCGTATTCTTGGTAGAGTGAGTGTTCATGACGTTTACCATCCACAAACTGAGGAATTGATAGTTGAATCAGGTGAAACTATCACTGATGATATTTGTGATAAAATTGATGAAGCTTTAATTGAAGAAGTTGAAATAAGATCTGTATTAACTTGTGAAACTCGTCAAGGAGTTTGTAGCAAGTGTTATGGTAGAAACTTAGCAACATCTAAGATTGCTCAAAAAGGTGATTCAGTTGGTGTAATTGCAGCACAATCAATCGGTGAGCCAGGTACTCAGTTAACATTGAGAACCTTCCACGTTGGGGGTACTGCTTCTAACATTGCTGTTGAAGCTACTATAAAAGCGAAGACTGGTGGTATTGTAGAATTCGAAGACTTAAGAGCTATTCAATCTACGGATGATGAAGGCGAATCAAGAACTGTTGTGATGGGAAGATCTGGTGAAATCAAAATCATCGATCCTAAGAGCAAAAAAGTATTGATGAGTAATCATGTTCCTTACAGTGCAACACTTAAGGTTAAAGAAGGAGAAAAAGTTGAAAAAGATCAGGAATTATGTTTCTGGGATCCATATAATGCTGTAATTCTTTCTGAATTTGAAGGTGTAACTGAATTCGAAAGTATTGAAGAAGGAATTACCTACAAAGAGGAATCTGATGAGCAAACAGGACACAGAGAGAAAGTTATTATCGATACAAAAGATAAAACTAAGAACCCTGCTGTTATTGTAAATACAAAAGGTCAGGATCCTAAAACTTATAATATTCCGGTTGGAGCTCACATGCTCTGTTGACGAAGGAGTTACCATTAAACCAGGTCAGATTTTGGCTAAGATTCCAAGGTCAACAAGTAAATCTAAAGATATTACAGGGGGTCTACCTCGAGTAACAGAGTTGTTTGAAGCAAGAAATCCTTCAAACCCTGCAGTAGTATCTGAGATTGATGGTGTTGTAACTTTCGGAGGAATTAAAAGAGGTAACAGAGAAATATTTATTGAATCTAAAGATGGTGTTAAGAAGAGATACTTGGTATCCCTATCTAAACATATCTTGGTTCAGGATAATGACTTTGTGAAAGCAGGTTATGCACTATCTGATGGTGCTACTACACCTTCTGATATTTTGTCAATTAAAGGACCAACTGCAGTTCAAGAATACATTGTAAATGAAATTCAGGAAGTTTACCGATTACAAGGTGTGAAGATCAATGATAAGCACATCGAAGTTATCGTAAGACAAATGATGCAGAAAGTTCAGGTCTTAGAATCTGGAGATACTACATTCTTACCTAATCAAGTTGTGGATAGATTTGTTTTCAGAGAAGAAAACGACAGAGTGTTGGATATGAAAGTGGTAACTGATGCAGGTGATTCACCTAACTTGAAGCCGGGTCAAATCATTTCAGCTAGAAAATTAAGAGATGAAATCTCTACGCTGAAAAGAAAAGATTTGAAATTGGTGAAAACTAGGGACGCTGAACCAGCAGTTTCAAAACCAACATTACAAGGTATTACACAATCTTCTTTAGGTACTGAAAGCTTTATTTCAGCTGCTTCATTCCAGGAAACTACAAAAGTTCTAAGTGAAGCTTCTATCAGAGGTAAAGCAGATCATTTAAATGGTCTTAAAGAGAATGTGATTGTAGGACATTTAATCCCTGCAGGTACTGGTCTGAAAGATTGGAGTGAAATGATTGTAGGCTCTAAGGATGAGCTTGATAGCATGAAAGAAAGTAAAGTAAAAGAAGAAAAGACTGAAGCTTAATTCAGTCTTTCTTTTAAATATAAATCCAATAATAATGGAGGAAAATAAAGGTAATAAGAAACAACAAAACCAAATTAACATTGAGCTTCCTGATGATGTAGCGGAAGGAGTTTATGCAAATTTGGCGATGGTTGCGCACTCAAACAGCGAATTTGTGATTGACTTCATCCGGTTAATGCCAGGTGTGCCAAAAGCAAAGGTAAAATCTAGAGTTGTAGTAACTCCGGAGCACGCTAAAAGGCTTCTAAATGCTTTAAAGGACAATATTAATAAGTATGAAAAAAACTTTGGTCCAATAAAGCAGTCAGAAGAATCACCGAAATTCCCAATGAATTTCGGGTCAAATGTTGGAGAAGCTTAAGCTTATTCCTTATAAATTAGGACTTTGTGAAAATAATTAATCAGATGTGTTTGGATAATGCATCTGATTTTTTACCTTTGCAGTCCTAAAAATCTCAAGTAGTAATAGAAGATAAAGTTATAATAAATGCCTACTATACAACAATTAGTTAAAAAGGGTAGAAAGAAATTGACTTCAAAGTCAAAATCTCCTGCTTTGGATTCTTGCCCACAAAGAAGGGGTGTATGTACTCGTGTTTATACCACCACTCCAAAAAAGCCAAACTCAGCAATGAGAAAAGTGGCTAGGGTTAGGTTGACCAATCAAAAAGAAGTAAACGCTTATATCCCTGGTGAAGGTCACAACCTTCAAGAACACTCTATAGTGTTAATCAGAGGTGGTAGAGTAAAAGATTTACCCGGTGTGAGATATCACATTATTAGGGGTGCGTTGGATACTGCCGGTGTAAACGGTCGTACCCAAAGAAGATCAAAATATGGAGCAAAAAGACCTAAGAAATAAAAAACGATGAGGAAAGCAAAACCTAAAAAACGATATATCCTTCCAGATCCTAAATTTGGAGATACTTTGGTTACAAAATTTGTTAACTATCTGATGGTTGATGGTAAGAAAAGTGTTGCTTACGGTATTTTTTACGATGCCCTAAGTCTGGTGGAAGAAAAAACAAAAGAGAACGGTTTAGAAGTTTGGAAAAAAGCTTTAGCTAACATTTCTCCTGCAGTTGAGGTGAAAAGTAGAAGAGTAGGTGGAGCAACATTCCAAGTGCCTCTTGAAGTTCGCCCTGAAAGAAAAGTTTCTCTTGGAATTAAGTGGATGATTACTTTTTCAAGAAAAAGAGGTGAAAAAACCATGATGGAGCGTTTAGCTGGCGAAATTGTCGCTGCTTCTAAAGGTGAAGGAGCTGCTATCAAAAAGAAAGATGATACGCACCGTATGGCCGAAGCAAATAAAGCATTTTCTCATTTTAGATTTTAAAAGCTAATATAATGGCAAGAGATCTCAGACTAACACGTAATATAGGTATCGCAGCACATATCGATGCCGGAAAAACTACTACTACTGAAAGGATTTTATACTACACTGGTGTAAGTCACAAGCTAGGTGAGGTTCATGATGGTGCAGCCACTATGGACTGGATGGAACAGGAGCAAGAAAGAGGTATTACTATTACTTCTGCTGCAACAACTGTTTTCTGGCCTTACAAAGATGAAGAATATCATATTAATATAATTGATACTCCAGGTCACGTTGATTTTACTGTTGAAGTAAATAGATCTTTAAGAGTATTAGATGGTTTAGTGTTCTTGTTTAGTGCTGTTGATGGTGTTGAACCTCAATCAGAAACTAACTGGAGACTAGCTGATAATTATAATGTTTCCAGACTTGGTTTCGTTAACAAAATGGACCGAGATGGGGCCGATTTCTTAAACGTATGTAAACAGGTTAAAGAAATGTTAGGTACTAAATCAGTGCCATTGCAATTGCCTATCGGTGCCGAAGGTAATTTCAAAGGGGTAGTTGATTTAGTAGAAATGAAAGCCTTTGTCTGGAACGAAGAAGATCAAGGTATGACTTGGGAAGAGGTAGAAATACCTGCTGACATGAAAGACGATGTGAGTGAATATCGTGAACACTTATTAGAGTCAGTTGCTGAGTATGATGAATCTTTAATGGAGAAATACTTTGAAGATCCTGAGTCAATAAGTAAGGATGAAGTGATTGCGGCATTAAGAGCGGCTACCTTAGATTTGGCATTCGTTCCTATGTTGTGTGGTTCTGCCTTTAAAAACAAAGGTGTTCAAACTTTATTGAACTATGTGATGGAGCTTTTACCTTCTCCTTTAGATAGAGACAAAATTATTGGAACTAACCCTGATACTGACGAGCCAACCTCTAGAAAGCCAACGTCAGATGATCCGTTTGCAGCATTAGCATTTAAAATTGCTACTGATCCATTCGTAGGGCGTTTATGCTTTGTTAGGTCTTATTCAGGTACCTTAGATTCTGGTTCTTATGTATTTAATACAAGAACTAACAAAAAAGAAAGAATTTCTAGAATCTTCCAAATGCATGCTAATAAGCAAAACCAAATTGATACTCTTCATGCTGGTGATATTGCTGCGGTTGTAGGATTTAAAGATATAAAAACAGGAGATACGCTTTGTAACGAGAAACATAAAATCGTTCTTGAATCAATGACATTCCCTGAGCCTGTTATTGGCTATGCTATTGAGCCTAAAACTCAGGCAGATGTTGATAAAATGGGTATGGCAATTGCCAAATTAGTAGAAGAAGATCCTACTCTTCTTGTGAACACAGATGAAGAAACTGGTCAAACTATCCTAAGAGGAATGGGAGAGTTACACTTGGATATCATCATGGATCGTTTGAAAAGAGAATTCAAGGTTGATATCAATCAAGGAGCTCCTCAAGTTGCTTACAAAGAAGCTATCTCTAATTTAGTTGATCACAAAGAGGTTTATAAAAAGCAATCTGGTGGTAAAGGTAAATTCGCAGATATCGTATTTAAGTTATCTCCGGCTGAGCCAGATGAAAAAGGAGAAATCCAACCTGGTTTACAGTTTGATAATAAAATTACGGGTGGTGTAATTCCAAAAGAATTTATCCCTGCAATACAAAAAGGATTCACTGAGGCTATGTCTAATGGACCTTTAGCTGGGTATCCAATTGAAGCGATGAAAGTTGAGTTATATCATGGTAGTTTTCACGATGTCGATTCAGATGCTTTATCTTTTGAATTAGCTGCCAGAATCGGTTTTAAAGAAGCTGCTAAAAAAGCGGGCCCTCAATTGTTAGAGCCTGTAATGAAAGTGGAAGTACTTACTCCAGAAGAATATACTGGTCCAGTTACAGGTGATTTAAATAAGAGAAGAGGATTAATGAAAGGGATGGATCCTAAAGGTGCAGCTCAAGTAATTAGAGCTGACGTTCCATTGTCTGAATTATTTGGATATGTTACTGATCTAAGAACAATTAGTTCTGGTAGAGCAACTGCATCCTTAACTTTTTCACACTATGACCCAGTTCCTCGTAATATTGCGGAAGAAGTAATTGCAAAATCTAAAGGGGAGACTGTTAAATAATTAGGAATCATGAATCAAAAAATTAGAATAAAGTTAAAATCATACGATCACAATTTAGTAGACAAGTCTTCTGAGAAAATTGTGAGAGCTGTAAAGACAACAGGTGCAGTAGTGAGTGGTCCAATTCCTTTGCCTACTGAGAAAGAAATATTTACAGTTTTGCGTTCTCCTCACGTGAACAAGAAATCACGTGAGCAGTATCAGCTATGTACTTTCAAAAGATTAGTTGACATTTATTCAAATAGCGCAAAAACAGTTGATGCTTTAATGAAACTTGAGCTTCCTAGTGGAGTTGATGTTGAGATTAAGGTGTAATAGATTATTATTTAAAAAAAGAAAAACCAATGGTCAGGGTATCATTGGTTTTTCTTTTTTATAATTTTACATTTTTTAATGTTGTAAGTTTTGTAGCTTATAATATTTTACTAACTTTGCAGTCCTTTCGGGAAAAGCTACGGTAAAACCCGCTAAAAGGTTGTTAATCAAATTAATAATGTCTGGAATAATAGGAAAGAAAATCGGAATGACTAGTATCTACGGTGTCGATGGACGAAATGTCGCATGCACGGTGATAGAAGCTGGTCCTTGTGTGGTTACACAAGTAAAAAAAGAGGAAACCGATGGTTATTCTGCTATTCAATTGGGCTACGATGAGCGCAAGGAGAAGAATACACCAAAAGCAATGCAAGGGCACTTTAAAAATGCTCAAACAACTCCTAAGAAAAAACTAGTTGAGTTTCGTGAATATGAAGGTTATGATACTTTCGTGGATAACTACAACTTAGGTCAAACAGTGACCATCAGCGATGTTTTTGAAGAAGGTGATTTTGTTGATATTGCAGGTACTTCAAAAGGAAAAGGATTCCAAGGTGTTGTAAAACGTCATGGTTTCGGTGGAGTTGGTCAAGCAACTCATGGTCAGCATAATAGACAAAGAGCACCGGGTTCAATTGGTGGTGCTTCATATCCGGCAAGAGTATTCCCTGGTATGCGTATGGCTGGAAGAATGGGAGGCGATAGAGTTAAGAATACTAACTTAAGAGTCTTGAAATTGATTCCTGAAAAAAACTTACTTTTAGTAAGTGGGTCAGTACCGGGTGCTAAAAATTCATTTGTAATAATAGAGAAATAAAGATGGAGCTTTCAATTATAAAACATACAGGCGAAGACACCGGAAGAAAAATTTCTTTATCGGATGCCATCTTTGATATAGAGCCAAATGATCACGCTATTTATTTAGATGTGAAACAGAAAATGGCTAATGCGAGACAAGGAACGCATAAATCTAAAGAGAGAGCTGAAATTTCTGGTTCAACTAGAAAGATTAAAAAGCAAAAAGGTACGGGTACTGCTCGTGCTGGTAGTATTAAATCACCAATCTTTAAAGGTGGTGGTAGAGTTTTTGGTCCAAGACCAAAAGACTACAGCTTTAAATTAAATAAAAAGTTAAAAGCGGTTGCTAGAAAATCAGCTTTAACTTACAAAGCAAAGGATCAGATGATATCTGTATTAGAGGGCTTTACTTTTAATGAAGTGAAAACTAAGAACTATACAGATATGTTGAACAAGTTGTCTTTAGATGCTAAAAAGACACTTTTAGTTCTTCCAGAAGTAGATAAGAATATCGTTTTATCTGGTAGAAATATTAAAAATACGCGAGTAACTACAGTCGATTCATTAAATACATATGATGTACTTCATGCTGATCAGTTACTTTTTGTTGAAGGTTCTTTAGAGAAAATTGAAAACTTATTTAAGTAAAAGATATGAGCGTTTTAATAAAACCACTTGTTACGGAAAAAGTCTCAGCCCTCAACGAAAATGGTAAATATGGATTTGTTGTCAATATCAATGCAAACAAAATCCAAATTAAAGCTGAGGTTGAAAAAACTTACGGTGTAAATGTAGAGAGCATAAATACTATGAAGTATTTAGGTAAACAAAAATCTCGTTACACTAAGTCTAGGATTCTTACTGGTAGAAAGCCTAGTTTCAAAAAAGCAATTGTAACTGTAGCAGAAGGAGAGGTAATCGATTTCTACAGCGAAATTTAATGATCTGAAAAATGGCAGTTAAAAAATTAAGACCAGTTACAGCTGGACAAAGATATAGGTTAGCACCGGTTTATACCGAGTTAAGTAAAGTGGCTCCTGAGAAGTCATTACTTGCTCCAAGTAAAAAATCAGGTGGAAGAAACAATTCAGGACGTATGACAATGCGCTACTTAGGTGGTGGTCATAAACAAAGTTTAAGAATTGTTGATTTTAAAAGGAATAAGTTAAACATTCCTGCTAAAGTAGCTACCTTAGAGTATGATCCGGGAAGAACAGCATTTATTGCTTTATTGCACTATGCTGATGGAGAAAAGAGATATATCTTAGCTCCAAACGGATTGAAAGTAGGTGATACTATTGTATCAGGTAAAGGCATTGCTCCTGAAGTAGGAAATGCACTACCGTTATCTGATATTCCTTTAGGTACTATCATTCATAATATTGAAATCAAGCCTGGTGCAGGTGGTGCTATGTCAAGAAGTGCTGGTTCATATGCACAGTTATTGGCAAGAGACGGTAAATATGCAACCTTAAAATTGCCTTCTGGTGAAATGAGGTTGATATTAGCTACATGCATGGCAACTGTAGGAACTGTTTCTAATGGTGATCACATGATTGTGAAGTTAGGTAAAGCAGGTCGTAAACGTTGGTTAGGTCGCAGACCTAGAACAAGAGCGGTTGTTATGAACCCAGTTGATCACCCAATGGGTGGTGGTGAAGGTAAATCTTCAGGAGGTCACCCAAGATCAAGAAAAGGTTTATTGGCGAAAGGTTTGAAAACCAGAACGCCTAAAAAATATTCCAATAAATTAATTATCGGTAAAAAGAAATAATAGATGGCTAGATCGTTAAAAAAAGGACCTTATATCGACTTTCGTCTTGAAAAGAAAGTTGATAATATGAATGACTCCGGAAAGAAGTCGGTTATCAAAACTTGGTCAAGAAGATCTATGATTTCTCCTGATTTTGTTGGTCATACTTTTGCAGTTCACAATGGGAATAAATTTATTCCTGTTTATGTAACTGAAAACATGGTAGGACATAAGCTAGGTGAGTTTTCTCCTACTAGAAATTTCAGGGGTCATATTAACAAAAAAGATAAAGGTAGGAGATAATGGAAGCAATAGCTAAATTAAATAACGTACCTACTTCTCCTCGTAAAATGAGGATGGTAGTGGATCTTATCAGAGGTGAAAAGGTTAATCGTGCTTTGAATATTCTAAAATTTGAATCTAAGCATGGAGCAGCTAGAGTTGAAAAATTATTGCTTTCTGCAATTGCCAACTGGCAACAAGCCAATCCAGAACTTGATCTTGAAGATGCTGATTTATTTGTAAAATCTGTTCAAGTAGACGGTGGTAGGGTTTTGAAAAGACTTAGACCTGCTCCTCAGGGTAGAGCTCATAGAATTAGAAAGAGATCAAACCATGTAACTTTGATTGTTGACAGTGCTGCGAGTGAAGCGGTATTGGCTGAAACTGATAACGCTGAAAATAAATAACAATGGGACAGAAAGTTAATCCAATAGGTTTTCGTTTAGGTATCGTTCGCGGTTGGGAGTCCAACTGGTACGGGGGAAAGGGTTTGTCTTTTTCTGATAAACTAATAGAAGATCAAAAAATAAGAGAATATATATTAGCTCGTATTCCTAAAGGTGGGATCTCTAAAATTGTTATCGAAAGAACTTTAAAAAGAATCACTTTAACTGTACATACTGCTAGACCAGGAGTTGTAATTGGTAAAGGTGGTAGTGAAGTTGATAAATTGAAAGAGGAGCTTAAAAAATTGACAGCTAAGGATGTTCAAATCAATATTTTTGAAATCAAACGTCCTGAATTAGATGCCAAATTGATTGGTGAATCTATCGGTCAACAATTGAAAGCTAGAATATCTTACAGAAGAGCAATGAAGCAAGCAATTGCTTCAGCTATGAGAGTAGGAGCACAAGGTATAAAGATAAAAGTTTCAGGTCGTTTAGGCGGGGCTGAAATGGCACGTACCGAAATGTATAAAGAAGGTAGAATTCCTTTGCATACATTGAGGGCAGATATCGACTATGAAACAACCCCAGCACATACAATTTATGGAACTATTGGTGTGAAAGTATGGGTTTTCAAAGGAGAGGTTTTCGGCAAGAGAGACTTGTCGCTTAATGTTGGGGCAGGCGCACCTAGTAATAAAGGTGGTGGCCCGGCTAATAATAGAAGAAGTGAACGTCCTAAAAGAAAGCGTAAATAAGCGCTTTCTTGGTAAAAGATTTTTAGAAAATGTTACAGCCAAAAAGAACAAAATTTAGGAAAAAGCAAAAGGGTAGAGTAAAAGGAATTGCTCAACGAGGTCATAGAATTGCCTTCGGAAGTTTTGCTTTAAAGTCACTGGAGCCGGGTTGGATTACCAGTAGACAGATTGAGGCAGCAAGGATTGCCATGACTAGAGCGATGAAACGTCAAGGTCAAGTTTGGATCAGAATATTCCCTGATAAACCAATTACCAAAAAACCTGCCGAAGTAAGGATGGGTAAAGGTAAGGGTGCTCCAGAATATTGGGTAGCAACCGTTAAACCTGGTACTATCATGTTTGAAGCTGGTGGTGTATCAATGGCTGATGCCAAAGAAGCACTAAGACTAGCTGCTCAGAAATTACCAGTGAAAACCAAGTTTTCAGTTAGAAGGGATTACGCAGAAAATATAGTATCATGAAAAACGCTGATATTAAAAAATTATCCATTGACGAGCTCAATGAGAATATAAAAGTTGAAGGACAAAAACTTCACAAGTTGAAGTTTGCACACGCAATCTCTCCAATAGAGAATCCTATGCAAATAAGAGATACTCGTAAGAATATTGCTCGTTTGCAGACTGAACTAAGAAGTAAAGTACTTGCTAAATAATTGCTAAGATGGAAAGAAACCTTAGAAAGGAAAGAGTAGGGTTAGTTGTAAGTAACAAAATGGATAAGTCCATTACCGTTTCTATAGAAAGAAAGGTCAAACACCCTATGTATGGTAAATTCGTAAAGAAAAATACCAAATTCATGGCTCATGATGAGGCTAATGATTGTACGATTGGCGATACCGTCAGAATACAAGAAACTAGACCTATGAGCAAGAATAAAAAATGGAGATTAGTAGAAATCGTAGAAAGAGCTAAATAACCATGATACAACAAGAATCAAGATTAAGTGTAGCGGATAATAGTGGTGCCAAAGAGGTATTGTGTATCCGTGTATTGGGCGGTACTAAGAAAAGGTATGCTTCCATAGGCGATAAGATTATTGTAACTGTTAAGTCTGCTCTTTCTTCAAGTAGTTTGAAAAAAGGTACCGTTTCTAGGGCTGTAATTGTACGCACTAAGAAAGAGGTTAGAAGAAAAGATGGTTCTTATATTCGCTTTGAAGATAATGCAGCTGTATTATTGAACCCTAATGATGAGCCAAGAGGTACTCGTATTTTCGGACCTGTTGCTAGAGAATTGCGTGAAAAGCAATTCATGAAAATTGTTTCTTTAGCACCTGAAGTATTATAATATTATGGAAAGGAAAAAAAATAAACAAAAGAAATTTCATATCCGTAAGGGTGACACTGTGAAAGTTATTGCTGGGAATGCTAAAGGCAAAACTGGTAAAGTGTTAGAAATGATAGGCGAGAAAGAAAGAGCTATCGTAGAAGGAGCTAATGTTATAACAAAACATAACAAACCTTCTGCAAATAGTCCTCAAGGTGGTATTGATAAAGTTGAAGCACCAATTCACATCAGTAATTTGATGTTGGTTGATCCTGCAACTGGAGATGCAACTAGAACTGGGCGCAAGCTTGATGATAAAGGTAAATTGCAAAGATATTCAAAAAAAACGGGGGAGGTAATCAACAATGGCTAATCCAAGAATAAAAGATTTATACCTGGGTGAAATAATTCCCGCTTTGAAAGAGAAGTTTCAATACAGCTCTGCAATGCAAGTCCCTAAACTCACTAAAATAGTGATTAACAAAGGGATCGGAGCAGCTACAGCTGATAAGAAATTAGTGGACATAGGTGTTGAAGAACTGACTATGATAACTGGTCAAAAAGCTGTACCTACTTATGCTAAAAATTCAATTTCGAATTTTAAGTTAAGAGAAGGAATGCCGATTGGAGCTAAGGTTACGCTTAGAGGAGAAAAAATGTACGAATTTTTAGATAGATTAGTATCTGTTTCTTTACCTCGTGTACGTGACTTTCAAGGTGTGAAAGATAAAGGTTTTGACGGAAGAGGAAATTATACTCTTGGTGTTAAAGAACAAATTATTTTCCCGGAAATTAGTATTGATAAAGTTTCAACTATTTCCGGTATGGATATTACTTTTGTAACCACTGCAAATACAGATGAAGAAAGCTACGAATTAATGAAAGCTTTCGGAATGCCATTTGCCAGTAAAAACAATAAATAATTATGGCTAGAAAAGCAGTAATTGCCAGAGAGAAAAAAAGAGAAAGATTAGTCGCTAAATACGCAGACAAAAGAGCTGAGCTAAAAGCTAATGGCGACTATGAGGCTTTAGATAAATTACCTAAAAATGCATCTCCAGTGAGATTACATAACAGATGTAAATTAACTGGTCGTCCAAAAGGATATATGCGTAAATTTGGAATCTCCAGAGTTACCTTCCGTGAAATGGCTTCACAGGGGAAAATACCAGGAGTAACCAAAGCAAGTTGGTGATTTTTAATATTTTATTTTTATAAACAAATTAATTTCTTAACTTTGCACGCCTGTTTCGGCAGAGCAACTAGAAATTATAATTAATTAAGAGATGGTAACTGATCCAATAGCTGATTTTCTTACAAGGGTTCGTAATGCTATAAAAGCAAAACACCGAATCGTAGAAGTACCGGCATCAAACTTGAAAAAGAGTATGACCAAAGTGCTTCATGAAAAAGGTTATATCCTGAATTATAAATTTGAGGAAGATAACGCACAAGGTAATATTAAAATTGCTTTGAAATATGATCCTGAAACTAAAACTCCAGCTATTTCAAACTTGGAGAGAATTTCAAAACCAGGGCTTAGAAAGTACTCTGATTCTGAGAATTTGCCAAGAGTTTTAAATGGTTTGGGTGTTGCAATTATGTCAACCTCTAAAGGAGTTATCACTGATAAAGAAGCAAGAACGCTTAAAATCGGTGGTGAAGTATTGTGCTACGTATATTAAATAATAGAAATGTCACGAATAGGTAAAAGTCTTATAAAATTGCCTCAAGATGTAACGCTTGAAATTGCTAAGGATAACTTAGTAACGGTAAAGGGTTCTAAAGGTACTTTAACGCAGCAAGTTGATAATGCTATTTCTGTTAAAAATACGGATGGAGTAATTGAACTTGAAAGAGCTACAGAATCAAAAAGACATAAAGCAATGCACGGTTTGTACAGAGCTTTATTGAACAACATGGTTACTGGAGTGTCTGAGGGCTACAAAAAGCAATTAGAACTTGTAGGTGTAGGTTATAAAGCTACCGTACAAGGTAATATATTGGAGTTGAACGTAGGTTATTCTCACAGTATATTGTTAGGTTTACCCGATGAGGTAAAAGCATCTGCAGAAACGGTTAAAGGACAAAATCCTATCGTTACTTTAGAAAGTTTTGATAAACAATTAATTGGACAAGTAGCCGCTAAAATTAAGTCCTTACGTACTGTTGAACCGTACAAAGGAAAAGGAATTAGATTTGTGGGTGAACAAGTTAGACGTAAAGCAGGTAAAACTGCCGCTAAATAATATTTAAAATGGCTATTAGTAAACAAGATAGACGAGCTCGAATTAAATTAGGAATTCGTAGAAAGATTTCCGGAACTGCCGAAACACCTCGTTTGACGGTATTTAAAAGTAACCGTGCCATTTATGCACAAGTAATCGATGATTTAAAAGGTCATACTTTAGTTGCTGCCAATTCTTTAGAACTTGGAGCTGAAAGTAATGCTGACATCGATACGGCTTCTAAAGTAGGCGAAACGCTTGCTGAAAGAGCAAAAGATGCTGGTATCAAAGCAATTGTCTTTGATAGGGGTGGTTACAGATTTCATGGTAGAGTAAAAGCATTGGCTGACGGTGCTCGTAAAGGTGGCTTAAAATTCTAAAAATATGTCTCAGAGTAATATAAAATCTGTAAGAGCAAGCGAAATCGAATTGAAAGAGAAGGTAGTAGCCATTAAAAGGGTTGCTAAGGTTGTGAAAGGTGGTAGAAGATTTAGCTTCTCTGCAATCGTAGTTGTGGGAGATGGTAATGGTGTTGTAGGTTATGGATTGGGTAAAGCCAATGAGGTAACGGATGCTATTACTAAAGGAATTGATGATGCTAAAAAGAATTTGGTAAAAGTTCCTATTCTTAAAGGTACTGTTCCTCACGAACAAATTGGTAAATACAGTGGTGGTTTCGTATTAGTGAAGCCTGCTTCTCCAGGTACTGGTGTAATTGCAGGTGGTGCGATGCGTGCTGTATTCGAAAGTGCTGGTGTTCATAACGTTTTAGCTAAATCTAAAGGTTCATCTAACCCACACAACGTAGTGAAAGCTACTTTTGATGCGCTACTTAAATTAAGAGATCCTTATACAGTAGCCAAAGATAGAGGAATTGCACTTTCTAATGTATTTAACGGGTAATTACGATGGCTAAGAAAATAAAGGTAACACAAATCAGAAGTGTAATAGGAAGACCTAAAGACCAAAAGTTGACAATACAAGCTTTAGGATTAGGTAGAATTAATAAAACTGTGACTAAAGAATCAACTCCTCAAATCGAAGGAATGTTGAGGAAAGTAGATCACTTAGTTAATGTAACTGAAGGATAAGATGAAATTACATACATTAAAACCAGCAGAAGGTTCTATTAAAGATAGAAAGCGTATTGGTAGAGGTCAGGGATCTGGTGCTGCCGGTACTGCAGGAAGAGGTCATAAAGGTGCTAAATCTAGAAGTGGTTACTCTTCAAAACAAGGTTTTGAAGGTGGACAAATGCCATTGCAAAGAAGAGTTCCTAAATTTGGTTTCAATAATTTCAATAGAGTAAGCTATAAAGCTATCAATTTAAGTGATCTTCAAATACTTCAAGAGAAGTATAGTGTTGACACCATTGATTTGGATTTATTGAAAAGCAAAGGACTTGTTGCTAAAAATGACTTGGTTAAAATTTTAGGGAACGGAACCTTAAAGGCTAAATTGAATGTTACTGCTAATGCATTTTCAAAAACTGCATTAGAAGCAATCGAGAAAGCTGGAGGAACTGCATCAAAAATATAATATGAATCGTTTTTTTTCTACCATAAAGAATATTTTCTCTATAGAGGAGCTTAGAGATAGAATTTTAAATACCATTGGGTTTTTAATTATTTTCCGTTTAGGCTCTTTTGTAGTTTTGCCTGGAGTGGATCCTTCTAAATTATCAGGGGATGCCCAGGGTATATTCGGTCTATTAGATACCATTTTAGGTGGAGCGTTTTCAAACGCATCCATCTTTGCGTTAGGTATAATGCCTTATATTTCTGCAAGTATTGTGATTCAGTTATTAACTGTAGCTGTCCCATACTTCCAGAAAATGCAAAAAGAAGGCGAATCTGGTAGAAAGAAAATTACACAAATTACAAGAGTATTGACCATCGCTATCACATTTGTACAAGGTGTGAGTTATGTTGCCGGAACTATTCCAAGTGAAGCAATTATGATGAGTCAGACATTCTTTACCTTTACTTCAGTAATTGTTTTAACTGCTGGTACAATCTTTTGTATGTGGTTAGGTGAGAAAATTACAGATAAGGGTATTGGAAACGGTATTTCTATGTTGATTATGATAGGAATTATATCTCGTTTCCCAGGCTCAATAGTAGCTGAAGCTATTTCATTAGGAATGAGTGGTTTATTATTCTTCATTCTTGAGATAGTGGCACTATTCTTTGTAGTGATGGTAACAGTAATGTTAGTTCAAGCTACGAGACGCATACCTGTTCAGTACGCTAAACAAGTGGTAGGTGGAAGAGTTTATGGCGGTCAACGTCAATATATTCCATTAAAAGTGAATGCATCAGGTGTAATGCCGATCATATTTGCTCAATCTTTAATGTTCCTTCCTGCTTTATTAGCAAATTTATGGGCTGATGACAGTGACACTGCAGCTTATATTGGGAATGTTTTTTCTGACTTTCAAAGTTGGCAGTATAACTTAACATTTGCTTTATTAATTATAGTATTTACTTTCTTATATACAGCTATTACGATTAATCCTAGTCAAATAGCAGATGATATGAAAAGAAATGGTGGTTTCGTACCAGGCATTAAGCCAGGAAAAGAAACTTCTGATTTTATAGATAATATTTTAACAAAAATAACTTTACCTGGCTCTATTTATTTAGCACTAATAGCAATATTACCAGCATTTGTAGCTAGAGCTGGAGTTGGTTCTCAATTCTCTCAATTTTTTGGTGGAACTTCACTAATCATTATGGTTGGTGTTATTCTTGATACCTTGCAACAAATTGAGAGTTATTTATTGATGCGTCATTATGAAGGAATGATGAAATCAGGTAAAGTAAAAGGTAGTTCATCACAAAGAACAGCGGTAGCTTAATTAATAATTATGGCAAAACAAAGTTCAATAGAGCAAGATGGAACAATAACAGAAGCATTATCAAATGCTATGTTTCGTGTAGAATTAAGTAATGGTCATGAGGTTATAGCTCATATTTCAGGAAAGATGAGAATGAATTATATTAAAATTCTTCCTGGAGATAAAGTGAAATTGGAGATGTCTCCTTATGACTTAACAAAAGGTAGAATAGTATACAGGTACAAATAAAAAGATTATGAAAGTTAAAGCTTCAATCAAAAAGAGAAGTGTTGATTGTAAAGTAGTCCGAAGAAACGGTAAGCTTTATGTGATCAACAAGAAGAATCCACGTTTCAAACAAAGACAAGGGTAATTATGGCAAGAGTTTCCGGAGTAGATATTCCTGATAATAAAAGGGGAGTTATTTCCTTGACCTATATATTTGGTCTTGGTAGAAGTTCATCAGCAAAGATATTAGAAATGGCTGGTGTTGATGCTGATAAAAAAGTAAGTGATTGGACTGATGACGAAGCGAATAGCATTAGAACTGTCATAAGTGAAAACTTTAAAACAGAAGGTGTACTAAAATCTGAGGTTCAAATGAGCATCAAAAGATTGTTAGATATCGGATGTTACAGAGGTTTACGTCACAGAAAAGGGCTTCCTTTGAGAGGGCAGAGAACTAAAAATAACTCTCGTACTCGTAAAGGAAAAAGGAAGACTATTGCAAATAAAAAGAAAGCTACTAAGTAATCATTAGATCATGGCTCAAAAGAGAAAAGATAAAGCTAAAAAAAGAGTTGTTAATGTTGAGGCTATAGGCCAAGCTCACATCAGAGCTTCGTTCAATAACATCATTATTTCATTAACAAACTCTACAGGTCAGGTAATTTCCTGGGCGTCTGCAGGTAAAATGGGATTTAAAGGTTCTAAAAAGAACACTCCATATGCAGGGCAGGTTGCAGCTCAAAATGCTGCACAAACCGCCTATGATTTAGGTCTTAGGAAGGTTGAAGTATTTGTAAAAGGTCCTGGAGCAGGAAGAGATTCTGCTATCAGAACTATACAGAATACAGGTATTGAAGTAACGGTGATTAAAGATGTTACTCCATTACCTCATAATGGATGTCGTCCACCTAAAAGACGTAGGGTTTAATTCATCGTTTAAGTAATTAAAGAAAATGGCTAGATATAAAGGACCAAAATCCAAAATAGCAAGAAGGTTTAATGAACCAATTTTTGGTGCAAGTAAAGCATTATCCAAAAAAGCTTATCCTCCTGGGCAACACGGCAGAGGAAGACGTAGAAAACAGTCTGAATATGCTGTACAGCTTATGGAAAAGCAAAAAGCTAAATACACTTATGGTGTATTAGAAAAGCAATTTGCTAACCTATTTGATAAAGCTTCAAGAAAGAAGGGTATTACTGGTGAGGTTTTACTTCAATTATTGGAAAGCAGATTGGATAACGTTGTATTTAGATTAGGAATTGCTCCTACTAGAAGAGCGGCAAGACAATTGGTAGGTCACAAACATATTTTGGTAAATGGAGAAATTTTAAATATCCCATCTTACCAAGTGAAAGAAGGAGATGTAATTGGTGTTAGAGAGAAATCTAAATCTCTTGAAGCTGTTACTAATAGTCTTTCATCTAATACAGTATCAAAATATTCTTGGATAGAATTCGACAAATCTTCAATGTCAGGGAAATTCGTAAATATTCCTCAAAGAGAAGATATTCCAGAGAATATCAATGAGCAGCTAATTGTCGAGTTGTACTCAAAATAATCAGTTAATTTAAAGAAATTTTATAATATGTCCATTTTAGCATTCCAAATGCCTGAAAAGGTTGCAATGGAAAAAGCAGATGATTTTCACGGGCTTTTTACATTCAAACCATTAGAAAAAGGATATGGTGTTACAGTAGGTAATGCCCTAAGAAGAATTTTGTTATCTTCACTTGAAGGTTATGCTATAACAGGTATTAAAATCCCTGGTGTATTGCATGAGTTTTCTGCAGTAGAAGGTGTAGTGGAAGATGTTTCTGAATTAATCTTAAATCTCAAAATGGTAAGGTTTAAAAAGATTTCAGAAGTTGCTGATAACAAGATTAATATTTCTCTAAAAAATACTAAGGAGTTCAAAGCTGGTGACATTAACAAGTTCACTACTGCTTATGAAATCTTAAATCCTGAATTATTGATTTGCCACATGGATGAATCAATTAATTTTGAGATAGAATTAACTATCGAAAAGGGAAGAGGATATGTATCTTCTGAGGAAAACACATTAGTTGATCAGGTGGCTGATTATATTGCTATCGATTCAATCTTTACCCCAATCAAAAACGTTAAATATAGCGTTGAAAATACAAGGGTAGAACAAAAAACTGATTATGAGCAATTAGTTTTGGATATTGAAACTGATGGTAGTATTCATCCTGAAGTAGCATTGAAGGGTGCTGCAAATATCTTGATCAAACACTTTATGCTGTTTTCTGATCAAAATATGGTATTGGATGCAGGTGGATCTGATGAGCCAGAAGCTGTAGATGAGGAAATGTTGCATATGCGCAAATTACTTAAAACAGCTCTAAATGATTTAGATCTTTCCGTAAGAGCTTACAATTGCTTGAAAGCTGCTGATGTTAAATCTTTAGGCGACTTGGTAGCACTTGAAATTTCTGACATGATGAAATTTAGAAATTTCGGTAAGAAATCTTTAGCTGAACTAGAGCAATTGGTAGCTGATAAAGGGTTAACCTTTGGAATGGATTTATCCAAATACAAACTTGACGAAGAATAAGGACAATGAGACACGGTAAGAAATTTAATCATTTAAGTAGAACTGCTTCCCATAGAAACGCTATGTTGTCAAACATGGCAGGTTCTTTAATCCTTTCTAAAAGGATTACAACTACTGTTGCTAAGGCAAAAGCTTTAAGGAAGTATGTTGAGCCTTTATTGACAAAATCAAAAGAGGATACTACTCACAATAGAAGAATTGTTTTCTCTTCTTTGAAAAATAAAGAAGTACTTAAAGAACTTTTTGATGAAGTAGCTACTAAAATCGCTAACAGACCAGGAGGTTATACCAGAATTATCAAATTAGGATCTAGACTTGGGGATGATGCTGAAATGGCATTGATCGAGTTAGTTGATTATAATGAGATGTTATTAGGTGGTGAAGATAAGAAAGAGAAGAAAACTACTAGAAGAAGCCGTAGAGGTGGTAGCTCTAAATCTGCATCAGCTAAGACTGAAAGTACAACAAAAGAGACTAAGGAAGAAGCTCCTAAAAAAGCTAAGAAAGACGATTCTCCAAAAGCAGAGGCAAAAAAGGAGGAAGCTCCAAAAGCTGAGGCTAAGAAAGAGGATGCTCCTAAGGATGAGAATAAAGAAACAAAATCTGACGATAAAGCAGATGAGAAAAAGGGAGATGAATAATCTTTCTATAAATAGAATTAATAAAAGGGATTGGATATTTATTCAATCCCTTTTTTTTTATTTATTTTTGTCTCGATTAAAATATAGCTCCTTTTCATTTTCAATTTCAGAATGATATCTGATGAAGTATAAAAACAAAAACAAAGCAATTTTACTTTTAGAAGACGGAACTGTCTTCCATGGCAAATCAATCGGTTTTTCAGGTACTAAAGGTGGTGAAATCTGTTTCAACACTGGAATGACGGGTTACCAAGAAGTATACACTGACCCTTCCTACTACGGACAGATTATGGTGAATACTAATGCTCACATTGGTAATTACGGTGTTCATCCTGACGAATCTGAATCAGACAGCCCAAAAATCTTCGGTGTGGTAATCAATGCCTTTTCGGATGATTATAGTAGAGGTCAAGCTGTAGATAATCTTAATAATTATCTTATTAAGCACGAAATACCTGGAATTTGTGATGTTGATACACGCAAAATAGTAAGACATATTCGTAACAAGGGTGCTATGAACGCTATTATTTCTTCTGAAATTACAGACATAGATGAACTAAAGAAAGAATTAGCTAAAGTCCCTTCAATGGAAGGTCTTGAGCTATCGTCTTATGTTACTACCAAGGAACCTTTTGAATTAGGGCAAGAAGATGGTACTAAGTTAGCTGTAATGGATTATGGTATTAAAAGTAGCATCTTAAAGCAATTAGTACAGCGTGGTTTTAGATGTAAAGTATTTCCTTCAAATTATAATTTTAAACAAACCGAAGAATGGAATCCACAAGCGTACTTTTTATCAAACGGCCCTGGTGATCCAGGGGTGATGACAGATGCTATTAATAATAGTAAACAAATAATTGAAAGTGGTAAGCCTTTATTTGGTATTTGTCTTGGGCATCAGTTAATTGCATTGGCAAACGGAATTAAGACCTTTAAAATGCACAATGGGCATAGAGGTTTGAATCAACCTGTTTTGAATACTGAATCTGGAAGAAGCGAAATTACGTCCCAGAATCATGGATTTAGTATTGTCACAGAAGATGTTGAGAAATCAAATTTGGTTGTAGCCACACATTTGAATTTAAATGACAATACGGTTGAAGGATTAAGGATGAAAGACAAAAAGGTGTTTTCAGTACAATATCATCCAGAGTCATCTCCCGGTCCACATGATTCAAGATATTTATTCGACCAATTCATTTCACTAATCAACTAATAAAACTATGAGTATAATAGAGAACATTCACGCAAGACAAATATTGGATTCAAGAGGGAATCCTACAGTAGAAGTAGAAGTATTTACTTCAAATGGTGGTTTCGGCAGAGCTGCTGTTCCATCTGGAGCTAGTACTGGAATTCATGAAGCTGTAGAATTAAGAGATAAGGATAAATCCATTTTCATGGGAAAAGGGGTTTTGAAAGCTGTTGATAATGTTAATGGCGCTATTGCAGAAGAACTAATCGGTTTTTCTGTATTTGAGCAAAACCTTATCGATAAAATAATGATAGAATTAGACGGAACTGAAAATAAAGCAAAGCTAGGTGCAAACGCTATCTTAGGCGTTTCTATGGCATGTGCAAAAGCAGCTGCTCAACTTTCAGGTCAGTCACTTTACAGATATATTGGCGGAGTAAATGCTAATACTTTACCAGTTCCTATGATGAACATCTTGAATGGTGGTAGTCATGCTGATAATAAAATTGATTTCCAAGAATTCATGGTAATGCCTGTTAATGCTGAGTCATTTTCGGAGGCATTAAGAATGGGGACTACGGTTTTTCATCACTTGAAAGAAGTATTGAAAAGCAAAGGATTATCCACTAACGTAGGTGATGAAGGTGGATTTGCACCTAATATCGAATCAAATGAACAAGCTATTGAAGTAGTTTTAACTGCTATTGAAAAAGCAGGTTTCAAGTCAGGTGAAGATATCTTTATTGCTTTAGATGCAGCAGCTTCTGAATTCTATGACGAAGGCAAAAAGAAATATGTATTTGAAAGTACGGGTGATGAGCTAACATCTGAAGAGATGGTTGCTTATTGGAAAACCTGGACAGAAAAATATCCAATCCTTTCTATTGAGGATGGAATGCAAGAAGATGATTGGGAAGGATGGGAAAAACTAACCCGTGAAATCGGAAGAACTGTTCAGTTAGTGGGGGATGATTTATTCGTTACCAATACTAAGAGATTACAAAGAGGAATTGATGAGAAAATTGGAAACTCAATTTTGATTAAAGTAAACCAAATTGGTACTTTAACAGAAACAATCAATGCCATCAGAATGGCAGATAAAGCTTCCTATAAAAATATCATTTCTCACCGTTCTGGAGAGACAGAAGATACATTCATTGCAGATTTAGCGGTTGCAATGGGTTCTGGTCAAATTAAGACTGGTTCTGCTTCTCGTTCTGATAGAATGGCGAAATACAATCAATTGTTAAGAATTGAAGAAGAATTAGGCGAAATGGCGTATTTCCCTGGCATTAACTTCTAATATTATATAATTCCATAAGAAGGCTATTGGTGTATTCGCCAATAGCCTTTTTACTTTTTACCTAAATTTGAATCGAATTCAGGTTTTTAGGCGATTACATTTTTTTATATTACATTTAAAGTATCAATAGTAGTAATGAGTATCATGGATAGGATTCCAAAAATATTTAAGAATTTTTACTTCATAGCAGGTGCCGTATTCCTGATTTGGATGCTATTCATTGATGGTAATGATTTGATTTCTCAATGGAGGCTTGCCTCAAGGTATAGTGATTTGCAGAAGGAGAAAGAATATTATCAAGAAATGATAAAGGATGTCGAACTGGATAGGGAAGGGCTTTTGAGTGATGATGAATTGCTCGAGAAATTTGCCAGAGAAAGATATCTCATGAAAAAAGAATCCGAAGATCTTTTCGTTATTGTCGAAAAAGAATAACATTGAAAAATCTCATTACATTTTTCTCCCTTTTTACTGTTTTGATTGCTTTCTCAGATCAAACTGTTTCTGCCCAGAAGTATGTGGACGAAAGTTCTGGATTTGTAGACCGACTATACTTTGGAGGAAATTTTGGACTCCAATTTGGGAGCTACACTCACATAGAGGCATCACCCATTGCTGGTTATATGATAAATGATAAGCTATCAGCAGGGGTTGGAGTAATCTACCAGTACTTTAGAATCAGAGGAAATAGCCAAGTAGGCGATTATGAAACCAATATTTATGGCGGTAAATTATTTGGTAGATATAATTTTTCCAATCAACTTTTTGGGTATACTGAATATGAGAATATTAATAGGGATTTTAGACCAACACCGTCTTCTGATTTAAGTAGAATATGGGTCCCCGCATATTTCATTGGTGGGGGTTATTTTCAACCATTAGGAAACAGAGCAGGTGTGACCGTGATGGCGCTATATAATTTGCTACATTATCCTGGCCGCTCACCTTATGGATCTCCTTTTGTCCTACGAGTAGGCTTTGCTATTTAGGTTTTTTGGAACTAGAAAGGTAGTCAAAGACTACTTTTACTTTAACCACAGAGTGACACAGAGGTTATCACTAAGAGCGCAAAAATAAAACATGTAATGATGGTTATTTCTTTTTCATAAGATGCTTTAGTTATACTTTTTTTAAGTTTCTGATTATTTCTTAGAGGAATTCTCTAGATATTTTGGGAAAAGTTATGAAAGCCTCTGTGTAACTTTGTGATTTATCTTTGGTTCCTTTGTGGTAAAAAAAAAACAGCCTTGGGCTGTCCTTTTGTATTCTTTTGTTATTGTGGTAAATTAAAATAGTCTTGAAAGTTCAAGTCGAATTTCTTACCGATTTCACTTAAATCTTCAACCACTGCTGGCAATAACGGTATTCCGTTTGCTCTCCTCTCTTCACTAATTTCTCTTTCCGGATCACCAGGAATTAGTACTTTATCGTTTTCACCGGTTGTTTCAGCATTCCTGAAAGTTTTAATCCAATTATCCATATGTGATTTGAAGTCTTCGGCAGGTCGGAAGGCATCAATTCTCATCGCTCCTAGGAAATGACCTAAGCCTTCACCTACAGGGTTTTCTTTCAATGGCAAGAAGCTAACGAAAGGAGGAGCCCAAGGACCATAGTTTGCGCCTGAGAGTACTGCAGAGAAGATGTCTACAATAGAACCAAGAATATATCCTTTGTGACCTGAGTGTTCTCTTGAACCACCTAAAGGCAGCATACTACCACCTTTCTTCAAAGCATCTACGTCAGTTGTTCCTTTTCCATCTTTATCTTGTACCCAGCCTAAAGGAGCTTTTTCATTTTTCCTTTTTAGAACCTCTAGTTTGCCATTCGCAACAGTAGTAGTCGCAAAATCCGCTACATAAGGAGGTTGGTTTTTGGTGGGGATAGCAATGGAAATCGGGTTAGTACCCAATAATCTTTCTTTTGAAAATGTAGGGGAAACTAAAGGGCTTGCATTCGTCATCGACCACCCAATCATATCTTTATCTAAGGCCATCATACTATGGTGGCCGGCTATCCCATAATGATTGGAGTTTTTAACCGATACCCAGCCAGTACCTACTTTTTCTGCTTTTTCCATGGCGATTCGCATGGCAAATGGCGCTACTACCAACCCTAAGCCTTTATCTCCATCAACTACTGCAGTACTGGGCGTTTCATGCACGATTTTAATATTGGGTTTTGCATTAATCCTGCCTTCTTCCCATAGTCTTATATAACCATGCAAACGAGCCACACCATGAGAATCTACTCCGCGTAAATCTGCATTAACCAAAACTTCAGATGCTTCCGCAGCTTCATTTTCAGGGCAACCCATTTGACTGAATACCTCTTTTACGAAATTTTGTAATGCTTTGTAATTGTAGGGACTCATTATGATAATTTTAATTCATCTGATATAATGGCATCCAATAAACCTTCTTTAAGCGCGTAAGTGGATACCTTGATATCAATAAACTCATTGTTTTCAATCAGGAATTGAATTAAACAAACGGCTACTACTATCATATCCACACGCATTTCAATCATGCCGGGGATTTCCATTCTTTCTTCTCTAGTTTTTTGGATGATTTCATTGAACATACGATCGAAATCTTCAAGAGAAAGTGAAAAAGCAACATCCTCAGGTTTATCATCTCCTTTTTGTAGGTAGTTAATATCTATCAAAGTATCGAAAGTGCCGGAAGAACCAATCAGATGATGAGGTTGGTAAATGTCCATTTTCACTTTGAGATCAGCTAATTCTTTTCTTAAGAAATCATCAAGCTTCTCAATGTCTTTTGGTAAGATGGGATCGTGTTTATGGAATTTATCCAATAATCTTTGAGCACCAATCTCAAAACTTTGCATCCAGAAAACCTCAGTCTCGTTGCAGATAATGAATTCAACACTACCGCCTCCAATATCCATAATTAGAGCTGGTTCAGGTCCAATTTCTAAAGCTTTCTTAACTCCTTTATGAATAAATTTTGCTTCATCTAGTCCAGAAATCAACTCTATGGAGATCCCTGTTTCATCGTGGATTCTTTGCATAACTTCCGTTCCATTGCTTGCATTACGCATAGCAGAAGTTGCACTAGCAAATACTTGATCTACCTTCTCTTCATTGATTTTATCTTTGAAATAAAGCATGGTTTTTACAGCCCGTTCCTCAGCATCTTTGCTGATGTTGCCTTCGCTTATCCCACCTTCACCAAGCTTAACTGCAATTTTTTCTTTATGAATAATTTTCTCTTCCCCATCTTTAACTTCTACAATGAGTAAGTGAAAAGTATTCGTGCCTAAATCTATAATGGCTATTTTATCCATAGTTTTATACCTGCCTAAAAACAATGCGCAATATACTATTTAGCCGGCAATTGGCAATTACATTATTTATTTCACTTATTAATTCTTTCAGTTTGCTATCAAACCTTCCATAAGCTTTAATATTATTTATAACTTTGTCGAGTATTTTTAAGACGCTCTAAGCGAATATCATGAGGTGTATGCGTCAACTATTAATTTTTCTATTTACAATTACTGCCATTTCACTCTTATCTGGATGTGCTTATAAAGTACTAAAGGCGGATAAATTTTTGGAGAAAAACGAAATGGCAAAGGCTAAACAGCGAATTGATAAGGCGGTGGAAAAGAATTCTAAAAATCCTGCCGCTCAATTTATGTTGGCCAAATATTACAGCCATCCAGTCTGGTCTTTTGATGCAGTAGATTCAGCGCACCTTTATATCCAATCCGTGAGCGATACTTTTCCTAAGCTTAATGATGAAAGCACTGAAAAATTAGCAAAAAATGGCTTCGATAGTCTAGATGTAGTGAATCAAGCTTTAATTATTGATAGTTTGGCATTTGAGAGAGCGTTATCCAAAAATAAAGAAGAATCATTTAATCATTATCTCACCAATTATCAATATTTAACTTTTGAAGAGAGAGCTATTGAATTAAGAAATCAGGTTGCTTATGAAGATGCCATAGCACAAAATACTACTCAGGCAGTTAGTGAGTTTTTCAAGAAATATCCTGATGCACCTCAAGCTCAAAAGGCACGAAATGTTTTTGAAACACTTTATTACGAGAAGAAAACCCAAAATAAAGCACTTAGTAAATATATTGAATATGTGGAAGAAAGACCACAAACATCATTTGCTGAAGAAGCGGCTAAAATAATTTTAAATATAATAAGTGCTGGAGCTGAATCTTCAGATTATAAACGATTCATCGATCAATATGAGAAGTTTGAGGCTTCTAAAACAGCACTATCAATTCTAAATGGATTGAATTATGAAGAGCGTGTGCCCGAATTGCTGGCTCATAAAAAAGATAGCCTTTACTATTTCTATAATTTGGAGGAAGAAAGCTTATTGTCCTTTCAATTTGATCAAGTGATAACGGATTCTTGCTTTTTTATCAAGAATCCGTACATTTTAAGTAATCATAATAATGAGATCCATGCATATTTAAAAAACGGTAAAAAAATAGAGGAATTAAAAATCAAGTCTATTGACTATATGACTTCGGGATTTTTTGAAATAAATGATTTCGGTCGTGAGCAAAACTTGATTCATTACAGCTTAAAAGAAGAGTTGAAACTAAAAGCGCTAGCTTTCCTAGCATTGGATAAGTTTCATATTGCAAAAAAAGAATTTGAGGGATGGCAATTGGTTTCAATTTTGGGGGAGCCTATTTTAAAACAGCCGGTTGACAGTGTCTGGAAAGAAGAAGGTATTTTCTTTTTCAAAAAAGGAGATGATATGGCGATTGCTTCTTCAGCTGATTTCAAAAAAGTAGCTAAAGATGATTTAAAATCATTAAGCTTTCTTTATGATGATTACGATTGGTTAGGTGAGCAATATATCAGGTTATATTCAAATGATTATGAAACCATTATTGATAATCAGGCACTAGTTATTTTTCCTTTAGAGAAAGCTAGATTTGACTATTTTGACAATTTCTGGGTCAAGGAAAAAGATGGTAATATTAGTGTTTTAGATGAAAATAGAAATTCTTTATTTGAAGAGGAGTTAGATGACTATCAATTTAAATCAGGTGTATTAGCGTTGCAAAAAGATAGTCTTTGGTCAGTTTTTAATAATGGATTAAAAGGATTTCCAAAATTTGAATATGATTCGATAAGAATTTTTAATGGCTGGTTAACATTTACAGTTCAGGACTCCGCTAAATCTCTGCTTTTTCAATCAGGTAAAAAAATCCAATTAGAAGGAGAGGAATCCTTTAGAATCTTGAAGAATTATAATGTTGCTTTTTCAGAATCTGCGGATCAAATACGCTTTGTGGAAATTTCCAATGATAAAGGATATTTCAAGTTATATAATGGATTTGGAAGAAAAATAAAAGAAGGCGAAAAACTCGATATCAATATCTTAACTCCCCAATTGATTCAAATCCATCAAAATAAGAAGAAGCAATTAATTGATTCTGCCGGCAATGAAATTAAAATTGAAAAAGCTGAGGCTTTTGGAGCATTTCAAAATGGTTTGATTCCAATTTTGCAAAATAAAAAGTTTGGAGCTTTAATAGTGGATAGCTTGAAAATCATCCCTGCTCATTCTCAAAGTAAATTGGAAGAGTTTCTCAAAGATTCCTTATATATTTTCAAGGAAGATGATTTAGTAGGAATAAGCGATGTTTCCTCCGAAATTTTACTGAATGCAGATTTTGAATCCATTGAATATTTTAATGATTCGACTGCCATAGTAGAGGAGGAAGGAGAAATCGGAATATTGAATATTTACCAAAATGAATATCTGTATGAAGATTTAGACACTTGGGAAAGAGTGGTATTTGCAGAAGAACCATTTTATATCATCCGAAGAAGCGCAGGATATGGAGTGCTCAATCAGTTAGGTGAGGAAATTATTCCATCTATTTTCAACGAGCTGCAAGCTCATGAAAGTAAAGGTGAGCTCTACTGGATAGCCGAACGAAGACTGTCAGAAATCAACTATATAGTAATTGCTTATTTTGATAAAAACGGAAGAGTTTTATTCAAAGAAGGACTAAACTTTGATGATTATCTTGAAACTGCTTGTGATTAACGCCAGCCAGCCCCTAATGCCTAAAGGGTGTACACACAGGATTTTGATCGTAGTTTAGGCAAGACTGCAGAGCGATTAGACGGTGGAAAACCGTCAGACCGAAGCGAATTCCAGAGCCACTCCATCAATTTTTTGGTTTAAATTCACAAAGAATATTGATGAAAATTGTAGTTTTCTGCTAAGCCAAATCTGTGAGACTATCCAATTCCCTTCAATGCTATTAAGTTAAGCTTTCAAGCCTTAACTTTTAATACAATCCTGTAAAATAACCTTGGATATTTTACTTTGTGTTCTGTTGTTTCTTTTGTGGTAGAAATTTGCTGAGGTTAGTCCACATTAACAAAGATTTTTTTACCACAAGAGATATAAAAGAAAACAAAAGGTTTTTCGCTAAAGCGAAAAATAGAAATCTTCTTAACTTAATAATATTGAATTCTGCCTTTGGGAGCTAAGGGCTTTTTTTTTATTCACATAACCTTAATCTTAAATTCCTATCATAACTCGGTTCAAATTTTTAATTTGCAAAAAATTATAATTCAATTTCAATGATGAGATATTTTAGCGGAGCTTTGGCTCTATTGATTTTATTTTCTTGCCAAGCGGTTCAGAAAAAAGAAGAAAAAGTAAAAAAGCCTAAATTGGTGGTGGGAATTGTGATTGACCAGCTACGCCATGACTACTTTGAGCGTTATGCTGATAATTTTGGAGAAGATGGTTTTAAAAGATTGATTTCGGATGGATTTTATAACCATAACACTCACTACAACTATATCCCAACCTTTACAGGCCCGGGTCATGCGTCAGTTTATACCGGAACTACACCAGCTACGCATGGAATAATCGCCAATAATTGGTATGATAAAAATATCAGAACCTCTGTGTATTGCGCAGAAGATACTTCTGTTTATACCATTGGTTCTACTTCTGAGGCTGGCTTAATGTCGCCACACAGAATGTTGAGCAGCACCATTACGGATGAGTTAGGACTGGCTACCAATTTCAAATCAAAAGTAATAGGGATTTCCATTAAAGACAGAGGGTCAATTTTGCCAGCTGGTCATAACCCAACGGGTTCTTTTTGGTATGATAAAAGCAATGGACATTTTGTAAGCAGTAGTTATTATGGAAAAAAGAGATTACCGACTTGGCTGCAAGATTTCAATAACCGTAATCTGGCGGATGATTATTTAAACCAAACATGGGAGCTTTCAATGCCTTTGGCAGACTATACTGAATCCACTGCAGATGATATGCCTTATGAAATGATGGTAAGAGGTAAAAAGAAACCCATTTTTCCTTATAATTTGAAAGCTTTAAGAGCAGAAAATGGAAACTTTAGCTTGTTGCCGAATACCGCCTATGGGAACACTATTTTGGCTGATTTGGCTATTGCCACTTTGGAAGGAGAAGAAATGGGGAAAGATGATGTTACTGATTTTCTAGCGCTTAGCTTTTCTTCAACAGATTATATCGGTCATGGATTTGGTCCACGCTCGGTGGAGGTGCAAGATACTTACATCAAATTAGACCAAGAGATAGCCCGGTTGTTCAAACACTTAGATGAGAAAGTGGGCAAAGGTAATTATCTGATTTTTGTGACTTCTGACCACGGATGTGCGGAAGTACCTGAATATTTGCAAGCCAATAAAATTCCTGCGGATCATTATGATGGCAAAGCCTATGTGAAAAATATGAGTAATGCTTTAAATCAGAAATTTGGTGAAGGCGAATGGATTGAAGATTTTTCCAATGAGCAGTTTTTCTTAAATCATGATTTAATAACTGAAATGAATATTGAGTTAGATGCCATCAGAAAATTCATGGTTAATGAAGCTTTAAAATTAGAAGGAGTAGCAGAAGCTTATTCGGCTACCGATATGCAAAGCACTCAATTTACACAACATAAAGCTGCGGCTTTGCAAATGGGTTATAATTTTAAGCGCTCTGGAGATGTGTTGTTAATATTAGAACCAGGCTGGTTTTACCAAACTCGCTCAGCCACTACCCATGGAACAGGCTATGCTTATGATACTCATGTGCCACTGATTTGGTATGGCTCCGGCATCAAAAGCGGAACATCCTACAAAAGACAAAATATAGACGATATAGCAGTGACCTTGGCTCACATTTTGGGGACTTCCCTGCCAAATGGCGCCACTGGTGAGCCTATTCAAGAGATTTTGGAGTAATATTTTTCCGTAGAGTTAAACGTTTAATAAACGTTTAATTCTACGGTTAATGGCTGAATAGTTTATTTAAGTCAGTTATTAAGGTCTTTTTTTTCAATTAATTTATTAGTAAGTTTAGAAATGTATAATAGATATATAGTCACCGGGGGGTGACTATATTCACTTGTTGTACCCAATTAAAAAATGAATAAAACCATATTAAAAAACATTCTTGCATTAATAAGTCTTAGTGGACTTGGACTGGTGATGTCAATTCTGGGTCTCAAGATGCTAATTGATAACCAGACGAGAAATCTAGACGACACACACAAATTGACAGGGACTATTGAATTAACTCAAATTGTAACTGATAATAAAAAGGTAGGAGCTGTACCATTTACCTACACTGACCAAGATTATTTTGGAATTAAATTAAAAGAACATGACAAGTTGTTTGGAACCTTTAACCCTAAGCAGTCCTATTATGAATTACAGAAACAGTTAAACCAAGGGAAACAAATAACAATATTTTACTACGACTCCTCTGATAAAAGCCCAACAAATAATGTTTATCAAATAGAATCTAACGGACAGATAATTGTAAATCATTCTGACTATCAAAAAAACCATTCAATAGCAGCAATTGCAATCATTTGCTTTGGACTTCTTTGTTTGGGAATGTTAATATGGATTTTAAAAACCAAGAATATAAAAGAAAACTGGGCACAACATTCTGTATAAATCATGGCTGTAAGTAGGTTATTGTGACTTCGGCTCTTTGTAGATAGCCCGTCAATCTGCAGGATTGATTTATTGGGTAAGAATTAATTTAATAAGCCAATCCTGCGGATTGCCTCGGTAGTTAACGCAAATTTTTATACTTTTAATCAGCCACGAATTTATACAGTGGCGTTATGCATAATGTCGCATGGACAGAAATACAACAATGAAAGAATACAACTTTGAATATACCGACACAAACTACATCCTTAAAATATTCGGTATAACTGCTTTGATTTTTGCGTGCTTAATGATTCTAACATTTATATTCATTAAATCTCTAGGAGTGATAATAGCTTTGATTATTTCATTCTCTATACCAATTTTGTTTTTCTGGGTTAAAAAGAGAGGCTTTAGAAAAGAGGGCTCTGCAATAATTCAAGATTCTTTTACCGACCTTAACTTATCGACATTCAATCGAAGAGTGGACTTCAATGGAATTCAAAACTATCAAATTGAAAATTTTGAGGGCACAAAACTAAGAATAAAGTTTAAAGACAGCAGAGAATTTAAAATCCTTGCAAACTCAAATTTTTGTGACCCCTTGGGTTTTGACATTTACTGCAAGAGTCTTGATGAAGTCCTTAGAAAATATAATGATGCGAATGCAAATGAAATAATAAAAGAAAAGTCATTTTTTGAACGAAAGTGGGTCTTGCCAGTACTGCTAATACTAACAGCGACCTCTCTATTATCCATAATATATGCAATAATTAAAGGTGTTTCAGTTCCTGTAATTCTATTTGGAACATTGGCTATATTACTTCCCTTATGGGTAGGATATTTTAATGCAACAAAAAACAAGAAATAGCAGAGAATAGAAAAATGCATAACACTAAATATAGTTCATTGGGCAGATAGTGCTAAAATTGAAAATGATTATATTTAAGAAAATATGTTGGGAATTGATAGCTTTGAGCCCTGAAGTGCCCAACGCTCTATATTCTTAACGTTGGCGGTAATTTAAAATGACAGCTAAAGAGCAACATATAATTGAGTATCTGAAAAACCATAACGGGGCAGGATTTTACATTGATATTCGGAACGAACTAGGAATGGAATTTGATGATGAAGTGGATTTTGACTCAACACTGGAACTTCTTAAGCGGAAAAACTGGCTTTACGAAAATAAACCAGGTGACACCAAATACTTATTGAACTCTGAAATGATAAAATCCAAACCGTTTGAAGCGGAACTGACCGACTATAAGGTTTTATCAAATGGTGCTGACGGTGGACACCATTACATTTCGACAGAAATCGAATACGAAGGAGAAAAAAGAAAAATCATCGTGCTTTTTCTCGAGAAATCAGATGAGAAAAAATTGACATCCAATCATAAAATAAAAGTATCTGGTGACTTAATTGACGAAGGAAAAGAATACTCATTTATGTTGCTGAATACGACTATTAAAAAATAAAAAACTACCGCCAACATCCTGTGCTATGAAAAGCCATAAGAGTTCCAGCCAACTATAATTAGGAGGTCTGCTCTATAAATTTACACTATTTATTTCAAATCACTACTGTCATTGTTGAAACTGTTGATTGTGGGTAAGTTTTGGGCAGGGCCCTTGGGATGCCAACTTATCCACTGTCAACGGTTTTGCGCTGTGTGTATGAAATTATAAGACCATGCTGCTATTTGCGATAAAAGCACTGCTTCTTCGTATTTCCCTGTAATGTCTTATTTATGTAAAGAGGGTCGCATGCTATAAATGCAACTACTTTCAAAAAAGCATTGCAACGAATGTTTTGCGATCACCTCTTTCATTAATTGTCTTATAATTGGTTAAAAATTATTTTCATTAGAATTTATTACTTTACTACGCCCAACACATATTCTTCTTTGTTTTTTAATACATATCTGATTCTATTGAGCAACTTGGCAGCCACCTTCACAATAGCCCGCTTTCCATTCCCCTTGGCTGCGTGCTTTTTGTAGTAGAGCAACATGGCAGGATCTTTTCTGATGGCTTGCCATGAGGCTTCTACTAGAATAGTGCGTAGATAATTATTACACCTATAACTCATGCCTCCTACTCTTTCAGTTTCTCCACTGTTATTGGTCAGCGGTAGTAATCCAACATAACTACTGAGTTTATCGACATTAGCAAATCGATTAATGTCTCCCACTTCACTGATAATGGCAATGGCTGACAATGGACCAATACCGGGAATAGTCCGCAGTAGGAAATAATCTTGTTTATGATATTTGCGAAAGTAGGCTCTAAGTTCCTTGCTTATCTGTCTTACTTGCTGTTTTTGATAATGATAGTTGGCCAACATAAAATCGAAAGCAGTCCGTGCATTTTCAGTAGAGAACTTAACCTCCTCTTCAAGCCAGGTCTCATAAGCTTTACTCCAATTATCATCATCAAGATGCGCAGGAACAGTAATGGTGTTAAAATTGAGAAACACTTTTATGCGTTGCTTTGCTTTGCGTAAATCTTTCTGCATATTATGCCTCATCCTGGCAAAGCTCCGTAGGTCCTGACCCGATTCATCAAATATATGGATACCAGTCAGGCTCCCGTTTCGAAGGCCTTTTGCAATCTTGCGGCTATCTACTTTATCGGTCTTTCCTGCCTTGTCCTTACCAGTCGTGGGTACATCAGCTGGATTGATAACCATATTATCAATTCCTAGTTCCAGCAGTTGACGATGGTGTCCATAACCACAAAAGCCAGCTTCATAGGCACTATGATAGCTAGCCCCTGAGAAATGTTTGTTTAAATACTTGTATAGTACTTCTGCACTTGGTGGTTGATTAAATGTTCTATGCTCCTGTTCATCTACTAGAATAGTGACTGACCAGCTCTTTTTGTGAACATCTATTCCTGCATAGATATTCATTCCTGAAAAATCATTAACTTTAGTCTTCATAAGTCCTTGCTCCTTTCTTTTAATTTTTGTTCTCCAACCCTAATTTAAGAAGTTAGCTGTTAAGGACTTATGCTTTTACATAGGGGCTATAAATCATGGCTGTTTAGTAGGTGATTGCGACTTCTGCTCTTTGTAGAAAGCCCGTCAATCCGCACCTTAGATTTACGATATTGTATTATAATAAGAAAGGAGGTAGAATAGTAAACCAGTCAATCCGCTAGATAAAATCTAGAATCCTTATAGGTACTATTCTATTTTTTAAGTACTCAAAACCTCAATAAGATATTAGTCTCGACTATTAAGGTCATTAGGAGTGTACTTAATCCCTTTATGTTTCATCCTTAAAAGTAAATCTATGAATTATTCTAATTTTATTGGTATTGATATTAGCAAAGCTAAAATTGACATTACTACTTTAAACACAGATGGTGAACTCAATCACTCAGTTTGTAAAAACAACTCTAAAAGTATTATTGTACATTTAAAGTCACTTAAAAGAAATGGCTTTGATATTGAAAACAGCTTGGTTTGTGCAGAGTTTACCGGACTTTATATTTTCTCCTTAGTTGAAGCTTGTAAAGCTATGGCTATTGATCTGTGGATTGAAAATGCTGCTCAGATCAAACACCGTTCGGGTATCTCTAGATCTAAAAATGATAAAATTGATTCTGAAAAAATAGCCATTTATGCTTTCCGATTTAAAGACTTAGTGAAATTATATAATAGAGATGATGAAGTTATTGAAGAACTCAAATTTTTATTAAATGAAAGAGATTTAATCTTAACAGACAAAACTAAATACACTGCTCAAATCAAAGATCAAAAAGGACATGTCCCTGACTCTTTCTACAAAAACAAAGTCAAACGATATAAGGCTATTATTAAAACGCTGGTCTTGCAGCTTAAATCCATACAGGATCAGATTGATCACCTCATAACTGACGATGATAATCTAAAGCATCAGTTTAATCTATCTACCTCAATAACTGGAATAGGAACACAAGCAGCAATACAAACTATTGTGGCTACCAGAGGATTTAAAGACTTTTCAGACCCAAGAAAGTTCGCTTGTCACGCTGGTGTAGCTCCTTTTCAATTTATGTCTGGTAGCAGTTTAAAAACCAAAGCAAGAGTTTCTAAACGTGCTAATAAAAAATTAAAGCAAGTCTTTCATATGGCAGCCCTTTCAGCCATCCAGGTTGATGGGGAATTAAGAGATTACTACACTAGAAAAGTGGAAGAGGGAAAAAATAAAATGCTAGTTTTAAATGCGGTTCGGTCTAAACTCATTCATCGATTATTTGCGGTTATTCGTAACAATAAAAAATATGACAAAAACTACCTGAACTCTCTTGCTTTATCCATAAGATAAGGATTGACTTACCTATAAGAATTTAATCTAGTAAGCAATCCTGCGGATTGCCTCGTTAGTTAACGCAAATTTTTATACTTTTAATCAGCCACGAATTTATACAGTGGCGTTAGCCACAAGCAAAAAGAACATACTGCAAAAAATGAGCATTAAATATCCGATGATAAACATATCCGATAAAAACTGGGACAAAGAGGATGATTTAACAGTTTACATGCTCTTTGACGAATTTATTTATACCAACCAAGAGGATTTATTTATACAGTATTACAAGGATAAAGAATTTTGTGATTGTCAGGGAAATGTATTTAAGGTAGTTGATAGAAGACCACCTGTTTCTTTTTGGCGGAACTTTTTTCGATTTCTGCCAAATGTATTCAAAGTAGAACTTAGTTTCATTCAAGAAAATAAGAAAGTAACACTTGACGATTTAAGGACTTTCATGTTAGAACGATTAGACGAAATAAATACTAATGACTTTGTTCCTAAATGGATTGATTCGGTTAAAAAAGCAAATAGCTATAAAGAATTACTTGATAGTGAAATAAAATAATTAATTATGTCAGCAATAGCAGAATTTAGGATTATAGAAACAAATAAACTTGACGAATTAAAAGAGAAATCAGAGGTCAAGACAGTAAAAAAAGGATTGTTTAAAAAAGAAAAGATTGACGAATTTTGGACATTTCTTGATTCCAACTCAGAAAAACTAAAGGACTTTGATTGGTCAGGCTATGTATTTGGCAATCTATTGATTTTCTTACAAGAGAAAAAGGAGATTAATATACTTGACAGCGAACATGACTCTATTGCCAATTGGATTTCTGAGAAACGTGGAATATCAACGATAATTTTTACATATAAACTTAAGGAGTTATATTTAGAAAAGCTTAATTCGGTTAATATCACAACTGAAGAACTAATTGAATTTAATAAAGATTTTTCTGAGGATTCTGACCCTGAATTTGCAAAAGCCGAATTGGAAGGAATAAAAGCTATCTCCGAGAATTTGGAGAAATTGACTGATAATTCAAAGGTGATAATATTAACAGTTGGATAAATGCCAGTGGCTAACAATGTATAAAAATAATAGCCGAAGTAGTAGTAAATTCACGGGTTGTAACCCGCTTCAACTTTCTTGTAACTTGACAGGAAAGTGCCACGCAATCGGCTACTATTCTTATACTAAACGTTGGCAATAATATAAAAGACGAAATGGAGAAGAATAATATAAGTTGGAAAAGAGTAGTGATATTTTTTATTATCGCCACTTTAATGTCGAATATTTTCCGATTTGACATTTTTGAACTTAAATCTGTATTAGAAAAACTACCAACTTGGGTTTTTATATTTACTACTGTTCTTCTAGAAGGTAGCGGAGTGATAATAGGCGCATTAATTATTATTCCTTTTTTGAAGAAAGAGCGAAAGACGGAAATATCATTATTTGGAACTTCAAAGTCTAAAAGCCTTGTAATGGTTATTATTCCAATTATAATTTTGACAATAATTGGAGTAACAAATGACTTTGAAATGGAATATCACCTGTACGGACTTATAGCTGCCATTGGGACTTTTCTATATTGTATAATGGAAGAATATGGGTGGAGAGGATACTTGCAAGAAGAATTAAAAACATTGAAGCCTTGGAAAAAATATCTAATAATCGGATTTATATGGTATTTATGGCATTTGACATTTTTAACAAAGGCAACTGTTGGAGATAACCTATTCTTTTTAGGAATGATGATTCTTGGAAGTTGGGGAATTGGACAAGTAGCTGAATCGACAAAGTCGATTGTAGCGAGTGCTTGTTTTCATATGATTATCCAAATTATGATGTTTAATGCGTTAATAAAAAACGGAATTGACGGAACTGAAAAAATCGTGATTTTAGGTGTTTCAATCGTAATTTGGTTTGTGATAATCAAGAAATGGGAAAAAGAAAATACTTTTGCCAACAACTTTAAAAATAAAAGCGATTACAGGGAAGAAAGTAAATATAAAAAGGGTTAGTGAATATAAATGCGCTACTATTTTTATACTAGCCCGTTGGCGAAAATTGAATCCACCTTAACCAATGTAACATTACCAAAAATTATATGAAGCATCTTATAATCTTATTATTCCTAGTGATTACGCTTTATCCATTAACGGCTCAGGATGTTGAAATTGGACCAAGGCCTCAAGAACCAACAGAGCCATACCCTTATTTTTCAGAGGATGTAAAGTTTCAAAATAAAGAAGCAAAGATTACATTATCTGGTACATTAACTTTACCTAATGGCCAAACTGATTTTCCAATAGTGGTTTTAATATCCGGGAGCAGCGCGCATAATAGAAATCAAGAAGTAGCAGGACATAAACCATTTTTAGTAATCGCTGACTACCTAACCTCAAACGGAATTGGTGTTTTGAGGTATGATGACAGAGGTGTAGGGCAGTCAGAAGGAGAATATGAAGTCGCTGCTTACGCTGAAATAGCAAGTGATGTAGAGAGCGCAGTTGCCTATTTGAAGTCTAGAAAAGACGTCAATTCAAATAAAATTGGTCTGATTGGTCATAGTGGAGGTGGATTGATAGCTCCATTAGTTGCTTCCCGAAGAAAGGATATAAGTTTTATCGTGATGATGGCTGCCCCAGCCATCTCTGGATATGAGTTGATTTTACTACAGACAGAAACCCTTAATAAAGCCAAAGGAATTAGCGCTGATATAACAGAAGCCGAATTAGTCTTTTATGAAAGCATCTTTAGTGCTGTTATTGAATCCAGCGATTTAGAGGAGACCAGATCTGACCTATCAGCATCCTTAAAAGCTCAACCAGAGAGTTTACCTGATGAAGTGAAAGCTGAGGACGTAGATAAAATTCTTGAGATTTTTACGGCTGCATGGTTTCAAAATTTTCTTCAGTATGATCCAAGTGTCGCTCTGGAACAAGTGGACTGTCCGGTTTTGGCAATAAATGGAGCAAAAGATCTGCAAATTCCAGGAGAAGAAAACTTAGGTGCAATAAAATCGGCCTTAGATAAAGGGGGAAACGATATGGTGACGATCAAAAAAATGCCGAAACTGAACCATTTATTTCAAGAAGCTGACACTGGTTTGCCAGATGAGTACTCAACCATCGAACAGACTTTCTCACCGCTTGCATTAGAGGAAATTGAAGCTTGGATAAAACTACAAACTGAAGAGTAAAGAACTTTTGCTAACACTAAATATAGGTCATGGGGCAGATAGTGCTAAAGTTGAAAATGATTACATTTAAGAAAATATGCATTGGATTGGTAGATTAGAGCCTTGAAATGCCCAATGCCTCATATTCTTAACATTTAGCAAACATATTCCCTAAGAAAAGCATGATTAGATATATTATACTAGTGTTATTTACTTTTCTCATGTCTTATACCTCAAAAGGTCAGAGTATACTTGATAATTGGGATTTGAAGTGGACGGAGACTTTCGACCATATTAAAAATGGAAATGAAAGAATTAAGATTATCTACTCTTCATTTAATACCAATACTGAACTTATAAAGTTAATTGACACGTCAGTTATAGTAAGAAAATATCAAGACGCACTCTTTCTTGAAAAGATTCACTATAAGCTAGAAAATGGTGATTCAATTAAATGGCAACATCAAATCAATCGATACAATAAAACTTCACAATTAGTTGAAGAAATTGATTCTGTCGATGGGTTAATTCAGGAACACAAAATAAATTTTTATAAAAATACTGAATTAAGACGTACAGAATATTTATCTATCAGACCTGACTACAATGATCAGATGGAAATAGTGGATGTAGATACGGTGCAACTTGAGATACTTAAGTACTATGATGAAAAAGGTAAATGTAACAGAATAGTCACGTTAAATAAATCTAAACTGAAGGGAAGAAATAAAATCGACACTACAGTAACATATAATAAATTTGATTTAAAAAATAGACTTATAGGAGCCATAAATATACAGGAGAATGATACAATATCAACAACCAAATTTCAATACGATGAACTTGGGCGAGAGATCAAACAAACACATTCTTCCCTACATGGATCAAACTCATTTGAATACGAATATGATAAACAAGGAAATGTAATTTCTGAGCTCATAGAAGTAGGTAAGTATACCACCCTTATTTTAACTGAATTTGACGATCAGAACCAGCCTGTTATCCGAAAAACTTTTCGACCAAAAACGATTGGCAACATCACCTATGAATGAATGGGGTTTCATCAGTCAGGAAAGTTTGGCGGTACTTGGAAAGTCAGCCACAATTTGTAAATTTATTAATTGCTGTGGCTGTGTGCAGATGTCAAGCTTGGTATTTTCTATGTCACACTCATCATTTTACAAGAAATCAAAGATTGAATGAAAAAATCAAAAATTAAGGTCAATTTTAAAAAGTATTTTGGGAAGGATTGCTAATTGTATTTAGTGTGCTCTTTTTATTAAACAAACAATCTTGAATTCAAAAACTAAAATCTTTCTCTGTTTGCTAGCAGTAGTATTTATGACTTTGGCAATAATGGAACTATCTTTTGGACTGATTCCTATTGGTCTTATTGGATCTGTTATAGTACTTATTCAATCATTGATCTTAGGTCTTATTATTTTATTAGTAGCATTGAGGACAAAATCTAGATTTTACATACCTTTTTTGGTATTTCCGCTCCTCATTTTAATCTCTATATTTTCATTTTTTATAGTAAGTAAAATTCAGAGCAACTTATCTACTAATCGAGCAAATAAATTGATCGAAGCCATAAATAGGTTTCATAAATCAAACCATAAATATCCTGCAAGGCTTGATGATTTAGCAGGTAAACAAATAAAATCAATACCTTCTACTGGCCAAGGAATAGGAATACGTCAATTTCGATACAGGACAGATACCACTAGTCGATATTGGTTGAGCTATGATAGCTACTTAGGAGTGACTAATTGGTTTAACTCGGAGACTGAGCGTTGGCATAGTGAAGATTAATAAAATACTATAAGCCCATCTGAAAACACCCAATAGAAAATTTGTAGGGAACTAGTTCAAATTTATGTTTGCATTTTAACCCACATTATTCATGATAAGGTTATGAGGAATAGCGATTTTCAAGTTATAATAACTGATTATCAAATGATTACACTAGGGTTAACCCCGATAATTTTAAAAACCTTATGGCCCAAATTTGGGTGTTTTTAAAATTATGCTTTAATATGAGAATTATAAAGTGATTATCTAATAATCGGGTTTTTACAAATTGTCTGTCCTTCGGACGAAAAATTCATATCAATTTTTCGGGTTAAAATTAGCAACTAAGCAGTTTCTGGTTCAATTATTGCTCAATGTGATTCTAATATTTTGCAATTAATAAAATTGGCAGATATGTAGAAATCACATCCATTGCCACTTTCAGTATTTTATAGCTTATTATAGTCAACGGGATTTATAAGTCCGCAAGCAAGCAGAAGTTAGACCATGCGAATAGTAAAAACCATATTGATTTTTTATCAAAAGCTGATTATTCCTACTTTAGTTTTATCAGGATTAATGGCATTAATTGGATTTGGAATCACAGGAGAATTTTCCCTTACAACTACAGGAGTCTCCTATATCTTTTTAGGACTTTTATTCCACTATTTTATATATGAAGTAGAAAATAGTAATGAATATTATTTCTATTACAATTTGTGGTTAAGCCGACTAAGTCTTTGGATAATCACATTTATTTTAAACTTATCAATCGGACTATTTTTTTTCTTATTATGAGCAAACTACACGTTGATAGCGTAATAAAGAGCTTTGCTACCAAGCAAATATTGACAGATGTTTTTATTTCCTGTCAAAAAGGAGAAATAATTGGACTACTTGGACGAAATGGAACTGGAAAATCAACCCTTTTAAAAATAATATTCGGTTCAATACAAGCCGATAGTAGATTTGTTAAAATAGGAGAAAAAATATCTTCAGGTCTTTTTGATAATCGAAAACTGATAAAATATTTACCACAAGATAATTTTTTGCCAAATCATGTGAAAGTTAAAACTATAATTGAGCTGTTTTGCGATAAAAATGAAACTGAATTGATTAAAAAGCATGATTTAATAGCACCAATGCTTAATAGAAAGAGTAAGCAACTTTCTGGCGGAGAAAAAAGATTATTGGAAATCTTTTTAATTATATATTCGCAATCGGCTTATACGCTGATTGATGAGCCATTTAACGGGATCGCCCCGGTTTATAAGGAGGCCATAAAAGATTTGATAAAAAAACAATCGGTTGATAAAGGATTTATAATTACTGACCATGATTATAGGAATATTCTTGACATGGCAACTCGGATTGTAATAATTCATGATGGTGGTACAAAAGAAATTAAAAGTAAAAAGGAACTTATTGCATGGGGATATATTCCTGAAACTGCCTAAAAATTGCTAATTTAGTATCTGTGGTTATATACCACTAGGTCGAAGTGCTAATAAAGAGATTTCTTTCCCCATCAAAGTTTGTTATACTTTGATAAATTAGTAGCTCTGAAATCACTTGGGGTTTATATCGCGAAAAATCAGCAGCAATTAATAGAACATAGAATTTAATCATGACGAAAAAGCAAATCCTTTTAACATTTCTGCTTTTACTTTCTGTCATCAAATCAACGGCTCAAAATGGTGAAATTGTAATCGGCAAAACAGACAGCCTTTATTCTAAAATATTGGGTGAAAACAGAGCGTTATTAATACATGTCCCAAAGAATGAACTCAAAAGTGAAAAATTTCCTGTAGTCTACCTTTTGGATGCTCGTAACAATTTTGAACATACAGTTGCTACCATTAAACACCTTAGCAATGGTGGAAATCAATATTGGCCAAAAATGATGGTTGTTGGCATTAAAAATACCAATAGAACCCGAGACTTAACACCCTATCCAGTAGATACTACTGCTAGTGTTTGGTGGTTGCAAGATACAGGTGGAGGAGATCAGTTCATGAAGTTTATGGTAGACGAACTTATGCCATATATTAATGATAATTACCCAACAACTTCCTACAAAACACTTATTGGTCATTCATATGGAGGGTTGATGGCGGTATATGCAATGGAGAATTACACCGAGTATTTCAACAATTTTATTGCATTAGATCCTAGTCTCTGGTGGGATAATGGTAAGTTTAATGAAGCCTCAAAAGAAATCCTTCGGAGTAAGAAATTTGTGAATAAATCCCTATTTGTGGCAGCTTCTGATCCAGATATTGAAGATTTGGATTTGGAAGGCCTAGCAAAGGATACTTCTATTATTTCTCAACATGTACGTTCCATTATAGATTACTCAAATACAGCTTTATCAAATAGTCAGAATGGCTTGCAATTCGATTGGAAATTTTATGAAAATGAAAATCATATCAGTATACCGTTGATTTCAACCTATGATGCTATGCGGTCGACCTTCTCTTGGTACAGATTTGAAAATCCCTATCAGTTTTTTGAGGATTCACTCAGTACTGAAAGATTGGTAGAAGTAGTAGAATCTCACTTTGAACATTTAACCAAAAAATTCGAATATGAAATAGCTCCTCCCGAAAACTGGATTAATTCATATGGATATGAAATGATATGGTCTGAAAATTATGATAAGGCATATGCATTTTTTAAAATGAATATAAAAAATTATCCAAACAGCCCTAAAGTTTATAACTCAATGGCTGAATTTTACCTTACTCAAGATCAGAAAGATAAAGCAATTGAGTATTTCCAAAAAGAATTAGCCTTGAAACCCAGCGAATCCTTAGAAACAAGAATTAAAGATCTTAAAAATAAATAACATGCACATGAAATACTTTATTGGGCCTTGTCAGAAATAATACAAAAGATAATAATGGAAAACCAATGAACCAAAGCCTAAAATCCATCCAGAACACTATCTACAACAAATGCGGACTAGCACTTTTAAACTTTAAAGCCGAATCAGAAAGCAAAGAATATGATGCTTGTCAATTTAAATTAAATGGACTGAATGTTATCAGCAGAAGTGCAAAAGTAACACCTAAAAAAGCTGGACAATTTGTGACTTTTTGGAAGCGAAATGGAAATGGACCAATTGAACCTTTTCATGAATCGGATCCAATTGATTTTTTTGTAGTGAATATTCAGGCTGAAGATAAATTCGGTCAATTTGTTTTTCCTAAATCAGTGTTGATTAAAAAGGGAGTAATCAGCACCAACAAGAAAGAAGGGAAAAGAGCTATTCGTGTTTATCCAATTTGGGATATAGCCAAAAGTAAACAAGCCATAAGAACTCAAAAATGGCAAATTGAGTATTTTTATGAAATTGGTGAGGCAACTGATCTTGAAAAGGTAAAAGGCTTGTATGGAGTTAAGTGAAAAATGAAATTTCCGACTTATTTAAGTAATTCTCAACATAAAATTATTACAAGTAAACCTATAGATGGACATGGTTCTTGACTAGTAAACACATAAGTTTACAATTAATCAACAGTAATTCAATCCAAATACTATAATAAATAATTCATCAGTAAATCACCATATTATATAATTTGATTAACTCAAAAAGTCAGTCCATTATGTACAAAATTAATATCTATCTATTACATTTAGATTAAATTATAGATATTATGATCGTTCAAATCTTATTGATTGTCGTTGGATTTGCTTGCTTGGTTTTTGGGGCAAATTGGCTGGTGGACGGAGCATCATCTTTAGCAAAAAAATATAATGTGTCGGATTTAGCAATTGGTTTGACCATTGTTGCATTTGGTACTTCAGCTCCAGAACTAGTAGTTAATATTGTGGGTTCAGTTAAAGGCTATTCTGATATAGTAGTTGGAAATATTGTAGGAAGCAATAATTTCAATTTATTTATCATATTGGGTATTTCTGGATTATTATTGCCCATTTCTGTTCAGTCATCAACGGCATGGAAAGAAATCCCTATTTCTTTATTTGTAGCTGTTTTAATGTTGTTTTTGATCAATGATTTTAGCTTTTCTGAGCCCAGTAGCATAAGCAGATTAGAAGGCACCATCATGCTAATCTTGTTTCTTATGTTTTTGTATTATGTATTCAATCAAATGAAAAGTGATCCGAATATTCAATCAGATATTGTACCAAAATCGACAACAAAAATCTGGGTGCTAATTGCCGTTGGATTATCCGGTTTAATAATTGGAGGACAGCTAGTGGTAACTAATGCAGTGAATGTTGCCAATAGTTTGGGGGTTAGTGAAAAAATAATTGGATTAACTATTGTAGCTGCAGGAACATCCTTGCCGGAATTAGTAACTTCAGTTGTAGCTGCCACCAAGAAGAATAGTGATATAGCCATAGGTAATGTTGTTGGGTCTAATATTTTTAACATCTTATTAATTTTATCGATAAGCAGCATCATTAATCCAATAGAATTCAATCCGAAATTTAATTTGGATTTATATATCTTGATAGGAGGGACAGTATTTTTGTTGATAGCTATGGTAACGGGCAAAAGAAAAAAGCTAGACCGTTGGGAAGCCGCTCTTCTATTAACGTTTTATATTTCTTATACTGTTTATTTAGTAATGAAAGAATTATAATTACTTTAGTTCAAGTGGCTATGTGACAATTAACATCTTTGAATTTCAAGGTCAATTTTTTTTTAATGGAAAAAGTAAACGTAAATCAGAAATTTTCATTGTTTTCAGAGCATTGGTCACCCAAAATTGTAGGTGAACTTAATGGACAACATGTAAAGCTTGCTAAACTCAAAGGCGAGTTTGTTTGGCATAAACATGATGAGGAAGATGAACTCTTTTTTGTAGTGAAAGGTAGTTTCAAAATGGAGTATCGAGATAGGACAGTTGAAGTGAGTGAGAACGAGTTTTTGATCGTCCCAAAAGGAGTAGAACATAAACCAGTGGCAGAAGAGGAGGTTTGGGTAATGCTGTTTGAGCCTTCATCAACTCTAAATACTGGAAATACTGAAAATGAAATGACTAAAAAAGATTTGGATTGGCTCTAAAAAAGTAGAATCATTTTGATTTTGATTTGGCTAGTTAGAAATTATATATTCTTTAAATATGAAGAAATTCCGCCTTCCAAGAAAAACAAAAAAAGCCTCCGAAATTTCTTCCGAAGGCTTAGTCTTATGTTTTAAATCTAAAAACTAGATTCTTATTCTCCCATAAAAGGATATTTATAATCAGTAGGTGTCACAAATGTTTCTTTCACCATTCTTGCAGAACACCAACGTAACATGTTCAATTTAGAACCTGCTTTGTCGTTAGTTCCTGATTTTCTAGCACCTCCAAATGGATTTTGATTTACAACAGCCCCTGTTGGTTTATCGTTTACATAGAAGTTACCAGCAGCTTGACTTAAGCGTTTGGTTGCTCTTTCAACGATATAACGATCATTACTGAAGATAGCTCCAGTTAATGCATAAGGAGAAGTCTCATCCACTAATGTTAAAGTTTCTTCAAAATTCTCAGCTTCGTAAACATAAATGGTAACTACTGGGCCGAAGATCTCTTCTTGCATTGTTACATATTGCGGATCTTTTGTGACGATAACAGTTGGCTGAATGAAATATCCTTTAGAATCATCACATTCTCCACCTGCAATTACTTCTGCAACATTACTTTCTTTGGCTGCATCAATATATCCTTTGATTTTATCGAATGCTTTTCTATCAATTACAGCATTGAAGAAGTTTTCAAAATCTTCAGGGCCGCCCATTTTTATATCTTTTACATCAGCCACCAAGTTTTCTTTTACTTCATCCCATATATTATTGGCGATATATACTCTTGAAGCAGCAGAACATTTTTGTCCTTGGAATTCAAAAGCACCTCTGGTAATTGCTGTAGCTACTTGCTTAGGATCTGCAGTTTTATGTGCTAAGATGAAATCTTTACCACCAGTTTCACCAACTATTCTTGGATAAGATTTATATTTCTCGATGTTTTCTCCGATTAGTTTCCAGATATTTTGGAATACACCTGTACTTCCTGTGAAGTGAATACCTGCAAAATCAGGATGTTTGAATATAATGTCCCCTGTAGTTGGACCATCTACAAATATCAAGTTGATCACACCATTAGGCACACCCGCTTCTTTGAAAATTTCCATTACTACATTCGCAGCATAGATTTGTGAATAAGCAGGCTTCCAAACTACCGTATTTCCCATTAGGGCAGCACTTGAAGGTAAATTACCTGCAATAGCGGTAAAGTTGAATGGTGTTAATGCAAATACGAATCCTTCTAAAGGTCTGTATTCCATTCTGTTCCAAACCCCATCAGGTGAAAAAGGCTGTTCTTCATAGATTTCGGTCATGTATTTCACATTGAACCTTAAGAAATCTGCTAACTCACATGCGGAATCAATTTCTGCTTGATATGCATTCTTTGATTGTCCCAACATAGTGGCTGCATTGATTTTATCTCTGTAAGGACCAGCAATTAAATCAGCAGCTTTTAGAAAAACAGAAGCTCGTTGTTGCCAATGCAAATCAGCCCATTCCTGCTTTGCAGCTAAAGCAGCTTTAATAGCTTGTTCAACATGACTACCATCACCTTCGTGAAACTGTCCTAATTTATGTTGGTGATCGTGAGGAGGATTTAAAGGAAGTGTTTTTCCTGTTCTTACCTCTTCAGCACCAATATACATCGGAACATCAACTTCCTGTGCTCTTAATTCTTTAAGCTTAGCTTGTAAAGAGGCTCTTTCAGGAGTTCCTGGTGCATAACTATTTACCGGTTCGTTTTTTGGAATAGGTACCTTATAAATTGCTGTTGGCATAATCTGTAATAATTTTACGCTATGAAAAATAAAAATCTAAAATTAGGTAAATATTTCAGTTTGCCTTACCAAAAGCAATGAAAATTCACCTCTCTTCTCTGCTTACGATTTTAAAATATTTTGTTTGGAAAGTGGGTGATTTTCTATCGAGGATTTATTTGTTAAATGAGATGAGAATCTTTGTATCAAAAAAGTCGCAATTAATTATAAATGAAAAAAGCAGGGATTTTTTAAAATCCCTGCCCTTTACATCTAATTATTGTCTGACATTAAATTCCATCCCCAAAAATATCCTTTAATTTACCCTTAGCTTTGTCTTTAAGTCTTTCTTTTTCTTCCTCTGCTTTTTTTCTAGCTTCTTCTTCTGCTTGCTTTTTTAGTCTTTCAGCTTCCGCTTTTGCACTGTCTTTTGCAGCTTGTGTTTGAGCTTCAACCTCTGCTTTTAGTTTATCTTTTTCTTCATCAATCCTATCACCAACTTGTTCTTTCACTGAGGAGGTAACCGACCCCCCACCTTCAGTAGTAGTTTTTCCTAATTTTACTTTTGGGTCATCATAAGTTCCTTGAATGTTGAAATTGAGGTTGACGGAACTACCTACTGCTTTTACTTTACTTCCTAATAAATTAGAGATTGCTGTATTGGCTGCTTGTCCCATGCTGCCTGTAGGTACATTCAATTTTAGATTATAAGCAATGTCTCCAGCTAAGCCTGTGCTTCCATCCACAGTGGCTTTATAGTCTCCCATTTTTACATCAAACGGCTCTACACTAAACCTCCCATCTTTGATTTCAGCTTGAACCTGAACATTATCAAGTACTACTTCATCGGTATTATCTAATTTGGATAAAGAAGTAACTCCATTAATTACTTTAGAATCTTTTACTGCAGCATCTATAATTTTGATTAGACCAGCTCCCTGTACAGTCGCAAAGTCAGGCATCATTTCTTGCGTTAATAATCCTCTAATTTTGAAATCAGTGCTGAATTTTCCTTGCATTTTTTCAGCAATTGGAACGAATTTTTGGACTGTCGTTACATTCTTGAATGTTTCAGGAATACTTAATTGTGATATGTCTAGTGTGAAATCAAATTTAGGTTCATATTCATCTTGACTATTATATAAACCTGTCATTTTTATATTTCCTTCAAGCATATCTACTTTTAAAGGATCAAGTGTTAAGATACCGTCTTTCACTTTTATTTGTCCTACAGCATTTTTCATTTCGAAATTATCATATTTAATAGTCTGCACTGTGGCATCAAAAGTGAAATCTATGTTTTTAGGAATTACGACTACTTCCATGGCAGTTGTATCTTCAATTGATTCGGTTTCTTCCTCTGAAACACCCATCATTTCATTTATGTCCAATAGGGTAGAAGTTAATCTCATATTTCCTTTGATGACTGCACTATCATCAATGGCATAAGCGATATAATTGCTGATACTTCCATTCAAACTGAAATCACTTTTACCGTAATTTCCTTTTAAAGTAGTTAGGTTAACTGATTCAGGATTGAAATTCATATCCGCATTAGAGATAATAAAATCAGGTGCGTTTTTTTCAGCATAAGAAAAGTTTTGCATTTTAAGATTACCAGTGGTTTCTAGCTTGGTATAATCTTCTTTCTCTACATCAGCATAGGAACCTTTTGAATTGATATTAGCATTGATAATACCACCTATTTTGAAATCTTGAGAAGGCTCAATTTCTGAAATTATATCCAAGTTTAATCCACCCTGCATACTTAAATCCCAGATTGGAGAATCAAAATTATTAACCTTTGCTTTAGCAGTGAATCGGTCTTTGTCGATAGTTAATCCGAAATTTTTCACTTCTAGATATCCATCTGACAAATCTCCAGATTCTGATTTGGCATGCATTTCCATTGCTATTTGTTCAATAGGAAGAGGAACGTCTGGAGATTTCACAAAAGCATCTCTCACAATTAAATCAACAGCAAAAGCAGGCATACTTGTTTCGCTGTAAACTCCTTTAATAAAGCCAGAGAAATCAAATTCACCGCGGGTTTCCAAATCATCAAAACCATCAGCATACATGCCTGGTACTAATGAAAGGACATTTTTGAATTGCGTATCAGTGGTTGCGAAATTGATATCCATTTCATAATCATCGGTAGGCATGGCAAAAAAGCCATCAAATTTCAAATGAAATTCATTTAAGGTTGCTTTTGCATCTTTAAATGTAAATTTCATGCTGTCCAAATCCATTCCCAATAGCAATTCAGCTTCTAGGCTTTTATGAGCAACATATACATCTCCTCCATAGGCAAATGAAAAATCTTTAGCGCTTGTTTTGGTTTCCATATCAAAAACAGAGAGGGTGAAATCACCATTCCCTGTATGATCTACTCCTATAAGTGAAAGTGCTACATCACTCATTTGGTCATAATAGTTAATTCTACCACTCTTGATTTCCCAATGGTCAATTCCAAGTTTTAATTCCTCATCCGAAGTAGTTTCCTCTTCCTCTTCTTCCGAAGGAAAAGTGATGTCATAATTTGCAGAACCATCCTCCAAAACTAAAATATTGATCAGAGGTTGATCTAGCATGATGCCTTTAATATTTAAGGGTTCCCCTTTAATAATAGCTACAATATCCATCTCAACAGAAAAATCTTTAGCAGCAAATAAAGTATCGCCTTCAAAAGTATCATTACCTGTAATGGAAAAATCACGAACCCCTAAGGTTAGATTAGGGAAGTCCGATAAAAGTGAGATACTGATTTTAGAAGGTTCGAAATTCACTTTTGCATTAACGGATTTATCAATTTCTGTCTGAACGGCAGAAACTATTCTATCTTTAAAAAGAATAGGAACCAAAACGATGGTTAGAGCAAATAGTGCAATTATACTACCTAAGATGATTAATAGCTTTTTCATAATTTAATCTTGATTTTATACTACAGTAAATTTATAAATTATTAACGACACTTACAGAATAAGGTGGGGTATTCAATTATTATTTTAGTATTAATTGCATTAATCTTTCTTTAATGCAATTACTTGTCATCATTTATTAACAATTGTTAACTATCGGGGTTGATATTCAAATTTGAATTATGAAAAGGACCTTAAGGCTAGTATTAGGTGATCAACTAAATGAAGGGCATTCTTGGTTTGCTGAAGTGAAAGATAATGTGGTTTATGTGATGATGGAAATGCGTCAGGAAACTGATTATGTGACGCATCATATTCAAAAAGTAACTGCTTTTTTTTCAGCTATGCGCACCTTTTCAGTAAAAATGAAAAGTAAAGGACATGACTTTATTTATTTAAAAATTAATGATACTGATAATGAGCAGTCTTTACCTGAAAATATCAAAAAACTCATAGAAGAACATGGTTTTGAGCACTTTGAATATTTATTGCCTGATGAATATAGATTAGATGAGCAGATAAAGAAATTTTGTAAGGAAGTATCTATTTCTTCAAATGCAGTTGATACAGAACATTTTCTCACTAAAAGAGATGATATAGCCCAATTTTTTAGAGGTAAAAAGCAGTTCCTGATGGAGAATTTCTATCGGAAGATGAGAAAGGATCATGATATATTGATGAATGGGAAAGACCCTGTGGGGGATAAGTGGAATTTCGACCATGAAAATAGAAATAAGTATAAAGGAGAAGTACCTATTCCTCCTGCTTATAGTTATAAAATAGATGTATCGGAAGTAGTAAAAGATATTGAAAAAGCTGGAATCAAGACCATTGGAATCATTGATCAAGAAAATTTCCATTGGCCGATTGATAGAAAGCAAGCTTTACAATTTGCTCGTTACTTTTGCAGAGAATTATTACCCTATTTCGGTACTTATCAGGATGCCATGCATACAGAAGAAAAATTTCTGTTCCATTCGAGGATTTCATTTGCCTTGAATTCAAAACTGATTAGCCCTAAAGAATTGGTAGAAAAAGTAATTAAAGCTTGGGAGGAGGATTCAGATAAGATCAATATTGCCCAGGTAGAAGGTTACATCAGGCAAGTAATTGGTTGGCGTGAATATATGCGTGGAATTTACTGGGCCAAAATGCCTGAATATGCAGACAAAAATTACTTTGAACACACTAGAAAACTCCCGAATTTTTATTGGACAGGCAAAACCAAAATGAAATGCATGGAGAAATCCATAAAGCAATCTTTAACAGAAGCTTATGCACATCATATCCAAAGATTGATGGTGACAGGGAATTTTGCTTTACTAAATATGACTAATCCTGATGAAGTTGATAAATGGTATTTGGGAGTTTACATTGATGCTATTGAATGGGTAGAGATTACCAATACTCGTGGCATGAGTCAGTTTGCCGATGGTGGAATAGTGGGTTCAAAGCCATACCTCTCAAGTGCTAATTATATGCATAAAATGAGCAATTATTGTTCTGATTGCTATTATGACCATAAAAAGAAAGTTGGAGATAAAGCGTGTCCTTTTAATAGTCTGTACTGGAATTTCTATAACACCCATCGAGATAAACTAGAGAAAAACCAGCGTATTGCCATGATGTACAGAACATGGGATAAAAAATCTAATGATGAAAAGGAAGATTTGTTAACACAAGCAGATTATTACCTTCATCATGTTGATGATTTGTAAAATAAGTTGAAATATTAGTCCTAAAAAACTAAAAGCCAGTACCTTAAAAACATTTAATTTCATCTTTTATATTACCTCATTATTATATTTATTAATTAATTGTTAACTTTAAATAATCTTAATTCGTTATTTGTTAACAATTCGTTAATATTGAAAGCGTTCTTAAAACCATATCGAAATCATTTCAAAATTATTCTTTGCGGAATGCTAATGATCTTTTTGAGCTTTAATAACACATTGAGTGCTCAAAATTTCAATCCAAAGAATGGAGAATTATTAAATGATATTGCTTTCATATATTCAGTAGAAAATTTTGAGAAAAATAATCAATGGAACAGATTAGTAGGAAAATTAGATAGAAAGTCTGATTCAGATGCTGAGTATTTCCTGGAATATCTTTTCTATAAAACTCATCAAAAACTTTTAAAGGAATACAAAAAAGGAACTACCTTCACGAATTTACTGGAAAATGGAAGTTATGATTGTGTTTCTGCAAGTATAACGTACTCTGTTTTATTAAAATACTTTGACATTGAACACAGCATAATCGAAACAGATTATCATGTTTTTATTATTGCTAAAGTAAATGATAAAGAAATTATTATGGAAACGACTGATCCTCGAAACGGATTCGTTTCTAATGCTGAGGAAATAAAAGAATTTAAAGCAGATTTTCTACCTAATGTTAATTCTACTCAATTAAATCAAAAGGAGTCGATAGGTTCTCCAGTTTATGGTCAACCAAATTCTAAAACCATTTATAAAGAAATAAGTCTTAGACAATTAAGCGCACTGCAATATTTCAATCAAGGCTTAATTGCTATGCATAATAAGGATTATAAATTGGCCTCCAGAAGATTGCAACAAGCTTTAAACCTATATGAGTCAGAAAGAATCGATATGCTATTTAAAATAGTAGCTCCTTAAATTCTTCTTAGAAATAATATTATCAGTATAGTATTATTAAATTCAAAATCCCTTCTATCAGTTGTTTAAAAGGTTGTTTCTCATTGAATTATCAAAAAGTTAACCTTTACATAAAGACATTGCTTTATAAATCCCATAAATTAGCAGTGTAATAATAAATTTAACCCACTATAAAAATGCGAAAGTTAACACTTCTAACATTACTCATTTCATTAACTTTTTCGTCCCTTTTTGCACAAGATCAGACTTTTGAGTTTGATGAAAAAAAGACTTTGACTTTAGCGTTTGGATCTTGTAACCGCCAAAACTTGGATCAGCCATTATGGCAACCCATCATGAATCACAAGCCGGATTTGTTCATGTTTTTGGGTGATAACATTTATGGTGATACGGATGATATGAAAGTATTGGAAGAAAAATATAGGGTCCAGAAAAACCAAGTAGACTATAAAAAATTAAGAAAGGAAATGCCTGTTGTGGGTGTTTGGGATGATCATGATTATGGGAAGAATGATGCTGGAAAAGAATATCCATACAAAGAGGAAAGTCAGCAGCTGTTTTTAGATTTTTTTGATGTTCCAGAAAATGATGCTAGAAGAGAAAGAGCAGGCGTTTATTCTTCATATGATTTGAAATGGAAATCTCATACAATCAAAGTAATCTTGTTAGATACGAGATATCATAGAGATGATCTAGAGCGCGTTAATAGAGTGTATCAAAAAAATGAAGAGGGAACAATATTAGGAGCGGAGCAGTGGGCATGGTTGGAAAGTGAGCTTTCTGATGAAGAAGCTTCTTTATTTATAATTGCTAGCGGAATTCAATTTATACCTGAAGATCATGATTATGAAAAATGGGCTAATTTTCCACAAGAAAGGCAAAGACTATTTGATTTGGTTCAAAAAAATCAGCCTAAAGGAGCTTTATTTTTGAGTGGAGATCGACATATAGCTGAAATTTCAAGCATACAAGTAGAAGAGCTGAACTATCCATTAATTGATATAACCTCTAGCGGATTAACTCATGTTTGGGAAAATGCGCCCCAAGAACCTAATCAACATAGAATAGGGAAATTAATAAATGAATTAAATTACGGTTTAGTGAAAATTGAAGAAACTGAAAATGGACTGAGAGTGGTTTCTGAAATTAGAGGAAAAGATCAGGAATTGTATCAGGTTTTCGGAATGGTTTACTGATTTGTAAACCACTTTTTTTAAACCACAAGGTTCACTGAGTTGCCCCAAGAAATTTTAGTGTAAATATTTTCAACTTATTTGATGACAGGAAGCTTTTGGTGTAATACTAATGTTGCTGTTACTTAATGTCCTTGGTGAAAATCTCAGTGTAACTCTGTGGTTAAATCAAATAGTCTTGGGCTGTTTTAGATATTTATGCTAAAACTGAATGTCACATTGTGATATAATTTGTCGATTGGTACCACTGGGTTTGGATCATACATGTTTTGATAAAGTAAAGTCAATCCTAAATATTGGGTCAGTTTGTAAGTTACTCTTGAACTACTTCCTGCTCTTGGAGTATCAAATAAATTTTGGATATCGTTTTGATAATAAACACTGAAATCTAATAGGAACTTATCAGCTAATCTTTGTTTGTAGCTGATGTAACTTCCTAATCTTACCAATTCGTTGGTAATCGGATTTGCAGGATTTGGAATAGTTTCCGAGTCTGGAACTCCTCTATAATCCCATCTTTCATATTCATAGAAAGGTCCGAACCCAGCAAAAATTCCAGAATTCTTTTTGTATAAAACTCGCCATCTTAGATTAAAACCTGCAGCATATTTTCTATCTAATCCTCTTACCTCATTCCAATGAGCCTGAAAATAAGGTTCTAGTGCGAATGGTAAAGTGTCTTGTATTCTTCTGTATTCAATGTATAAATACCCTCCGCTTTCAAAAGTCTCATCACCAAATCGGGATAGCTCCACTTTATTGGCAATCGTCATTGCATTTTTCTCAAAGAGAAGTGAGAAATCAGCAGTATTTTCAAATTTAATCAAATTTTCCTTTAGGTTTTGAAATTGAAAGCTAGGAACAATATTTCCTTTCACATGCTTTGAAGTATCCAGGATTACCGCAAAATTTTCATAATGTAGAATTTGACCAAATACTGAAGAGGACAAGAAAATGAATAGGAATGATAGATAGAATTTTCGCATAAGATGTATCTGCTTTTATAATACTGAAGTTATAAAATTATATATAGTATAAATAGATAGTAGCACTCAATGTTTTAAATTGAAAAATCTACATTCGTTAATTGTATTCTGAAATAAATCATGTCTTTTAGACAAAAGTGCATTTATTGAAAATTATTTCTATGTTTATAATAGTATAGGATCAAATCTACTTTCACATGTATGTAAATAGGAATTACGGTTTTTGGATGACTTTTAAATGGTCAGGAAAGCCCTTTTTATGGGGTTTAGTTTATGCGTTTATCATTTCATTTTTAGCATTTATTTTTGATTTGAACTTTAATTTACCTTGGCAACCACTGAGTGTTATTGGTATTGCTGTGGCATTTTATTTAGGCTTTAAAAACAATAGTTCTTATGATAGAACTTGGGAAGCAAGAAAAATTTGGGGTGAAATTGTAAATAATAGTCGATCATTTGGTGCAGCGGTTTGCAGTTTTGTGAGTGGGGTTAACTCAGATGATATTAAAAAAGAATTAATCTACCGGCATATTGCTTGGCTAACTGCTCTTCGTTATCAATTGAGATTAAGCAAAGAATGGGAGCATAAAGGCATGAGATTGAATAAGCTTTTTAGCGCAACTGTTTGCGAATCTTATATTGATAAACTAGATGCGGAACTTTTGAGATTTATTTCTCAGGAAGAATTGGCCACCTATAGTGAAAACACTAATAAGGCTACCCAAATTATGAGAAAGCAATCTGAGAGGCTTCAAGAGCTAAGAAATCAGAATCATTTTGAAGATTTCCGTCATATGGAATTTCATCATTTGGTTAGTGAATTTTATAATGGACAAGGTAAATCTGAAAGAATCAAAACATTTCCTTTTCCTAGGCAATATGCTTCCACTGCTCTTTGGCTTACCTTTGTTTTCGCATTTTTAGTGCCATTCGGAATGTTGGATATTTTTAAAAATATGGCAGAATGGATGTATTGGATTTCTCCATTATTGTCAGCTCTTGTGATTTGGGTGTTCTTTTTAATGGAAAAGATTGGGGACTATTCTGAGAATCCATTTGAGGGAACCTATAATGATGTGCCCATTACCGCAATTTCAAGAACTATAGAAATTGATTTAAGGGAAATGATAAAGGATGATAATATTCCTGAACCAGCAAAGGCGGAGAATGGGTTTTTGTTGTAAATAATTTGAAAGCCAATCTTATCGTCAATGCTTTTAAATTAAGAAATATTTGTAGTGTCTAATGTTTTCGCTTTAGCGAAAAACCCTTTTGTTTTCTTTTGCCTCTTTTGTGGTTAAAAAGTAATGTTTGTTGTTTTGTACTATCGATTGCCCATTCCCACCACAAAGAATCATAAGAACACATAAGCAAATAACCAAGATTATTTTTCAGGATTTAAGTAATAGCATTTTATCACATTAAATTCTACTTCCGCCTTAAAATAGCAGATAACTGAAGGGAAACGTTAAGCAAAGTCATTTTAGCACTGGCGTTTCTTTCCAAATAATAAATGGCTTTATTGAGGATTTCATTCATCTGAGCTATCTTTTCCAAGCTTAAGGTTTTGCTGAATTTCATTACGAATTGCTCATGTTCATCTGGTACTCTCATCAATTCGGTACTTTGCATCAATGCCACTAATGATTCCCTTAAAATATTCTCAGCATGCACCAGCCACTGTTGTTGGTTCATTTTACCCCATTTATGAAAATCATCAGAACGTTTGACCATTTTAGTATAGTCATTTGCCCAGCATTCTCGCATCCACTGCTCAAATTCTTGTTGTGCATCATCAGAAACATCATCAATCAATTCTACGGCTTTGTGTAAATCTCCTTGAGCAATGTGAGCTAATTGCTTGGCTTGATTTTCCGCAACTTCATATTTTGTAACAAGGATATCCTTTACCTCTTCATCAGAATAGTTGGGGATATGTACCGCTTGTGTTCTCGATATGATGGTTCCAATTAATTTTTCTCTATTATTAGAAACAAGTAGAAAAACAGTTTTATCAGAAGGCTCTTCAATAATTTTCAAAAGTGCATTGGCAGCTGAAGGATGTAGGTATTCTGGCAGCCAAATTAGCATGATTTTGTATTTCCCTTCGAAGGCTTTTAAGGAAAGGTTTTTAATGATGTTTTTGCTTTCATCCTTGGCAATATTGAGCTGTTTGTTTCCAGTTCCAATATGATCTATCCAATTTGAAGCTGAGGCAAAAGGGTCCTTCAAAAGGAAAGACCTCCAATGCTTCATAAAGTTATTGCTCAATTTTGAGTCATCACCTTTAATGCTGTCATTGGCAGCAGTAGGAAATGAAAATTGAAAATCTGGATGGATGAATTTAGCATTCTTATGGCACGAATTACACTCACCACACGCATCATGCTCAGAAGGATTCTCGCAGTTTAAATAAGTAGCATATGCCAATGCCATTGGTAAATTAGCCGCTCCTGATTTTCCCCAAAAAAGTTGGGCATGAGCGATTTTACCAGATTTCACACCTTTTGTCAGTTGTTCTTTTAAATCAGTAAGTCCTGGTATGTCGGCAAAAAGCATAAACTTATTTTTAGCTATCTTCTAATTTCTTTAACCCTGCTTCTTTCTTCTCTTTTCTTTTATGGATGATTGCTGAAATATAAATACTTATTTCATATAAAAGAATAAGCGGAAAGGAAATCAATAATTGACTAATTGGGTCGGGTGGTGTGATAAAAGCACTAATCACCAAAATCACCACTATTGCAATTTTTCTATATTGTTTAAGTAACTGTGGGTTTATTATTCCTGCTTTGCTCATAAAAAGAATCACCATAGGTAATTGAAACATCAATCCACAAGCCAAAACCAGCATTGTTAAAGTTGAGACATAGGAAGTAATATCAAACTCATTCAAAACAGTCGGGTCTACTTGATAATTAGCTAAAAAATTAATGGAGATAGGAGAAACTATATAATAGCCAAACAATACTCCTGACATAAATAGCAAGCTCACAAAAAAGGTGGCACCTCTACTTGTCTTCTTTTCATTATCATAAAGCGCAGGACTCACAAATCGCCACATTTCCCAGAAAAAATAAGGGAAGGCTACTATGATTCCCAACACAATTGAGGAGGTAATGTGCATGCTAAACTGCCCTGTCATTTTTCTACTCTGAATAATGAAAGGGAGTTCATCTATACAAAATGCAGTTGAATTAGCCACAGTTTGTCCTAATTGACATGCCATTTGGTAGAACCAAAAATCAGGTCGGGAAGGACCTAAAATCAAAGTACCAAAGACAAATTCTTTAGAAGCAAAGGCTACAATAGATAAAATTACAACAGCGGACAAAGCCCTAACGATATGCCATCGAAAGGCTTCCAGATGATCTAAAAAGCTCATCTCCACTTGTGGTTGATCTGCTGGCATATATTGATTATATGAAATCTAAGTTAAAATTAGATAAAAATTTGATGTTTGGGATTGAATATCAAGTGATTCCAGTTTTATTTAAATAAAGGGAAATCTACCATCCATTCATTAATCTCCTTCTTCACTGTAGCTATTTTTTGCTTGTCCTCATGTTGAGTGATCACAGTATCAATGAAATCAACTATTTTCTCCATGTCAGCTTCTACCAATCCTCTTGAGGTAATGGCTGCAGTTCCGATTCGCATACCAGAAGTGACAAAAGGTGATTTATCATCAAATGGAACCATGTTTTTATTGATAGTGATATCGGCCTCCCCTAAAACAGCCTCTGCTATTTTACCTGTAATTCCTTTAGATCGTAAATCAATTAGCATTAAGTGATTATCCGTTCCACCAGAAATGATTTTATAATCTCTATCCGTGAATGCTTTAGCCATAACCTCAGCATTTTTCTTTACTTGTAAGATGTAATTGAAATATTCATCAGTTAAACACTGACCAAAAGCTACTGCTTTAGCAGCAATTACATGCTCCAATGGACCACCTTGTGTTCCAGGAAATACACCTGAATCCAAAAGTTGGGTCATTTTGCGTAATTCACCTTTAGGGTTTTTATATCCAAAAGGATTTTCGAAATCATCACGCATCATAATCAAACCACCTCTTGGTCCACGCAAAGTTTTATGAGTGGTGGTGGTTACAATGTGGCAATAATCCAAAGGATCATCTAATAAACCTCTTGCAATTAAACCGGCAGGGTGAGAAATATCGGCTAATAAAATAGCACCAACTTCATCTGCAACTTCTCTTAATTTCTTATAATTCCATTCACGACTATAGGCTGATGCACCGCAAATAATCATTTTTGGTTTTTCTTTTTTGGCTGTAGCCTCAACTTTATCCCAATCAATTAAACCAGTTTCTTCTTCCACTCCATAAAATGAAGGTTGATATAATTTCCCGGAAAAATTAACAGGGGATCCATGTGTTAAGTGTCCACCATGCGATAAGTCAAAACCTAATATTTTATCTCCAGGATTTAAACAAGCTAACATCACTGCAGCATTAGCTTGTGCTCCTGAATGTGGCTGAACATTAGCCCAAGTAGCGCCAAATAATTCTTTGACTCTTTCTATGGCAAGGTTTTCAACCTCATCTACCACTTCACATCCTCCATAATATCTTTTTCCTGGTAAGCCTTCAGCGTATTTATTGGTTAATACGCTTCCCATTGCTTCCATAACTTCAGGTGAAGTGAAATTTTCAGACGCGATTAATTCAATTCCAGTTTCTTGTCTTTTTTGTTCCTTCTTAATAAGGTCGAATATTATATTATCTCTTTGCATGTTGTAAACCAATTTGAGCCTAAAATTAGCGCAGAATTACGGGATAAACAATTGAATAGCTTGAAGCTTTTTTGATTGGACAGATTAAATTATGAATGGATTGAAAAAAATAGCCTTTTAATGAAAAAGCATATCTTCAATTAAGAAGATATGCTCTAGTTAAAAAAATAAACAGTAGTTTTTAATCATCAATAGTTACGTGACCCCAATTGTGTCCTTTTCTAATTCTATTCAATTGTGTGTGCGTAATTCCAAACTGTCGAGCGATTTGACTATATCTAGTCTTTTCATTTTTCAACATTTTTTTAATCACTTTCACATCTGATTCGGTCAATTTATAACCCGTAACCCGCTTCTTTAATACCTTCGGGTTTTTATTGTTATGGTCAGCTAATTCCCTTTCAGAAACCCACTTTAAATTACTTAAATGGTTATTAGACTTATCGTAGTCTAAATGCGTAACATACACTTGGTTATCATTGTCCTTTGGGATAAATGATTCAGCAACTAGACGGTGTACATAATAACTTTGAGTAATTCTTTTATCAAAACGAACCATGATGGCTTGATAACCATTCACATTTGATCCTTTGATGATTTTTCCGGTTTCACGTGTCGAATAACTTTTTATTCTACCGTAATTCGAGACTTCGTATTTAGCATGAGGAAGATCCACATTAAATTCAATCTCTTTCCATTTTTCCAGTTTAGGATCCATGTTCTTTTTTTGTTATAGTTTATGCTTAGTTTTTTATTAAATTAAAGGTAGGTAATTAAATTAATAAAAAAAATACCATTATTCTTAGATTAGTCATAATTATACTTTTTTCGCCAAAGATTTTGCAGCTTTTGTCGAAAATCTTTCTCTCGAGCATTGTCCTGAGGCTCGTAGAGGGTGTTTTTGCTTATTTCTTCAGGCATAAACTCTTGGTAAGCAAAATTTCCAGGAAAGTCATGAGAATATTTATATCCGCTACCATAATTCATGTCTTTCATCAATTTAGTAGGAGCGTTTCGCAAATGCAATGGAACCGATAAATCACCAGTTTCTCTAACTAGCTGTCTAGCTTTTTTAATAGCCATATAAGAAGCATTGCTTTTTGGGGAACAAGCTAAATAAGTAACACATTGTGCCAATACAATTTCCGCTTCCGGATATCCAATCATGCTAACCGCTTGGAAAGTGTTGGTCGCAATCAATAAAGCGTTTGGATTTGCTAGTCCGATATCCTCCGAAGCTGAAATCAATAATCTACGAGCAATGAATTTTACATCCTCCCCGCCTTCAATCATTCTGGCTAGCCAGTAAAGTGCGGCATTGGGGTCACTTCCTCTGATGCTTTTAATAAATGCAGAAATGATATCATAGTGTTGTTCCCCGGACTTATCGTAAATCGCCATTCTGTTTTGAGCGATTTCTTTAACTTGCTCATTAGTAATTACTATTTTTTCATCCTTTCCGTAAGCGTCAATTACTAATTCAAATAAATTCAAAAGCTTTCTGGCATCTCCACCCGATAGCTGAATCAAGGCTTCGTATTCTTTGATTTCAATATTGAGTTCTTTTAATTTTTCATCATTCTCTAATGCCGTATTCACCAATCCTTTTAAATCCTCTAATTCTAAAGCTTTCAGTGTATAAACTTGACAGCGAGAAAGCAAAGCAGAATTAACCTCAAAAGATGGATTTTCAGTGGTGGCACCAATCAAAGTAATAACCCCTTTTTCCACAGCTCCTAATAATGCATCTTGTTGTGATTTGTTGAAGCGATGAATTTCATCTATAAATAAAATGATTTTTCCTGATCGGGAGGCTCTTTGGATGACTTCTCGTACATCTTTCACCCCCGCACTGATGGCACTCAATGTCTGAAAAGGTGCTTTTACTTGATTAGCAATGATATTGGCAATAGTGGTTTTACCCACCCCAGGAGGTCCCCAAAAAATCATAGAAGGTACTTTTCCTTGTGCAATGGTCAATCTTAATACTCCTTTTTCGCCTACCAAATGTTGCTGTCCGACTAATTCTTCCAGTTTAGTAGGGCGCATTCTTTCTGCCAATGGTTTATCTTCTCCAAACATCATATTCCTTTCAATTTTTAATAGAGTCAATTAAGCAATTACACGAGATTTTGAAGCAATCATTTGAAAATTGGCACCAAATAATCCCTCTCATGTATAATTTAATTTTAGAACTCATGTATAACCTGCAATATCCACATAATCCCTTACTTTTGCCAAATGAATAAGACTTGGCAAATTCATGGAGCATTGGCACTAGTAGGGTTAATCTATGGTGCAAATTACGTCATCGCAAAAGGTGTGATGCCTAATTATATGAGTCCCAATGCTTTTATATTATTAAGAGCAACGGTGGCTACTATTCTCTTTTGGATTTATCATGCTTTCACCTCTAATGAAAAAGTTCTCAGAAAGAAAGATTACTGGCTTTTTGCCAAATGTGCGGTCTTTGGTGTAATGGGGAATCAGCTGATTTTTTTCAATGGCTTAAGCTTGACGAGTCCGGTAAATGCCAGCATTATCATGACGGCTAATCCAATTATTGTTTTGGCAATTTCCTTCTGGTTGCTGAATGAGAAAATTACCTGGCGAAAAATTATTGGTATTCTAATTGGTGCTTGCGGAGTGATTTTGCTTGTTTTGAATAAGGAAGTTAGTTTGGGGAATGATGCCTTTTTAGGTGACATATTTATTTTCCTGAATGCTACTTTCTATGGGATTTATCTGGTGATGGTAAAACCTTTAATGCAGAGATATGAGCCTATCACCGTAGTGAAATGGGTATTTCTTTTTGGTACTATCATGATTGTTCCTTTTGGAATAGTACCGATTTTTGATGTGGAATTTCAGGAATTTCCTTCAGGAATTTGGTGGAGTATAGTTTATGTAATAATTGGAACAACATTTTTGGCGTATCTCTTAAATGCCATGGCTTTAAAGCATGTGAATTCTACTATAGTAGGTTATTATATTTATTTACAACCTGTTTTCGCCACTTTCATCACCATTCTAATCGGACAAGAAGTTTTCAAATGGGAGAAAGCGCTATTTGCATTGATGATATTTTTTGGAGTATATTTAGTAAGTCAACAACGAAAACCTAGAAATGAAGAAGCGACTAATTGAAATAAAATGGGGACTGATCTTTGTGATTATGATGCTCATTTGGATGTATTTTGAGAAAGCTATGGGCTGGCATGATGAGAAGATTGCAGAGCATGCGACTTACACCAATTTTGTAGCCATTCCAGCCATATTGGTTTATGTATTTGCCTTATTAGAAAAGCGGAAAAAGCATTATCATAATGTAATGAGCTGGAAGCAAGGTTTTGTTTCAGGATTGATCATCACAGCAGTTGTGGTGATTTTAACGCCTTTCAGTCAAATGGTAACCCATGATTTGATTTCTCCTGAGTATTTTAATAATGCATCAGCATTTGCCGTAAATCAAGGACAAATGACCCAGGAAGAAGCAGATGCCTATTTTAATTTGAAGAGTTATTTATGGCAAAGTGCTGTGTTTGCACTAATTATCGGGGCTGTAACTTCGGCTTTGGTGGCTGTTTTTGTGAGGAGGAAGGGGTGAGTTTTGAACTTAAGATGATATTTAATATGTTTAAATATTATAATATTAAATACAAGAAATGAGCAAAGAAGAAATTTTAAATGAGATATCTCTTATGTCTTTTGATGATAGAAAAGAGATTATTCAATTTGCAATGAAATCTTTAGAAAGAGATAGTAATGCTGAAATGAAAGATGCAGTTGAGGAGATGTTGGTAGAATACAAAACTAATAAAGAGTTAACAGCATTTACTTCAATTGATTTTGATAGATTTTATGAAGCAAAATGAAATTTGGTTAATAAACCTTGATCCTACGTTAGGAGCAGAAATTAAAAAGACAAGACCTGCATTGATTGTAAATGATGATGCTTTAGGGAAATTGCCATTAAAGGTTGTAGTTCCTTTAACTGATTGGAAATCCAAATATGAAGTAGCCCCTTGGATGGTTAAAGTAACTCCAAATAATATAAACAATTTGTCAAAACCTTCTTCAGCTGATTGCTTTCAGGTTCGTTCTGTTTCTGAAGAAAGATTTGTAAAGAAAATCGGTGAAATTGACTTTGAAATTTCAGAATCAGTAAAAGTAGCACTATCCAAAGTATTTTCAATTCACATTTAAATCCCTAAATATTTCTTATTCGTAAATTTTTCCCATTAATTTTACCGCATGGGTGAATTCTTTTATCGATTGGGTATTTCATTATTGGGCATAGGGGTAAAACTCCATGCATTGATTAATGCCAAATCTAAAAAGTTTGTAGAAGGTCGGAAAGATTTATTTCCTCAGTTGGAGGGAAAGTTTAAATCTGTTAACCAGCCAGTAGTTTGGTTTCATTGTGCTTCTTTGGGTGAATTTGAACAAGGCAGACCATTGATTGAAGCTTTTAAGAAAGAACATCCTAACTTTTTTATACTCTTGACTTTCTTTTCTCCTTCGGGTTATGAAGTGCGTAAAAATTATGAACTGGCAGATTACATTTGCTATATGCCATTGGATACTGCTGAAAATGCTGAGCGATTTGTAAAAATAACCCAACCCAAACTGGCATTTTTTGTGAAATATGAATTCTGGCATTATCACCTGAAAGCATTATCGGAAGCAGATTGCTGGTTATATTCAGTATCTGCTATATTCCGTTCTAATCAGCGATTTTTTAAATTTCACGGAGGCTTTTACAGAAAAATATTGAAGCAATTCGACCATATTTTTGTTCAAAACAAAACGGTTGCGGCTTTGCTAAAAGGGATTAACCTTCATAATGTAAGTGTAAGTGGTGATACCCGATTTGATAGAGTAAAATCCATTACGGATAGTGTGAAACCTCAGGAGATGTTTGTTGAATTTTCAAAAGATCAGCCCGTTTTAATAGGAGGGAGTACTTGGGAACCAGATATAAAAGCAATAGCGCCTTTTTTACAACAAAATCCAGAATGGAAAGCTATTATTGCACCGCATGATATTAGTGAAGCCAATTTAAAACTTCATGAAGAGGTCTTGAAAATTCCGACAAGTCGTTTCAGTACAATAAATTCTGAAGCAATAACGAAAACAAGAGTAATTTTAATTGATAATATAGGTATGCTTTCTTCCTTATATCAATATGGTAAAATAGCTTTTATAGGCGGGGCTTTTGGAGATGGCTTGCATAATACCTTGGAAGCCGCTTGTTTTGGCTTGCCTGTATTTTTCGGAAATAAAAATTACGGTAAATTTCAGGAAGCTTTGGATTTATTAGATGTTAATGCTGCTTTTAAGGTAGCCAATGCTCAGGAATTTCTATCCATTATGAATTCAGATGACTTTAAAATTGAAGAATCTTCCCAAAGAGCTTTGGATTATGTGAATCAAAATATTGGAGCAAAGGATAAAATTATGAAGCATATTGCACCTATCATCCAAAAAATGAAGCTATCATGATGCAAGGAAGAGTTTTTAAATCGAACCGGGAGCTGGTACACCGTTTTGTCAGAGGGGAAATTTTATGAGTGCCGATTACGAGGTAAGCTCCGTTTGGATGATGAAAAAGTGACCAATCCGGTGGCAGTGGGCGATTGGGTAAATATTGCACCTGAAAATGAGAAGGAAGCCATTATTAAAGATGTACTGCCTAGGGAGAATTATATCATCAGGAAATCAACTCGAAAAAAGAAACATAGTCATCGACTAGCAGCCAATATTGACCAGGCAGTTTTAATAGTGACTTTAGCTTTTCCACGCACAAGTTTGGGATTTATTGATCGATTTTTAGTGAGTTGTGAATCGTTTAGGATTCCAGCGGTTTTAGTTTTTAATAAAGCTGATTTGTTGGATGAGGAGGGATTGGAATATTATGAAGCTCTCAAATTTGATTATCAGGAGTTAGGCTACAAAGTATTGCTAGTTTCAGCTGAGGAAAATATTGGTATAGAAGAATTGAAAGCCGTTTTGGAAGGCAAAACTTCGCTTTTTGCGGGACATTCTGGAGTAGGAAAATCTACTTTACTAAATTTGATTTCGCCTCATATAGAGCAAAGAATAGGAGAGGTATCAGAATCAGTTGGTAAGGGGGTGCATACCACCACATTTGCTGAAATGTTTGAAGCTTGGGATGGAGCTTTCGTGATTGATACGCCTGGAATAAAAGAATTAGGACTTTGGGATATCGGCAATGAAGAGCTAAGCCATTATTTCCCTGAGATGCGTGAATATATAGGGGAATGTAAATTTAATAATTGCACGCATACACATGAGCCTGGATGTGCTTTCAGAAAAGCAATGGAAGAAGGGAAAATTGCGCCTAGTCGATATGAAAGTTATTTGAGTATTTTGGAAGATGAGGATAGTCATCGATGATGATTAATCCTGCAAACCTTGTTATAGAGAAATGTCAGACATTGGGCTGTAGTTAACCGCAAAGGCGCTAAGAAAATAAGAAATGAACAAGAAACTGCATTTCAGATGAAATATCGGACTTTATTGATGTCAGAAATAGTGCAGACTGATAAGGATTAAAGAAATGAACAAATGAAAAAGTGGAAAATAGCTTTTTGGTGTTGCCTAACACTGCTTGTTTTTGTGACTTTGGTTTCTGCATATTCAATCATCGACCAAGCATATGCAATGACTTATCATAAAGTTAGTTACGATGAAATGGAAGATGATTTTGAGAATTTGATTGATATTATTAATAAATCAGATTTAACAAAAAGTCAAATTGAAAAAGTATTAAAAGATCATAATCAATACGAATTTTTGGAGTTTCAAAAAGACACAGTTTCTTTAAACCAAATATCACTGATATTTAGAAATGGGAAGCTGGATAGTATCATAAATCATTAGTTGAAAGAACCCCGCCTAGTCTTAGCTAGATGCTAAGACCAGTGAAAATCTAAACTTTGGGAAAGTTCAAATTATTTATTTCCTCATCACTACATCAGCAAAGTACTCCTTCTCATCATAAAAATACTTTTCTACTACCAAACCTGCTGCTGTTGCCATGTTTTCAATCATATCTTCATCAAATTTTTGGGATATTTCTACATGAATGTGCTCCCAGGCTTTAAAATGGATGGTGGTATCGATGGCTTTTAATTCAACAGTTTGCTTTTTTTGAGAAATTAAAAAACTCTTCGTAGTTCCCGTTTGCGGGTCATAGCAAGGATAATGTTTGAATTGCTCTAAATCAAAATCAGCTTCCAATTCATGGTTTAATCTTGTGAGCAGATTCATATTAAACTGGCGGGTGATGCCTTGCTTATCATTATAGGCACTTAAAATCATTTCGGGATCTTTTTTCATATCAAATCCCATGATAATTCGGTCGCCTGTTCTCAATTTATTGGCAATTTGATTTACAAATGATTGTGCATCCTGAATTTCAAAATTCCCAATATTTCCACCCATAAAAAGTACGACCATAGGATTTTTCCTGGCTTCATTTAGAGCATCTAAGGCAGAAAAGTACTCTTTATTGATGGGTTCTATATCCAAATCAGGAATGGATTTTTGCATTCTTTCTTGCAACAAATTCAATACATTTTCTGAAATGTCTACGGGCTTATAATTGAAAGTAGCATTCTGTTTCACAAAATGCTTTAGTAAAATCTCCGTTTTCATGCCATCACCCGCTCCAAATTCTATTAGATTGAAACCCGCTACGTCTGCAGAGATAATAGATAAGATATCATCTTCATGTTTTTGGAATATATCATACTCGCAATTGGTAAGATAATATTCCGGCATATTCATGATTTCTTGAAAAAGGCGGTCACCTTCGGCATCATAAAATAGCCAGCTGGGGAGTGATTTTTCTTTTTGTGTAAGTCCTTCCTTCACGGCATCTGCCACTGAAAAGCTGAGTTTTTCGGTTGTGTTTGTTGTCATAAATCTTGTGCTAATCTTATCCCACTAAAATGCCACTGCAAATGTGGGTGAAAGAAGTTTCTATATGTTTTTCTTGAATGATTTAATGAAGTGGCGCGGGAAGAACCTCGCATCACCATTTGATTCACCATAAATTTGCCATTGTATTCTCCAATAGCACCTGCTGGTTTTTTATATCCAGGATAGGGGAGATATGCGCTTGCAGTATGCTCCCATCTTTTTCCCCAGTCGAATAAATTGGCAGCTGTTTCCCATTCAAATTCAGTGGGCAACCGCAAGCCTTTCCATTCTGCAAAAGCATAAGCTTCATAGAAACTAATATGCATAACTGGAGCTTCTTTATTGATAGGCTTTAATCCAGATAAAGTATAATAATGCCATTTTCCATCTATTTTATGCCAGTATAATGGAGCAGAAATTCCAGTTTCTTCTAACCAAGCTCTGGCATCAGAATGCCAATATTCATGATTTTCATAGCCTTTGGCTTCAATAAATTCAGCATATTCGCCATTGGTGACTAATTTGTTGCTGATTTTTGCTCCTTCCAAATGCACTTCATGGTAGTTATGTTCATTGTCAAATGAAAAGCCTTTTCCTTCAAAGCCAATTTTGTAATTTCCTTTATTGATATGTACCCAATCATGCTCCCAATCTTCAGTGAAATATTCTTCAAAGCCTTTGTCATAAGCCGGGAAGAGTGGATTATGCCCTAAAATATATTTGATGTCATAAAAAAGTAATTCCTGATGCTGCTGTTCGTGGTTGAAGCCAATCTCGAGGATATTTTTCATCTCATCGGTTATGATGTGAGATAGTAATTCTCCCACTGCTACATCCACATATTTTCTGTATTGATAGATTTCCTCAACCGTTGGTCGGGTCATGTTTCCTCTATTGGGACGCAACATTCTTTCACCTGCGCTTACATAATAACTATTGAAAAGAAAGGCGAATTGAGGATGAAATTCTCTGTAATCTTTGGAAAATTCTTTCAATAAAAAGGTTTCGAAAAACCAGGTGGTATGTGCCAAATGCCATTTGGGCGGGCTTACATCCGATATGGGCTGAGCAACATAATCCTCTGTCTCTAAAGGTTCACAAATACTTTCAGTTGTTTTCCTGATTTCGTGGTAACGATTAAGATAATTTTCCATAGAAACTTTAAACTAATGAATTATGCTTCAAAAAGGGAGTAAAAAGTTAGTTTACTTGATTAAAGATCGTTAATTAACATTTTTACTACCTAAAATATCAACTCAAAAGCTACTTTTTAGTTTCAATAAAGAAAACATAAAATCTTCCAGGCTGGAAAAGCATTAATTCACAGGCAATAATTTTATAGAATGAAATTATTTTTAATCATTAAAGAATTTATCAATTAGATAAAGTATTTTTTCGAGATTGGATTACATAAAGTCATTAAATTTCGGACATATTACATTATCATGAATGTCTCTCAAACGCACTCTATAATTAATCATAAATTCATGGGTTCCGAAGGAAGCACTTTTAATAGCTGAGGTAGTCCAATCGTAGGAGTAACTAAAATGAAAAGATTCGCTTAGTTTAAAATCAATATATGAAATTACCGCATCAATATTTCTGTATGAAATACCAACATTGAGTAAATCATAAAAGATTACACTGGTGTTAATATCAAAGTTAAGAGGTGCTCCTTCCTGACTTCTGATGAGCACTGATGGTTGTAATTTTACTGTTTTCTCACGATTTAAAGGAAGCATCATACCCCCGTTTAAATAATAATACCTGGCGGATCTTATTTCGTTTAGTGCATTTTCAAGGTCAATATTACCATAACCATTATTCAATAAAAAAGGCACTGAGAAACCAGCGAAAAACTTTTTATTGTAGAAATAAGCTCCAGTTCCAAAATTTGGTCTGAGATTACTCGTCATATTCGCAAACGAATTATCCCCTATATCATCTAGGTTAAGATTCCGAAAGTCTGCTGATAGAATATTTAGGCCTGCTTGAAACCCTAGTGCTAATTTACCTTTTGGCATTTTTATAATAAAGGAATAACTTCCATAAATATTTTGAGTAGAATAACTGCCAATTCGATCATCATTTATAATGAGTCCTACTCCCATTTTTTCATTCATTAAGGAAGTGTGAGCACTAAAAAATAATGTTTTAGGGGCACCTTCAAAATTCACCCATTGATTCCGATACATAGCTGAAGCACTTAATTGAACATGGCTTCCCGCATAGGCTGGATTTAAAATAAGCCCATTAAAAATATACTGCGAATAAATCGGATACTGTTGAGCCTTTAAAGTTCCTGTTAACAATAACAAGGAAACTATTATATATAAAGACTTACTTTTAAGATAACTTTTGTACATTAATTTTTAATTTACTATTTCTAAATAACCATTTTGTGGCTTAGAACCATTATTCTTTTCGATCACATAAAAATAGGTGCCATCCGGTAAATTTTCTCCCAATATATTAATACCTCTGTTAGAAACACCATCGAATTTAATGTTATTATTATCATATCCATTTGCTTCGTAGACTAGCGTTCCCGCTCTATTATAAATTTTAACATTATTGTTAGGATACTGAGTAATACATTCAATTTTAAAATAACTATTAGAAGCGTCTCCGTTTCTTGAGATACCATTAAAAGCATTAATTTCTGATTGTATATTAACTTCTTCTTCAACTATACAGCCATTTATTGTTTCTACACTTACAGTATAATTTCCTGCTGATACATCATCTAAATTAGGGCCTCTAGTGACAAATTTACCAGAACTATTATACCATTCTATACTTTTAATTTCTGCTTCTCCTGAAACATAAACAATGGCCGATCCATTGTTTTCATTACAATTTGCCCCTTCTGATTCTGTTTCTAATTCAGGATAAACAAGGGTTTCAATTATTTCAGCGGTCATGGTTGCTGAATTACAACCTGTTCTTAAGTCAGTTGCTACCACAGTGTATTGTCCAGCCGATAAATCAGAGATTCTTTCTCCAGTTGCTAAAGCAGTACCATTTGTATCTTCTCCCTGAAACCAATTGAAGTGATAATTACTAATATTACCTCCTACATCTACTCTCATGGCTCCATTATCTATTTGACAATGGGTGTCATTAGAGATTACTGAAATGCTAGGTGTTTCGACTTCCGGTATCTCAGCAGTAATTGTGATGCTTTGCTCACTTGAACATTGCGTCATGTTATTAGTAGCTCTTACAGTATAGGTATCATTTACCATTTCGGAGAACTCAGGCCCAGTATGAATAATGTTACCTTCTGTTGAACTGCCTTCGAACCATTCGAAAGTGTAACCAATAAACTCACCATCAACTCGTGCACTTGCAGCCCCATTTGCTAATGATAAATCACAAACTGATAATGGTGCAATCTGCTCTACTGATAGTTGAGGTACAATCTGATCATTCGTTATGACTACCGTTTTAGAATTCTGACAAAAAGAATCATTATCATCTGTTACCTCAACTGTGTATTCTCCCTCTGGCAAAGAACTTACTTCCTTAGTAGTTCCTACTGAGTTGCCATTTTCATCTGTCCAATTATAAGAATAGCTGCCATTTGAAGTAACTGTGGCAAATACAGATCCGTTTGGAGCATCGCAATTGGTTACTGGAGTAGCAGATGCAGAAATATTGACAGTATTTATTTCAGTTTCTAATGTGTAGGTTTCAGTGTAGATACAATTTGAAGTACTATCAATAATTTCTACCGTGTAGGTACCTTCAGTTAAATCAATATAGTCAGGGCCAGTTTGTGCAACAGTACCCGAAGCATCTGATCCATTATACCAATTATAAGAAAATGCAGCTGTAGGGGAAGTGGAAGTTGCCGTTACATGTAATTCTCCAGATCCTGGAGTTACACATCTTTCTGGGTGAGTGAAATCCACACTAATATTGGGCTCAACAATTTCAGACTCTATTGAAAATTCAATTAATGAGGTTTCACAACCTCTATTCGTATTTCGTGCTCGCACAAAGTAATTACCTTCAGCAAGCCCACTTATCGAATTGGTATTGTTAGGAGCAGATGCATTAGGTAAAACATTCATGTCTGCATCAAACCATTCGAAAGTATAATCATTCATATCGGCCACATTTCCATTTTCATAAACATTTGTTATGGTAGCCTCGCTATCGTTAATATCACATCTTGTAATTGGGGAAATATCTAAATCACTTGTTGGCACAGAAATTACTGTTGGATTGTCGTTTATAGTGAAAGTTCGAATTGTAGAACATTGCGTAGAATCGTTAAACACTTCCACCGTGTAACTACCTCCAACCAATCCAGTTGCTATTTCCCCATTCGTGCCTGAAGTACTTCCTATGGAAGTGCCGAGAGGTGTTGTCGTATCAGTACCTTCATACCAGTTAAAGGTAAAAAACGATGCGTCTGCACCATTATCTACATTAACTTCTAAGGAACCATTTGCCAATGGGTTTTCACAATTGGTATTAGGTATTCTTTCTTCAATACCTACAACAGGATCAGTTGCTTCAATTTCAATAATAATGTCTGCCAAATATACGGAACAGCCAGAAACATCTGATAAAGCTTCAACGATGTAGGTGCCTTCCTGCAAACCTGCGAAAACTGGAGTATTGTCGCCTGGTATTCTCTCTACCTCAACATAATTACCGGCTTCTTCTCTGAAAAGTATTAATTGATAATCAGCTTCAGTTGTTGTTCCTGAGGGAGTAAGTAAAACTTCAATACTTCCATCAAACGGTACGCAAGTGGTCGCATTTTGATAACTAACCGAGTCAAGTTCATGTGCACCAAGAAATGGTAAATTAAAAACTTTTTGATTACTACATCCATTATCTAAATCGGTAGCTACCACTGTATAAAGACCAGTAAACAAACTATCTGCTGTTGCACTTGTAACTTCATTGTTGGTTTGAAAGGGGCTGCCGGAAATTGTAGAACCTTCGTACCACTCAATCAAGAAGCCTGATGTATTAAGTGGAGAATCAACTGATACTTGAAGAATACCATTGTCTTCATCGCAAGCTGTAGGTAAACTAATTACACTTTCTTCTTGCTCAATATTCACAGTAGCTTCGTCTACTACTTCAACTGTCACAGGGTCTGCTAAGCAGTTACGAGTATTGTGAAAAGCTTGAACAGTATAAAAACCAGGTTCTAGTTCTTCTAAAACATTCCCTGTTTCGTTAAAGTCTGTAGTAGATTTTACCTGATCACCTCTATACCATGAAAAGGTATAATCGCTTTCAGAATCTAGATCGACAAATGCTTCAATTCTACCATTAAAAGGAGAACAAGTAGTTACCGGATCAGCAGAGACATTTATTAATTCTGGTATTTCTATATTGTTATTAATGGTGACTCTATCAGTAACAGCACAGCCAGTGTCATCATATGTCACTCTTACCGTGTACTCACCACCATTTAATCCATTAACAGAAACGCCTGTGCCAATCACGGCAGTAGTTGTACTTGCCCCAGCAAACCACTCTATAGTGTGATCTGAGGTATTTCCAACAATTGAAACAGTTACACTTCCAGTTGGAATGCTGCTATCACATGAATTATTTTCTGTGCTTGATATATTATCAATTTCAGGAGAAAGTGTTTGTTCAACTTCAACAGTTTCAAGTTCAGATTCACAATTAGATGTATTGTCGGTCACTTTTACAGTGTAACTTCCCTGCGGTAAATTATTCACTGTACTTCCGGTATAATCAGCTGTTGGTTTCTCACCAGTTCCTCTATACCATTCAAAAGTATAGCCTGAAGTGGTTCCTCCTACAGAAGCACTAACGCTACCAGAATTTGTGTCAGAACATACAATATCAGTTGCTGAGGTTGTTACTATTGGAATCACTGTCTCGTCTGGCACTTCTTCGGATTCGATGGTTTGACAGCCTGTTGCATTTTCAGTCACTATAACCGAATAAGTAGTAGCTGATTTAAGACCAGTTGCTTCATGGCTAGTACTTATTACTGCACCCGTACTTAAATCAGTTCCTTCGTACCATTCGTAGGTGTAGTTGCCCGTTGGTTGCTCAACTCCACTAGCATCCTTCACATTAACTGTTAATTGTCCATTAGGATTTGTACAATTGTCATTTCCGCTGTCTACTGTGATTTCTGCACTTATGATTCTAGCGCTATCTTCAATAACTACTTGTATGGTATCAGAACTACAACCTACTAATTTATCTGAAGCAAATACAGTGTAAGTTCCTGCGCTTAAGCCTGAATAGGTAGAACCCGTATAGTCAGGAGTAGCACTAACTGTTGTTCCATTAAACCAAAAGAAATCATAATCGGCTGTTACTTCCGTACCGCTCACTAATCTAAATACTCTGGCAGAACCATTTGCAGGAACATTATTTGCACCACAAGTTATATTATTTGTTGTTTCTGTTGATAAAGCAAAGGGAACAGGGTTTACTTCAGCTGAAACAATATTGTTCCCATAATCACATTCCAGGAAATTGGTATTTGGAAGACTTATTGGAGTAGGAGTAGTAGAACCATTATCATTCATTACAGCATAGAGCGTAAATGCTGCACCTGTGCCATTCACCACAATATCAACAGCTGAGCCCACTTGCCCTATTCCAAAATTATTGAGGGTGATAGAATACGTATTGAGCTTGTTTGTTCCTGCAACTAAAGGATCACCATCATAAAATGTAATAGGGACATCATCTGATAATGCTGCGTCCCCTATGTTTTGAAAATCGAAACTCACCGTAAAATCTTTATCAGGACAATTCGGTGGTGTAATTGAAAAACTAGATTCAATGATATTCAAATCGGGCGAAGCAAAAGTAAGACAACCATCAGAGCTTAAGAATGGAGATTGATTCAAAAAGCTATTTAAAGGCCGAATTGGACCTGTTGGTGAACAAGAACTACTATCTGAAAATACCAATTGATGTTTTTGTTGATTTCGCGGTACAGTTAAATCATCATTGATGTTAACATTGAAATATCCATGCTGATTCCATACTCTTCTTGCTGGTACCCATGGCTCTCCTCCAGACTTATATATTCTTACTTCTGCGGGGGTGGTCAATGATAAATCTTTTCCTAGTGTACCAGCATTAAAGTCATCACTCGCGCAAACAACACAAATTTCCGTTGAACCGTCTGCATCAACATCAGCAACTATAGGGTACTCCACAGAAGTTCTTGAACGGCAGGGTATTGAGGTGTTAACACTACCGTCATCTCCGTTGAGGATGTAAAGAAAATCTTCATCTCTGTAGACTATTTCTGATGGGCCATCTCCATTAAAATCGAATAAGGTGCAACCTGTAATACCTGAAGTTTCTTCATTTACACTAACTCGCCATAATTTGTTCCAATTTTCATCTAATGCATAAATAAACCTTCCTGAAACAAATGCTGCATTTAATTGTCCATCACCATCCAAATCTGCGATATTTACCCTTCCCATTCCACGTACCCAACCATATTGATAGTTGCCACCGCCAAAAGGATCTTGGTATTTTTTTACAGTATTATTAGCCACATCCCAAAAGAAAGCGGTCGATACATTTCCTCCGTCTGCACCGGTAACGATTACATCTAGGTTTCCATCCAAGTTATAGTCAGCAACTGCTACAGTAGCGCTCTCTCCTGAAGCATAGCCTTGAGTTTTTGTTTGATAGGTACCTGGCATAGTTGCTAGTAAAGTCAATGAGCCAGCGCCTTCCGATCTGTCCCCTAAATTAACACCGTATATTTTATTGCCAATGATCAATTCCAAATCATCATCTCCCATTATGTCTACTGCTACCGGACCTCCGGGTATATCATCCCAATCAGTACTTGAACTCTCCACTATACGAGTACCCGTTACTGGATCCATAATTTCATCCTTATAATACATTTCGGGCTGACCATCTCGGTCGAAATCTGCGTGACCTATGAATACAGGATCTTTTTGTAATCGGTCTGAAGTCCATAATTCATTCAGTTCACAGTCGTATGACACTATTCTATAGTCCCATGAATTACAGTATCCACGCCAATCAGTTCCGAGACAGCCTCTGTATTGAACTACAAACACCTCTCCACAATTATCATTTTGTATATTAGCCATAGATGCCCTCCATTGAGGGTTATCAAGTACTACCTCATGTTTAATACTAGCGTCATCTCCGTTTAAAAGAAAAATACGATCTCTATGTTGGTTTTGCGATAAAATCTCAGGTATACCATCTCTATCCAAATCTCCTATGGCTATCCTACTCAAATTATTGGTAACATCATTATCTGATTGATAGCCAAAGTCAAGTATAAATTCAGGGGATTCTGAAGGTTGTGCCTCGCATGAGGCATCGTTCCCTAAATAAAAGCCATCACAAGCACTGTTTTCAGAACAATCTGAATCAAAACAGTCAATAAAACCATCTCCATCATTGTCTATGCCATCATCACAAATTTCCTGGGCTTTTGCATAACTAATTGAAAGTAGAGTAAAAACGTATAAAAATAAAATCTTTTTCATAGAAACTAAATTTACGAACCAATGGACTTTAAGAGTTTCGATTGTTTTGCATTTTAATAATAAAGATAATAATAAGTCTTAGCTAATTATAAACAATAACAACATATGTAACATATTCGATTAAATTCATTAAAAATTCGATGAAATGGTAACAACTCTCTATTAAATCAATTAGATGTGTCTTGAAATAGTAGCTTCGCAAGCTTTAAAGAGTTAAAGCACTATGATTTGTAGGTGTTTATGTGAAATCTTTATAAAAAGTTATGGGTATGTTGATCACCAACAGAATGCCTATTTATTTTCATAATATAGTTTCTTTTCTTTTTTACCTTTATTAATTATATCAAAAAGATAAGCTACTGAAATCTGAAAAGCTTGATTCCGTGCTCTCAAATTATCTCTATAACCTACTACATTCGAGAATCTTCCTTCAGCTCTTGACATATAGCTGTGCCCCCATTCATACCTAAAATCAATCATAAGCGATTGACCCGGAGCTGGTTCAAGTACTAAACCTGTTGAAACTATCAAGCCAACCTGTACTCTATTGGCCTCATTAAAATACAAAGCTCCATTTTCAGGGGTAGCTGGCATGTTATCAAAAATGATTCTGTAATTAAGCTGATCAATATTTTCCTCTCTTAGCTCTTCCGACTCTAAAATGCCATTACCACCTAACCAAAAATTCACATTGGGCCCTGCTCCCACATACCATTTGAATATTCTGTCGCCAAATGCCTCTTTAAAATCCAGTTTATATACTACTGGCGTATTTAAAAAATGGTATTTAGCATAATTCTGAAATGGAGTACCGCTTATGCCATCTATTTTTTTTCCCTTTTGAGTATACATGATATCAAGCTGAAGCAAAAATCTTTTTTGAACCTTAAAAGCTGCTGTAATGCCAGCACTATATCCAAAAAACAGTTTTTTGTTATAATCTTCCTCCGCAAAATCATCATATTGCAACCAAGAGACTCTGGCTCCAGATTTAGCGCCAATAAATACTTGTGCATTTAATTGCTTGTTATTAAATGCGAATAGTGCTACTATTAATAGAGAGATAGCCGTAGCTTTCAAGGATATTAGTTTTTTCTTTTTATTAATCGTAAGTCTATACATAAGTAGATGCGATCCAGCTTTAAAATTAATTAAATGTATACACTATCCTTAAAAAAATGCAAAAAAATATTTTTAAATTTGTTATTTAATATGCTGTTAATTGAATATGTATTTAATATCTTGGCTTTTTATTTAGCTAATACTAGCTCTTTAACCGTTTACAGTAGGAAAGAATAAATATTACCCCTTTCTATGTTCAAGTTTATCTTTGCATTATTGTTTTCTTTAGCTGTTTGCGTGCTTCCTTCCTTAGCGCAAGAATTACCTGTTTACAATCATTTTTATACCACTCCTTATTTATATAACCCAGCCGAAGCGGCTGCTTATCCTTTTAGAAATGTGTCAGTTAATCATCGCCAACAGTGGAGGGGAGTAGAGGGCGCTCCAGTAGTGACTACCTTAACATTTGAATCGCCTTTTGATTATAAGAAATATGGATTAGGGGCTACACTAAGAAATTTTAATCGTGGACTTCTTTCAACCAATGACTTTCTAGTCACCTATTCTTATTATGTTGATTTAACTAAAAGTGCTACCCTTCATTTCGGTCTTTCTGGTGGACTTACGGCCAATAGTATTGATTTTTCACAAATTCAAGATTTAAGTGATCCTGCAATTGCTAATTTTCTTGATAACAATATCCAGCCTATTTCAAATGTTGGATTGAAGTTAGAAACGGCAAGCGGTATTAACTTTGGAGCATCTTTACCACGATTGTTTAAACCTCAATATGCCAATACTCAAAACTTTGAAGCTTTTGAAATATCACCATTTGATGAATTTACAATTATGGCCTATTACAAGAAGCGCATAGATTATAAATTCGTAACCAGATATAACGGTCGGTTTAAAACTCGCGTGAGAATGGATGATATCTATTCACCATTTCAGGTTTATGCGATTTATCAATATTCACAATTAGTAGGGCAAAGAATAGAGCTGCTAAGTACTCTTAATTTTAATGAACTTTTCTGGATAGGGGGTTCTTATAGACTTAATTATGGTATGTCAGGGATTGTAGGATTCAATATGAAAAAGCTAGCCTTTAGCTATGCATATGAACCATCCAGTAAACTAGTAAATGGCATAGCTAACGGTTCGCACGAAATTCAACTAAAATTTACAATTGGTGATAAGCTTAAAAAGCTCGTGGAAAGACCGAAATTAAAAACGCTCGAAAGAACGGAAGAAAAGGCACCAAGGTTCTCTAGTCAAGATGTACAATTAGGTGGTGAAGAAGGTCAAGTGCAACAAAAGAAATATTATGTAGTGGTTAAAGAATTTAGAGACTTTAATGCTGCAGATCGATTAGTGAAAAAATTGAAAAAGGACGAAGATATTACTGCAGATATTTTCTATAATCAGAAAAACGGAGTTTATTATGTATATATTTATGAAACCTTCTCAAAAAGAGATGCTAATAAAGATAAAAAAGCAGCAGAAGAATTATTGAACTTTAAAGATATTAAAGTTATTGTTGTGGACGTAAATTAATGGTACTGAAATACTTTTATGTATCTATATGAAGAAATTCTCACCTAAATATTTTCTCTTATTTTGCTTAGTTTTTTTTGCTAATCAAGTTTTTGGACAAAGCACTTTCATAGAATCTGTTACTCCTAAAAATGGATATTCAGGACAGATCGTTAATATTAAAGGTGTGGGTTTATCAGGAGCTGACAGGGTGTTTTTTGGCAGCATGGAAGGAAGCATTTTAAGTGTTACCGATCAATTAATTGAGGCTGAGGTACCCAGTGGAGCTACTTATGATAATGTAACTGTTTTTAACTCAACTTCTCGTCTTTCTTATAGTGGTGAGCATTTTATGCTTAGCTATGGAGGAGAGCAAGGAATAGAAAGTTCCGATTTAGACGCACAAATTGATGTTTTCTCTCAAAGTGGATTGTATGATGTTACCATTAGTGACCTGGATGGGGATGGAAAAAATGATATCATAGGAGCAAATTCAAAATCAGAATCTGCGACTATATTGAGAAACCTAAGCACTCCAGGTAACATAAGTTTTGAAAAAATATCTCTTAGTATAGGAGCGAGTTTGAATACTACCGCTGGAGACTTGAATGGAGACGGAAAACCTGAGGTAGTATTTTCTGAAAGAGATGAGGGCAACAGGCTTATTATTTTAGATAATAATAGTACGCCAGGCAACATGAGTTTTTCACCCCAAACAATTTCTCTTGAGGGTTCTTCCACCAAGCGAGTAGTAATAAAAGATTTGGATCTTGATGGAAAACCAGATTTAGTAGTTTCCGATCAAGGAGATAATAAAATTATTATTGTTAAAAATACTTCTTCAGGAGGTGTTCTTTCCTTTAATCCTGATCCTATTGAACTCACTGTTGACAATGCTGTAAGTACCGCAGGTTTAGAGGTGGAAGACTTAAATGGTGATGGTAAACCTGAAATTGTAACCAATCAATTTCAATCTTCTTCGGGGGGATTTTTCATTGCGACTAATCAAAGTACTCCTGGAAACATTTCCTTTAGCGATTTTAATAATATTAATACCCCAGGCACTTTGATTAATTTAAAAGTAGGAGATTTTAATCAAGATAATAAACCAGATATTGTAGCTACATTATTTTTAAGCTCTGCTATTGCGGTGTTTAATAATGAAACCACTGGCATTGGAGAAACACCTCAATTTGGTTCCGCTCAAAATTTATCGACTGGTATTAGACCATGGGGTTTGGATTTTGGAGATATGGATGGTGATGGGAATAAGGATATTGTGGTGGCTACTGTTGGAACTGATAAAACCATCAATATTTTAAATAATGGTGGCTCTGGTGGCTTGAATTTTTCAAAAGTAGATGTGCCTGTTGAATATATTAATAGAAATGTAAAGCTTGGTGATATTGATGGGGACAGTAAGCCAGATATTGTGTTTACCAGTGTGGATGATGATAATAATAATGTTACAGCATCATTTATCTCTATTTTAAGGAATAATCAATGTATAATTCCAGTGATAACACCGGAAGGACCCATCAATGCCTGTGAAGGAAATCCCGTAAGGTTAGAAACCCAAAATATAGAGGGGCTAACTTTTGAGTGGTACCAAGACGGAAATCCAGTAAAAACGAGTACCGAAAATTTTATTGAATTGAATGATGTTTCAGCTTCAGGAAGTTATACTGTTTCTATAATTTCAGATGGAGGAAGTTGCCAAGAAATATCTGAAGAAATAGAAGTAAACATAATTTCAGAAGGCGCATTGCCTAGTGCTACTATTAGCACGAATGACCCTATTTGTAATGGAGGTACTCTCAATTTGAATTCATCTGATGTTGGCGCAACAGAATATAAATGGCGTGGTCCACAAGATTATACTGCAGAAGGTTTAAGTGTAGAGATTAACAATTTTAATGCAAACAAAGCGGGTCGTTATTATCTGGATATTTATTCGGGATCTTGTATTGTTGAAACCAAAAGCATTGTAGTTGAAGTGGTTTCAGCCCCCAACTTTTTTGCTGAGCAATCAGGTGAAGGTAGCTATTGTGTAGGTGAATCGGTAACACTTAATGTAAGCCCCAATGAGAGTGGTTTTAACTTCCAATGGTATAAAGGAACATCAGCCATTTCGGGGGCAACCTCTGCAACTTATAACCCAACTACTGCAGGTAATTACTATGTGGAAATCACAGATCAAGTAAACACATTCTGTCCTAAAATTTATTCTGACACTTTAGAGGTTGCATTTTTAGAAGCCCCCCAGGTTTATTATGATCTTCCTACTAGTGCTTGTATCGGAATTCCGGTTTCTTTTACAAACGATGCTGAAGTAGCAGATGAATCACTAGCTCAATACACCTGGGATTTTGGTGATGGAAATGTTTCATCAGAAAATAATCCAACTCATACCTATAATACTGTGGGAACATTTGTGGTAACTTTAGAAGTTTCTTACGAAGGCATCCCTAACTGCTCATCAGAGCTATCAAAACAGTTTGTTGTAAATGGAGAATTAAATTTAGCTTTAAACGCCTCAAATAGTTCTCTTTGTGAAGGAGATAGTGCAGTTCTATCCTTAGAAAATACTTATGCATCTTATTCATGGGATACTGGAGAAACGAGCCCAACAATTACTGTAAATGAAGGGGGAACTTATTCAGTTGCTGTTGTAGACGAGAATGGCTGTGAAGGATCTTCTCAAATATCCATTCAAACATCTCCAATTCCTGATGTTTCCTTAGATGCGTCTAGTACTACAATAAGTGCTGGAGATACTGTGTCCATAACTGCTTTTGGCCTCATTGATTATGTATGGTCCGCAGATTCTACAGCCTTAGGTTTTACAGATGATCAAATAAACTACGCTCCTTCAACAACTACCACAATTAGGGTGGAAGGTCAAGATGAAAATGGCTGTTATGGAAGTGCTGAAATTGTCATAACAGTAGAAGATACGAATATGGAAGATAGGTTTACGCCTATGAAATTCTTTTCTCCTAATAATGATGCTATTGCACAATACTGGGAGGTAGAAAATATAGAAAATTTTTCACAGTGTGGGGTTGAAATATATGATCAACAAGGAAATAAGATTTATGAATCTAAGCCTTATAATAATGATTGGGAAGGAACAGTAAATGGAAGTCCTGTACCCGATGGTGTATATTATTATGTGATCAGATGTGATGATGTTGGAATAGCAAAATCAGGAAGCATTACTTTATTAAGATAATGCTTGTAAATTTTCCAGGTATAGATTTTGGGAAATTAGGATTGTGTTTAAAAGCCATAAAAAAACCGTATGAAGAATTTCCTCATACGGTTTTTTTAGTTTCAATAATTATATAAAATTATTCTATTTCAACGTCTTCTACATTTCTGAAAACGATTTCATCATTTTCCATTTCTACCAAAACGGTGCTGTCATTACTGATTTCACCTGATAGAATTTGTTTGGATAATTGATTTAAAATAGTACGCTGCATCACTCTTTTCAATGGTCTTGCACCAAATTGAGGATCATAACCTACTCTTCCTAAATAGTCGAGTACATCATTTGTAGCATCTATCTGAACTCCATTCTCTTTCAAGCGATGTTGAATTTCTTTCCATTGAATGCTTACAATTTGTCTCAAAATTTCTTCATTCAGTGGTTCAAACATGATGGTTTCATCAACTCTGTTCAGGAATTCAGGCTTGACTGAACGTTTCAGCAATTCATACACTTCATTTCGGGTCTGATCCATTATTTCAGCCTTTTTCCATTCATCTCCCACATAATTCTCAGGACTTAATCGTTCCTGAATTAATGTTGAACCAATATTGGTCGTCATGATGATGATGGTGTTTTTGAAATTAGCCAATCGCCCTTTGTTATCAGTCAATCGACCGTCATCCAATACTTGCAGCAAAATATTAAAAGTATCAGGATGCGCTTTTTCAATTTCATCCAGCAAAATAACTGAATATGGTTTCCTACGAACAGCTTCTGTCAACTGACCGCCTTCATCATACCCTACATATCCTGGAGGCGCTCCAACTAGTCGGCTGACAGAATGCCTTTCCTGATATTCAGACATGTCAATTCTGACCATGGCATTTTCATCGTTGAATAAATATTCAGCTAATGCTTTTGCAAGCTCAGTTTTACCCACACCGGTTGTCCCCATAAAAATAAAGGAGCCAATTGGTTTTCGTGGATCTTGCAATCCTGCACGGCTTCTTCTTACAGCATCCGATAAAGCACCAATGGCTTCTCTTTGTCCGGCTACTCGTTTACCTAATTCTTTTTCAAGTTGTAATAATTTATCTCTATCACTTTGTAGCATTTTGCTAACAGGAATACCTGTCCAACGAGCCACTACATCTGCAATTTCTTCTGCTCCAACTTCCTCTTTCAGCAAAGTATGGCTGGAATCCTGCATTTCCCGCATTTTAACTTGGAAGTCGTTCAATTTAGCCTCCGCTTCGGTTAATTTACCATATCGGATTTCCGCAACTTTGCCAAAATCGCCAGAACGTTCAGCTTGCTCGGCTTCTAGTTTTAGTTTGTCAATATGCTCTTTTTGTTTTTGAATTCCTTGGATAACTTCTTTCTCACCTTCCCATTTAGCTTTCAAATCCTGTCTTTTTTCATTCAGATCAGCTAACTCCTTATTGATCAAGTTTTCCTTGTCTTTATTTTTTTCTCGCCTCATCGCCTCACGCTCAATTTCCAATTGCATGATTCTTCGGTTTAGCTCATCGAGTTCTTCCGGCAAGGAATCTATTTCAATTCTCATTTTGGAAGCAGCTTCATCCATTAAATCAATAGCTTTATCGGGCAAGAATCTATCTGAGATATAGCGGCTTGATAATTCCACTGCAGATATTACAGCATCATCTTTTATACGAACACCATGGTGCACCTCATATTTATCTTTAATTCCTCTTAGGATGGAAATAGCATCTTCCTGAGAAGGCTCATCCACCACAACAGCCTGGAATCTTCTTTCTAGTGCTTTGTCTTTTTCAATATGTTTCTGATATTCTTTTAAAGTTGTGGCACCAATTGCATGCAATTCTCCTCTAGCTAATGCTGGTTTCAATAAGTTAGCAGCATCCATTGCGCCTTCTCCACCACCAGCTCCAACTAAGGTGTGAATCTCATCAATGAATAAGATGATTTGTCCATCCGAATCAGTCACTTCTTTGATGACAGATTTTAATCTTTCTTCAAATTCTCCTTTATATTTTGCTCCGGCAACCAATAGACCCATATCCAAAGAAATCAAGATTTTCTCTTTCAGATTTTCAGGTACATCGCCATCCACAATTCTTTGAGCCATTCCTTCCACTATGGCGGTTTTACCAACTCCAGGCTCTCCTAAAAGGATTGGATTGTTTTTAGTCCTTCTGGATAGGATTTGCAGAACCCTTCTAATTTCCTCATCTCTTCCGATAACAGGATCAATTTTCCCCGCTTTGGCTTGCTCGTTTAAGTTAATGCTATATCGCTCCAAAGAACGGTATTTCGATTCTGCATTTTGGTCCTTCACGGAATCTCCGCCTCTCAATTCTTTAATAGCTTTAATTAAATCTTTTTCGGCATATCCAGCATCTTTTAATAGGGTAGAGGTCTTATCTCCAGTTTTTAAAATTCCTAAAATTAAATGCTCAATGGCAACATAATCATCCTTAAATTCTTTCAAGAATTTTTTAGCTTCCGTCATCGCCTTATGAGCATCGTTTGATAAATAAGGCTGTGCCCCGCTCACTTTCGGATAACTCTCTACTAATTCATTCAATTTAGTTTCTAATTGAGCCTTATTAACATTGAGCTTTTTATTGACAAAAGAAAGTACGTTCTCATCCGTCTGCTGAATGGCTTTCAATAAATGCCCTGTTTCAATGGCTTGTTGCCCATTTCCCAGCGCTATCTCGGCAGCTTTTTGAATCGCTTCCTGAGATTTTATGGTATATTCATTTAGGTTCATTTTTGTAAGTTTTTGATTTCTACATTGATTGATTAACAATTCTTTGACCAAGTTGGGTAAACTGTCTTTTTGACTTATTTCAAATTAAAACTTCATTAATTCAAGACTATTTGTCACTATTTTTCAATTTAAGTGGATTTCATAGAAGACATTCTTTCACTTTTTTAACGAAATCAAGCTGATAGAAGTGTTCATTAGGCTTTTAGGGCTTGCTTAAAAAGTCTCGAGTGCCTCATCCCGATAAATACGGGACAAGTTATACAATCGGGCTAAGTGAAGGCGTATTGTAATACTTCGAGCCTGCCTGCCGGCAGGCAGGCTTTAACCCGGGAAGTAGATGAGGTGCTTGAGGCTAGAGCACTAGAAATCAAAATTGGCTTTTACTTCAAAAATGCTTGCACTTGCTGAAAAAATTTTATTCAATAATCATTGCCAAAAAAGATGTGGAATTCATTTTTATTATATAACCTGTTTTTAAGTAAGCCCTCTTTCTTCATCAGAGAAAGAGGCTGTTGAAATTGGGACGTTTGTATGTCCTTTAAGTTGAATTATTTCAATACCTTTATAATGATTTTAATTTTATCCATAAATATTTACGTCATCAGATGAAGTTTTTCCACCCCTTTTTATTTTTAATATTGCTAAGCCAATTTCTGATGGCTCAAAATGGGGATGTAGTCCTAAATCATTATAAAGTGCCTCTGCCTCCTCAAGACTATCTTTTTCAAGATATGGATATTGATAATCAAGGCAGATTATTAGTAGCTTATAAAAAAGGGATTTTACAATTTGATGGAAATAATTGGGTAAAAGTAAGGGTCAATAGTAGCCCAATTAAATTCTTAAAAGTTGATAATAAGGATATACTTTTAGCTAAAGATGGGATTTATGAATTAACAGAAGATCAATTTCACAGTAATAAGCTGAAACTTCTTTATAAGACACCATTACTTTCTCCGATAGTTGATTTAATTACTTATGAAGATCAATATTATTTATTGGCAAATGAAAAAATCACAGTATTTAGCAAGGATTTTAAGAAACTAGAAACTTTTGAATCTAACCTAGGTTTTAAAGATATTTTTGTTTTTAACGAGAAATTATATGCTTTTGAGGATAATTATTTGGTTGAAAACGTGGAGAATACATGGGTTGATTTAAATCTTTTCGCTCCTAAAAATACCGATTTCGTTTTTTCAATAAAGGGATCAGAGCAATTATACTTTTCTTACGATAATGGAGATTTTTATTCTTTTGATGGTAAAGAATTCACCCCTTATTCTTCCACTTTGAATGAATATTTAAGAGAAAACTATCCTATATCTGGAAAAAATTTGGATGGGAAAATCATCATCTCAACTTTAATTGGGGGAGTGGTTATAGTGGATGAAAAATCGGGAGATATAGTTTCCACTATTCAAAATTATAACGGTCTTCCGACAAATGAGGTGAATGCCATCACTATGGATCGACAAAAAGGATTGTGGCTTGCTCATCCTTATGGCTTATCAAGAGCAGCTTTAGATATTCCATTAAAAGATTTTCAATTCTATCCTGGCTTGGAAGGTTTACCAGAAACCATTGCCTTAAGTGGTGATACTTTATGGGTAGGGACTACTGAAGGTTTATACTTTCTGAATGAAGTGAAAGATTATGAAACTTTACAGAAAAAGATGATCCAAAAGGTCAGAATTAGTCAGCCTAACAAACCTAATCTAGAAAGTGAAGAAGAAGATAATGGTTTCTTTCAAAATTTATTTAGTTCAACTGATAATTCAGAAGAACAAGCATTTATAGAGGAAGAGCTTAAAAAATACCGTAAGATTTATCGCAATGATGGAATTCGTTTTAGAGCATTGAGAGAAAAATTAGATAAAAAGGAGCAAGAATTAAAGGATTCCATACAAAATGCAAATCAAAATCAATCAAAACCAAAACGGGGGAAATCGAATGATATAAAGCCAAAATACAAATCTGTTGTAAAGATCATTGATATTTCTCGTTTGAAATCTATAAAATTTGAATACCAAAAAGTCAAAGCTGTTACTCCCCATGTTGAATCTATCATAAAAGTAGAGGGTGGGATAATAGCAAGAAGCAATACTGGACTTTATTTAGTCAAAAGAGATGAAACAATAAAGATATCAAATTTAAGAATTGTTAAGAAAATGCTTTATCATTCTGAAAAGCAACTCTTATGGTTGAGCAATATTGATGGATTGTTTAGTATTGATTTGAGTAATAATGATTTTTCCTTGCAAAAACATTCGGATAATTATTTTCATGACATCATGATCCATGATGATCAATTATCTGCAATCGGGGAAAATATCTTGGTGATATATGATATTGAAAATGCAGGTTTACAAATTTTTAAAAAGCTCAATATTAATAATAGTTTTTCAGAAGAAATGTTATTGTTCTATGAAAATAGCAATTTAAAGCTATTGAGGACCGATGGTATATTGGTATTGGATAAAGCTTCCAATAATTTAAAGATTGATAGCCTATTTGATAAACCTATTAAATATTTTTTGAAAGATCAAAACGAGGATATATGGTTATTGAATGCTGAAGATGAGTGGTCTGCATTGCAAAAAGAAATCCCAACACAATTAAAGGATTGGTTGCATATTGTGCCATCAGTTAAAAGTATATTTAACCAAGCTGACTCTATAGTTTATTTGGTAACAAACGAACGAATTTCAAGATGGAAATATCATTTTGAAAAAGAATATCCATTGCCTAAAACTTTCATAGAAGGTGTAATGGTTGAAAATGAATGGGTGTTGGATACGGAAGTTATCAAAATGGAACATGGTCAAAATAATTTAAAAGTTGTTTTAAGCACACCTGAATACTTATTTAAAGATGATGTGGTCTATCAATATTATGTTAAAGGATTGATGGATGATTGGTCTAGTTGGTCTTCAATTCGTGAAATTGATTTTCCTTATATTCCAACTGGTAAATATGTATTGGAACTTAGAGCTAAAACATTCTTAAATGATGACATTAGAAATTTCGATTTTCAATTTGAAGTATTGCCGCCTTATTGGCAAACTTGGTGGTTTTATATGTTGGAAATTGCTTTCTTTAGCATATTAATTTTAATATCTATTAAATTAAATACTTCCAGTCAAAGCTCTTATTTAACAAAAACTTTTACTTTCTTAACCTTAATTCTATTTCTAGAATTTTTAGCTACTATTTTAGAGAATAATTTAGAAGGCTATGTAGATGATTCCCCAGTTTATACTTTTGCGATTAATGTTGTGTTGGCTTTGTCCATAACACCGATTGAAAGAGCAATTAGTAAAGTTTTAATAAGGTTCAATTCAGCAAGATCAAAAGAATTGATATCGAAAATGAGGGCTAATCAAAAAGAAAAACAATGAGTAGAGTAAAAATCGAAGAACCTGATCAATATATTTTTAAAGCGAATATTAGGACCAGAATTACAGATCTAAATTATGGAGGACATGTTGGCAATGACAGGATATTTGCATTCATGCACGATGCTAGGGTTCAATTTTTTAAATCTTTGGGCTATGAAAATGAATTGAATTTTGAAGGCTTAGGTAATATTCAAACAGATGCTGCAATAACATATAAGGCAGAAGTTTTTGCTCATGAAGACATTGAAATAGCTATCGGTATTAAAGATATTAATAAATACGGTTGTGATTTTGTATATAAATTTATGAAATCCGATGGTAGTTTAGCAGCTTTAGGTAAGACTGGCGTTGTTTTCTTCGATTATGAAAAGAGGAAAATCGCTTCGATTCCTAAGTCATTCCTAGAAAAAATAAAGTAGTCAGGAATTTACCTGACTACATGTACTCCACCCCTTTGTTCATAAGTTCTGCCGTTTGCATCTGTACTTCTAAAGTTGATGATATAGGCATATAATCCTGGTGGAACGGCTACTCCGCCTAAGTCGGTAGCATCCCATTCAAAGTTTTTGTCATTTGATTCGTAAACAATAGTTCCCCATCTATTGAAGATGATTATTTGAAAATCTCCAACATATTCATTAGCAAACACACTGAAAACTCTGTTTTGAGCAATAGAACTATTTGGTTTAATGGCGTCAGGAGCAAATACTTTAGGTTGACAATCCTCTAAAACAGTTGTTTTAATATCAAATTCACAACCAGATGCAGTCAATACCACTCTATACTCACCAGGCTCGTTTGCAATTACAGTTCTACTATTTGAAGTGCTTCCATTAGGTAGCGTCCAAGTATAAGTTCCGAAAGAACCAGGATCTAAAGTAACAGTTCTTTCTGTTTCTACTCCTGTAGGGCAAATGAAATAAGTGCTTTGAATTTGCGGTTGAAACACTTCTTGCACCGTAATATCACGGTTAATTACAACTGGATCGCAACCACCAGGTCCATTATCATTTACTGTAAATGTATAAGTGCTACTTTCAGTAATGTTCCATTCTAAAATATTGGTTGCTGGATCAACAGATTGAATATTGGTTCCTTGTGCATTTGTCATGGAATAATTAAAGTCTCCACTTCCACCGCTAATGGTACCGATTAGTAAAACTGTACCGTCCTCACAATTCGTTTCAGTGACTAAACTCGTTTCTACAGCTGTATAAATATTATCAACATTAACAGACAGTTCTGTTGCACAACTTATATTACCTCTAGGACTTACAGTGACAGAATATGTGCCTGCTTGATTTACATTTATACTCTGTCCTTGAGCTCCATTGCTCCAGTTGAAAGTGTAATCATCAGGGTTTTGCCCATCTAAAACTGCTGTAAGTTGATTTCCCCCATCACAGTCTACAATATTTTCGATTTCCAATATATTAGCTTGTGGGCTTAATTGTACAGTGATTGTTGTTGTAGATGGACATAATGTTCCTTCATTAGCTGTTATAGTATAATCACCTGCTCCAACATTGTTGCGGTCAGTTGGTTCTGTTGTAAAATCGAAAGTAGCATTAGGGTTTAATCCTTCTAAATAGGCTTGTAAGTCATAACTATTTCCACAACCGAATACATTATCATCTGGATTAAAATCTACAGAATCCGGTAAAGTGATATCAAAAGGTATTGTTCCTAAACAACCATTATTATCTGTTACCTCTATGCTATAGGAACCCTCACTTAAATTAATTACATTAAACGGAGTTGAAGTAGCAGTGCCGTTATCAATTATATTACTATTTTGATCGATTATTTCCCAATTAAAAGCAGGTGCTAAAGGTCCTGGATTTCCAATTAATCTCACTTCAATTGATTGGCTATTTGGGGCGCAATCTGTTGTTATTTGATCTACTTCAACTGAGAAATCGGTATTTGTTAAGGAAACAGTTTCAACTGTACTACAGCCCGATAAATTGTCAGTTGCAGTAATATTATACGTACCCGCTGCCAAGTTACTGCCTGTTGTTTGATTATCTGGAACTGCCGTAGGACCAGACCATGTGATTGTTAAATCTCCTGAACCACCAGATGAGTTAGTAATTTCTATAGATCCATTATCCATTCCACAAGTTGGGGCATTCACTATATTGGTAGAAATAACCGGATTTTCATTCACGCTCACTTCTATTTCATCTTCTGCAAAACAATTAGGATCTAATGGATCTGGAATTTCTACTCTTATTAGAAATGTTCCTGGTGTACTAGTATCCATATTAAAGTTTTGTCCATTAGCAGTTTGTTGAACATCATCCACAAACCAACGATATTCATTGGCATTACCACTTGCATTTAGTCTTAAACTTTCATCCTGGCAAATTGATCTGTCTCCTCCTAAATCAGCTTCATAAGGAGGACCTACAAATATTTCAGCAGTAGACACACAGCCATTTGCACTGGTTATAGTCACGTTGTAAATTCCAGTTTCAGTTATTTCAATGGTTTGTGTTGTTTCTCCAGTATTCCATAAATAGCTGTGTCCGGCTTCATCCACTATGTCTTCACCCAAAGTAAGAGTGTTTCCGCAAAAGTTTCTTTGGTTAATTACATTGCTAACATCTGGACTTGGGAAGATTTCAAAATTCTCCACTAATAATACATCAAAACCACATTCATTGGTAATTCGGAGTGCTGCTTCGTATACTCCTGGCTCTAGGTCTATATCTAATGTGTCATTTTGATTATTGGAAGTATAAACACTTGTACTGCTGTCTGCTGGAGTAATGGTCCAATTAAACTGATCAAAATTTGTTTTACCTGTGGCTCCTAAAATAATAGGTTCTGAACTACAATTGGCAGCAACATTTATGCTAGGTTCTTGTTGTGGAGTTGAAAGGTTTTGAACAAAATTCGGCAACCCCAGACGGCTATTTCTCCCCGCTAAATTGAACGGCTGGAGACTACTAGCCAAATTACTTCCATTATTAGGGGCAAATCTTTGATCTGGCGATCCTATAGTATAAACATCGGGACTATTGTTTGCTGCAATATAGAGTTGTCCATTTGGCCCTGTTTGAATTGCTCCTGCTTCAAAACTCAAATCTGCAATGGTTACACTATCAGGATTTTCAATCTCTTCTATAGTATAATCATCATTTACAGGGATTTGAAGTAAAACTGAATTAGCTCCATTATTGATAGTGGCATAAAGTAAGTCAGCACTTGGTGAAAATTCTATTCCATAAACTTCTCCACCAAAATTGACATCTAATAAAGCTTCTTCCCAATTATCAAGGCTGTCTCTTCTTAGGAAATCAATAAAAGCTCCTCCTGAATTATAAGCCTGAGCGACTTTATCACCACCGGCAGCATATTTTAAATATCCAGTTGCTGAGGAGTTCGAGAAATAATCACTTCCTTGAGATATGTATTCTGCAGCATTAATTCCCTGATCGTTTACAGGATATAACCTATAACTATTACTGCCTAATTCATGAGTTAAAACATTTGTGTTTTCGTTACCTTGTGCAGCTACTTTTTCAGTACTTCTACTATATATTTTTCTGTTTTTCAAAACAACATCTCCTAAGCCCTCATTCAATTTTAAATCTATTAAAGCATAGGAGAAATTACTCGTATCTGAACTTACATCTTGATTCAGGAATAAGTAGTATAAAGAAGGATCACTTCCATGAGCTACTGCAATTACTCCCTGAGAAGCATCCGGATCGCCACCTAAGTCCGTTCCATTTGCCATCACGTTATGTTCCGAATCCCAAATCACATCACCATTTGTATAAAATAGTAAATCACCATTATCATCAGAAACAGTTGTACAACCTTCTTGAGCTTCTATATTTCCATCAGTGACCGCAACAGGACCTCCTTCATTATTGAAATCTATTCCGGCACCATCTCCAAAATACCAAAAATTAGCTTTTTGTTTTTCTTCTTCGAATAGGGTTAATTCAAAACTGGCTGTTACCGTACAATTTCCAACCGTAACGGCAGCGGAATAAACTCCAGACTGAAGAAAGGTTGCTGTCCCATCACCATTATCTGTAAATTTTTCAGGATCGGGATTAATCCATACTACCTGGTCTGGATCAGATCCATCACCTAAAGTAGGACCATAATTTTCTAGAGGTAACTCACATACTGTAGAATCTTGAAGTTGTACTTCTGAATCGAATTGCTCTACCGTTACTAAAGTAGAATCGATGAAGAAATTACCGCCTGCGTTGACTCTCAAAATCACATTGTAGCTTCCTGCTTCCTCATATATTATGTTAGGACTAATAGCATCAGAAGTTTGCCCATTTCCAAAATCCCAATCCAAAGTAGTAATGTCTTCCAAATCACTGTAGTCGGCAAAAAATGAAACGGGGTTGTTTTGGCAAATAGATTGATTAAGGGTTGTGGTATACCAATCAAATGATATATCACCATCAATAAGGGCTGGGGGGGCAATTGTCGGGAAATTTCCTGCATTTCCAAAAGACTGCATGTTGAATAAATCCCATTGAATATTTAAAGAATCAGGAATTGAATCCGTCATAGAAATGCTGCTTAGAAATTCCTCGGCTCCATTATTATATAAGAAATATAGGTTTCCATCGGGACCATTCTGTAAGGCATTAATATTCGTTACAGTTCTGTCCAATACATTTTCAGAAGTGGCACTATCCAGATTCAGTTGTATTAATCGGCTTTCGGATGTGTTGGTGTTGTTTCTACTATAATATAAATTTCTTCCTCCAATAGACCATTCCAAATCGGTAATGACTTGATTTACAGCACCCGTATTGTTTAAAATATTTTCATTCTGAAAAATAGGGTTGTTAGTATCTGTTAAATTTAATTCTAATAAAATAATATTTTTTGGGCTCCCATTTACATTAGCAGAGCTTAAAGCTAAAGATAGGGTATTACTCATTTGATTTCTTACCGATAAATTATTGAGTTCATAATCAATAGAAAAATCATGAGAAGCGATACTTGTTAATGAACCATTATTTTGAATCTGGGCTAATTCTAAAGTGTTATTTTCCTGAAAAACCAGGAAATAGCTTTCACCAAGTTTAAATGAGTTGATATAATCTGATAAGTTGGAAAATCCTGTTCCCTGAGCAGATGAGGTTACTTCTCCAAAATCGCCCTGCGCCATATTTACGTTAAGAAACTGTAGTTCGTTAGCTGCATTAATGATGTATATATAATAAATATTGTCATTAGGGTTTAATGAGGGGATTATTGCAGCAGGATATCTTAGAGTGCTATTCCCGCCAATTCCAGTGCCACCAGGTAATATTTGATGGTTTTTACCGTATACATTTTCACCGTCAGTATAAAAAAGAAGCTGTCCATCTACACCGTTGGCGGCCACTGCAGCACCACCACTTCCAAAAGGTATAGCCTGATTTTCTATTAGGTTAGCACTTCTATCCGCATTTTTATCAAATTGAATAGCGGCACTATTATTTCCGAAATACCAAAAAGATTCAGAAAAATCCTGAGCCTGAGTATTGCTGGCTAAAATGGTTAAAAGAAGGATTAAACCCCTAAATAATTGATTGCTCATACAATTGTGTGTTGTCAATAGTTTAACTTTAACGTAAAATGATATAGATTAATTTTCTTTAATAGAAAATATATGATTTACGAATAAGTTGCGTTTACATAATATAAACCGAAATTTAAAAATAAATAGATTAAAGACGGGAATAATTTACTGTTTTTCAATTTTTTAGAAGAAATTTATAAAATATTTATTGTGAATATCCCTCTTTCTGACTTATTTCATATCTTTCGATAAATTTGAATTTAATTTGTGTTGTGGTTAAACTAATTAATAGTCAAAAACTTCTTGTAATGGTAATGTTGGTTTTGTTTTTTTCTTCATTCAATGAAGCAAAAGCGCAAGACCCTCAATTCTCTCAATTTTATGCAGCTCCATTGTATTTAAATCCAGCTTTTGCAGGAAATACGCAAATGAGTAGGGCAGGAATAAACTATCGAAACCAATGGCCTAGTATTAATGCTAATTTCACAACTTATTCAGCCTATTTTGATCATTATTTCGATATGATTTCAAGTGGAGTGGGCTTGATTATTTCCAGAGATGAAGAAGGAATAGCGGGTTTAAGGTCTACATCTGTTGGGGCTCAATATGCATATCAACTGCGTTTAAGTGAGAATTTAACATTTAGACCTGGGGTGCAAGCAGCCGTTTTTAATCGAAATCTTAATTTCAGTAATTTAACTTTTGGAGATCAATGGGATCCGGAAACGCAATCATTCGAAAATCCAACGGGTGAAATCTCAACTGGGGAAAGTAAAACCTTTTTTGATTTATCATTTGGTGGAGTACTTTATTCAGAGAATTATTGGTTTGGCTATTCAGTTTTCCATTTAAATCAACCAAATCAATCCATATTGGGAGATGAAAGCAAATTACCAATGAAGCATTCGTTTCATGCAGGCTATAGAATCCCTCTAAAAACAGGCTATAAGAAAGGCTTTACTAGAAGCGGTGATGAAAGAAGTATTACACCTACCGCTCAATATAAAATGCAAGGTGGTTTCCAACAACTTGATTTAGGAATTTACAGCACCTTAGAACCAATGGTGGTAGGTTTATGGTATAGAGGAATTCCATTTCAAACGCCTAATGGTTTTTCATCCTCAGAATCATTAGTAGCCCTTTTAGGGTATGCTTATGAGAAAATATCTGTAGGTTATAGCTTTGATTATACCTTATCTGATCTTGGAATTCGTAGTGGAGGAGCGCATGAAATCTCTATTTCTTATGTCCTATCCCTTACCGATCCTCGTAGACCACCAGCAGACAAATTAAGAATACCTTGTCCTAAATTTTAAACTCAGAAATGATTTTTACTGTAGATCAATTATTTACGATCATTATTTTGATTGTGGTGGTCGATTATGCCATCAATACTATTATAGATGTTTTAAATCTCAAAAAATCTAGTGCTAAACTTCCGGAAGATTTAAAAGATATTTATGAAGAGGAAAAATACCAAAAAGCAATAAAGTATCAGAGAACGAATACTAAGTTTGGCCTTTTGAGTGGTTTTTCTAGTGTTATTATAATGTTTCTGGTATTGTACTTTGGTATTTTGGGAGAATTAGATTCCTGGACTCGTATTTATTTCGACTCGGTGATTACCCAAACCCTGGCATTTTTTGGAATAGTTTATATCATCAATGATATATGGAATATTCCATGGCAATGGTATGCTGCATTCAATATTGAAGAGAAATTTGGTTTTAATAAACTGACCCTCGCTTTGTTTTGGAAGGATAAATTAAAGTCCTATTTATTAACCGCTATTGTTGGAGGGATATTACTAAGTGTATTAGTCCTATTAATTTTGTGGCTTGGTCAATCTTTCTGGTGGATTTTCTGGTTGGTTATTGTATTATTCATGGTAGGAGCTAATTTTTTCTATACAAGCTGGATATTGCCACTTTTTAATAAATTGACACCACTTGAAGATGGATCATTGAGAGAGAAAATTATGAGTTATGGAAAATCTGTAAATTTTCCGATTGAAAATATTTATATCATGGATGGTTCAAAACGTTCTTCTAAAGCCAATGCATTTTTTTCAGGCTTTGGAAAACGGAAAAAGATCGTATTGTTTGATACACTTCTGGATAAACATACTGATGAGGAACTAGTAGCCATTTTAGCACATGAAGTAGGTCATTATAAGAAAAAACACACAATTTCTGGTTTGGTAAGTGCTGTTCTACAAACAGGAGTAATGTTACTCATTATGTCCTATATGATTTTTAATCCTTATCTAAGTCAGGCATTAGGCGCTGAACAATTGAGTTTTCCGGTTAATTTTATTGCTTTTGGGATAATTTATACGCCAATTAGTATGCTTTTATCTTTGTTCTCAAACTTCATTAGTCGAAAACATGAATTCCAAGCGGATAAATTTGCGGCAAATACTTACAACGGTGAAGAACTTCAAAATGCTCTTAAAAAGCTTTCTATTGATAGTTTAAGTAATTTAAAGCCTCATAAACTGTATGTGATCTTTCATTACTCACATCCGCCTTTGTTGCAAAGATTACAAGCTATCGATAAGCACAAGTAAAGATTGCCTGTTTTTTAAAGAAAAAATTTATCTTTATGCTTTAATAGTACCAATACCACTTTAAATGGTTATATTTCTATTGAATAAACAAGAGAAGTATATCTGCGTTTATTTTAGGAACTACTATTAACTATGAATTTAAAATTATATAAAAGCCATATTATCATGAAAAAATCACTTGTTTTTTTATTCTGCATGCTCATCTCATCAATGGTTTATGCTCAACAGAATAAAATAGATGACTTAATCTATAGAGGTGAAAATCTTTTCAAAATCCAAAACTATGAAGGTGCAGTAAAATCACTTTCGGAAGCCGTAGAGCTCGGAGCAAATGAGCCCTATGTGAATTATATGTTGGGGGTTTCTTACCTTAAAATGCCCAATGCAACGGATCAATTGAAAGCTTCAGCTATATTTGAAAATCTTGAAAGCTTAGATAATTTTAAAGGAATCCCAGATGAAGTTTATTACTACATGGCTCAGGCATTCCATAAAAGTCTAAAGCTTGAAAAAGCTACTCAATACTATGATCAGTATTTGAGAATTTTAGGTTCAAATGATGCTAAATTAAAAGCGGAAGTTGAATTAGAAATGACTAAAAGCGAAAATGCTAAACGTTTACTAAGCCAGAAAAAAGACATTAATATTCAAAGAATGGCGCCTCCTATTAATTCTGAGTTTACAGAGTATAATCCAGTGGTTTCAGCTGATCAATCTGTAATGGCTTTTACTTCTTTAAGGCCGGATTCTAGAACAGGAAGAGCTTCTGAGGAGGTTTATATAACTTATAAAAGTTCAGGCGATTGGGGTGAGCCCTCAAAAATCGAAATTAGAACAGATGAAAATGTAGGTACTGCTGGTATTTCTCCTGATGGTCAACAGATGCTTGTATTCATCGGATCTGGTAATAAAGGGAATTTATATATGATGAAGAAAGATGGTCAAGGCTGGAGCCAACCATCTGCTATTGAAGGATTAAATTCAAGAGATTTAGAAAGTACTGCTTCTATCACTCCGGATGGCAAGAAAATTTATTTTGCTAGTAATCGTCCAGGTGGACTAGGAGGAATGGATATTTGGGTAGCTGAAAAATTAGCGAATGATACTTGGGGAAATATCAAAAACCTTGGCCCAGAAGTTAATTCAAAATATGATGAGGATGCACCTTTTATTCATCCGGATATGAAAACATTATACTTTACTTCCAATGGAGATAAATCAATGGGAGGTAGAGATATTTTCAAAGCCAATTTAATGGGGGGTAAATGGACTAGTCCCGAAAACTTGGGATATCCAATCAATACACCTCTAAATGATAATTATTTCACTTTGTCAGCAGATGGAAGTAAAGGGTATTTTTCATCTGATAGAGAAGGTGGTTATGGTGGACAGGATATCTACATTTTCGATATGCCTGAGAAATATGCTAATATTCCACTAACGATGTTGAAGGGAAAAATTACGGCAGGTGAAGATGAGCAGCCTGTTCCTACTAAAATTAAATTAGTGGATAATGAAAATAATACAAAAGTGGATTATGTATATGATCCAGATCCGAAAACAGGTAATTATTTGATTATTCTTCCTCCAGGAAAAAATTATGATTTGATAATTGAATCAGAAGGATACTTGCCCTATACTTTAAATATTAATGTTCCTAACCAAACCTATTTTTATGAGCTTTATCAAAAGATTAATTTGAAATTGATTAAGCAATTTGATGTAGTGGTTGGACAAGAAGTTTCTGTCAACAATGCTTTTTATGATACTAAGCAAAGCGATTCATACTCACCGAGACAAGCCAATGAGGCGATGTTAGTACAAGGAGATAGCTTGGATGTTTATGAAATGATGGATGCCATTATAGCAGCTGAAGATACTGCGGCTTTCAATTACATGATGGACTTGATGTATAAAGTAAATCCAATTGATGATGTTGATTTTAGTGAGAATGAGGATGAAATGGAAATTGCTAGCAGAACCTATTATTATGACGAAAGCGATACTACTACATTAAAGAGTAGAGTTGTAGAAGGAGAGACCATTTATTCCTTGCCGACTATGTATGTAACCGAGGAGGCTGAGAGACAAAAGAAGGAAAAAGCTCAACAGCCAAAAGCTAATTATGATAAATCACTTTTAGAGCCTGTTTATAAAATTTATTATGATGTGGGTGCTTCTGAATTTGATGACAAATACAATGAGCAATTGCAAGAAATCTATCAGCATATTAAAGATAATGAGCAATTAGGAATTCAAATTTCAGGTTATGCTTCAGCTGAAGGAGATCCTGAATTTAATAGAAAGTTATCTAACAAAAGAGCCATAGAGGTGGTAAACTTTTTTAACTATAAAGGAATAGTTAGAAGAAGAATCATTGCAAAAGGATACGGTTCAACCAGAGCAGACACTAAAGATGCAGCTGAAAACAGAAGAGTTGAAGTTCAAATTGTTGATTTGAATAATTTAGACAAATAATTTGTATTAAATTTTCATAGAATGAAGGCTATCCAAATTGGGTAGCCTTTTTATTTGTAATTATTTAAACAGGATTTAGATACGAAGTAAGTATAGTTTGCCTATAAAAAATTCGTTTTTCATCTTACCTGTTCTATCTTTGAATGATTTTAATATAGGAAAAAACGATATGGAAAAACCTCTTTATACAAAACCGACCAATAAAGGAAAAAACGAATTATTAGCTCAGAAGAATGAATCAGCCCTAAAAGGGGGAGGGGAAGATAGAATTGAGGCCCAACATAAAAAAGGTAAACTAACCGCCAGGGAAAGAATTGACCTTTTGATGGATGAAGGTTCATTTGAGGAGATTGGTAAATTTGTAATGCACCGTTGTAAAGATTTTGGGCTTGAAAATCAGCATTACCCTGGAGATGGAGTAGTAACAGGTTACGGAACTGTTTCAGGTAGATTGACATACGTGTTTTCTCAAGATTTCACAGTATTTGGAGGTTCCTTATCGGAAACTCATGCTGAGAAAATTGTAAAAATAATGGATATGGCTATGAAGAATGGAGCGCCCGTAATCGGATTAAATGATTCAGGTGGAGCCAGAATTCAAGAGGGTGTAGTTTCATTGGGTGGTTATGCCGACATTTTTTATAGAAACGTAAGAGCTTCAGGTGTTGTGCCTCAAATCTCAGCAGTAATGGGGCCTTGTGCTGGAGGAGCAGTATATTCACCAGCCATGACAGATTTCATCATGATGGTGGAAAATACCAGTTATATGTTTGTAACTGGACCAAACGTAGTGAAAACAGTAACGCAAGAAAATGTAACTTCTGAAGAATTAGGAGGTGCTAGTACGCACAGCACTAAAAGTGGTGTTACGCATTTCTCATGTGCAAATGAATTAGAGTGTATCAATAATATTAAGCGATTGTTGAGTTACGTACCTCAGAACTGTGAAGATCCTGTGCCTTCTGTTCCTTATGAATTGAAAGATGATGAAAGTAGGGGAGTATTAAATGATATCATTCCTGATAATCCAAATCAGCCTTATGATATGCGTGAGGTAATAGAGGGAACTGTGGATGATAATAGTTTCTTTGAAGTGCATAAAAACTATGCGGAAAATATAGTAGTTGGATTTGCTCATTTAGCAGGTAGAAGTATTGGAATTGTTGGAAATCAACCGGCTTCTTTAGCAGGGGTTTTGGATAATGATGCCAGTAAAAAAGCGGCTCGTTTTGTGCGTTTCTGCGATAGTTTTAATATCCCACTATTGGTTTTTGAAGATGTTCCTGGATTCCTTCCTGGCACTGACCAAGAATGGAACGGAATCATTTCTAATGGAGCCAAGCTGCTTTATGCATTTAGTGAAGCTACGGTTCCAAGAGTAACGGTGATTACTAGAAAAGCTTATGGTGGTGCTTATGATGTAATGAATTCTAAACACATAGGTGCTGACATGAATTATGCTTGGCCGACTGCAGAAATCGCTGTGATGGGAGCTAAAGGAGCAGCAGAAATTATTTTCCGTAAGGAAATTGCCGCTGCAGACGATAAGGAAGCGAAGTTAGCTGAGAAAGTGGAAGAGTATACCGAAAAGTTTGCTAATCCATATAGAGCTGCTCATAGAGGATATATAGATGAAGTGATCCTTCCTTCTAACACAAGGAAAAAGTTAATCAAAGCATTTTCAATGTTGGAAAATAAGGTGGACAAACTACCAAAGAAAAAACACGGAAATATTCCATTATAAATGTCAGAGCCTCCTTTTGGAGGCTTTTTCATTTTAAGCTTATTATTAGAACGGAGGTTAAATATTTTCTTCCTTCATCTCCTTTTCTCGATGGGATACCATGGTCTTAAAAGAAAATATAATTAAAGTTTATCTAGAAAAAAGATAAGCATGATTTAAATAGAGGCATAAAAGGACCGAACTCATTTGATGAGTTCATTAATGGCTAACTCCCCCACTTTCGCCTTAAGCGAAAAAGCGGGCTGGAGGGTAAAATGGCGGGACAGCGTTGGCATTTGCGGGAAGTAGCATCATTTTACCTAGATTTTTTGCCAGCCAATAGCTGGTCAGCCTCTGGCTGACATACTTTTTCATCAATGGAAAAAGTATGAATGATTAAGCTAGTATTGAAATACAAAAATTGGCAGTTTAATACTTAATTCTGCTATCTAGGATGCCATATAAGAATCAAATACACTATTTTAATTTTAGCGAGGAAATCAGGGAATAGTAGAGCCCCCTTTTGGAGTTTTTTTTCTTTAACGAATTTTTTGAATGTAACATCAGTTACAGTGTTCTGAACACCTTTAGCCCTATCTTTGTTAAAGATTCAAAATCAGAGAAATGGAATACATTGATATTTTCATCACCTCCTTTAAGGACTATGCTCGCTATGTGGGAAATGAGGTTTTAAATCCACATTGGGGCAATTATTTATATTGGTTAATTGGTATATCACTTTTCTTTTTTGCCTTAGAATTAACTATGCCGTGGAGAAAAGATCAGCCAAAAATTAGAAAAGATTTTTGGTTAGATGCTTTTTATATGTTTTTCAATTTCTTCCTTTTCTCATTAGTAGGTTATTATGCCTTTTCTAATGTTTTTGTCCATTTGTTTAATGACTTTTTAGGATTGTTTGGTATAACAAATTTAGTAGCAATTGAAATCAATACCTGGCCAGTTTGGGCACAGCTATTGACTTTGTTTATTCTAAGAGATTTCATCCATTGGAATGTGCATAGATTATTGCATAGAGTTCCAGCCCTTTGGGAATTTCATAAAGTGCACCATTCCGTTGAGCAAATGGGATTTGCAGCGCATTTAAGATTTCATTGGATGGAAACCATCGTATATCGAACAATAGAATATATTCCTTTGGCTATGATTGGTTTTGGAATTCAAGAATTTTTATTGGTTCATTTGTTTGCCTTAGCAATAGGTCACTTTAACCACTCCAATATCAGAGTTCCTTTAGGGCCTTTTAAATATATTTTCAATAACCCTCAAATGCATATCTGGCACCATGCTAAGCATATTCCCTCAAAAACGGGAGTTAACTTTGGAATATCATTAAGTATTTGGGATTATATTTTCAGAACACATTATATCCCTAAAGATGGAAGAGATGAACCTTTAGGTTTTGACGATATGGACAAATTTCCATCGAAATTGAAAGATCAATTGATATATGGTTTGAAGCCAAGGAAAGAAAAAACAAAATAATTTAGTAATTCCTTGATTTTATATTGCGCAATTACGTGCAATTCCGTAACATTGCAATCCGAAAAACAGAGCAGATAATGCAAATGTTTTTTAGGGCCTATAGCTCAGCTGGTTAGAGCACTTGACTCATAATCAAGGGGTCCCTGGTTCGAGCCCAGGTGGGCCCACTTTCAGTATTAATCTGAACACAAAAAGCCTTAAATCTTATGATTTAGGGCTTTTTTGTTTTATTTCATTCAGATAAAGCCAATCAATATCAAATAAAATGTGCCCTATTTGTGCCCTTTTGAAAAATTACTAAATTGGGGCACAAATTGGTTATAAGTGGTTTAAAGTCACTTTTATAGCATTTTTGCTATTCTAATTTGTGTTGTTGTCGTCATCTGTTGTGCCCCTTTTGTTGCTCAAAACTGTAATGTTTAATTCAACTATTAAGTATTATGAGCAACTCATTTTCAGTAAAATTTATACTCAAGAAGTACAAAGCAAAAAATGGTGAAGCGCCAATTTATATGCGTATCTCTCACAATGGGAAAAATTGTGACACCTCTTTGAAAAGGAAAGTTCTGATTGAAAAATGGAATCAGCGACAGAGAGTTTCCGGTACTTCTCAAGAGGTAGTAAAACTGAACCGCTACCTCGATAAAATTTACAATAAAGCCTTTCAAATCTTTGAGCAATTAGTCGTAGATGATGAATCCATTTCAGCGGAAATAATCAGAAATGCAGTATTCAATATCAATGAGCAAGAAAACCAAATAACTCTACTGTATTTATCAAAGTATCATTTCGAAAATGCCAATCACAAACTTAAGTGGGGCACCCTAAAGCATTACCAGGTAACAGAAAGATATTTTGAACGATTTCTAAAAGCAAAATTCAAGCTTTCAGATATCCCGTTAAAAAAGATAGATTATAAATTCCTTATCGATTTTGAGGATTTTCTACGCAACTGGGAGCCGCAAGACCATCAGAAGCCAATGAACAATAATGGCGTAATGAAACACATGATTCGGTTTCGTAAATTATTGAAACTGGCTCTACGGCTAGATTGGATTGAAAAGAATCCTTTTATCAGTTACCAAACCCATTTTGAAAAAGTTGAAAGAGACTTCCTAGATGCTAATGAATTGAAGGCAATAGAAGAGAAAGAATTTTCGCTAAGTCGTTTAGATATGGTAAGGGATATTTTCATTTTCAGTTGCTACACAGGCTTATCTTATGTCGATTTGTACCATTTATCTGAAGAAGATATTACTGTAGGCATGGATGGAGAAAGATGGATTCATTTAAAGCGAATCAAAACGAACACTTCATTTTCTGTGATGTTACTACCTAAGGCAGAACAGATAATTGAGAAATATCAAAATCACCCAAGAGTATTTGAGAATCAACTTTTACCAGTGTTTTCTAACCAAAAAACAAATTCTTACTTAAAGGAGATTGCCGACCTCTGCGAAATCAAGAAAAAGCTGACATTCCATATAGCTCGTCATACTTTCGCTACAACAGTCACCCTAACCAATGGCGTTCCAATCGAAACGGTGAGCAAGATGCTTGGCCATACAAAACTGGCAACAACTCAAATTTATGCAAAGGTAGTAGAGAATAAAATCGGTAGTGATATGGCAGCACTTAAGAAAAAGCTCAGTATCAATGAATTAGTAAAAAAGGCAGATTGATCTGCCTTTTTTAGTTTTAAAGGCACAATAAATATAATATTAAATAGTTTAATTTATTGTTGTTTAACTACTATCGTATATTTTTGAATATTGATATAGTATTAAATACTTATAAACGAACCAATATTTCAATCAAATAGAACTAATACACCCCACTTTAAACTAAATTATTATAAACTAAAACCTTAGTTAAAGTGAAGTATGAATTACAGCTATTTGATTATATAATATCAGAATATTTTAATTCAAAAAGTAAAAAACCGCAGCTATCAAAAATAGAATTCATAGAATGGCAAAAAGACCTGGAGAGAGAAGAGGAAAGGATTAAACAATCCTTTATGAGATTAGCCTTCAGCAACAATGATGATAAAATCATTGAACGCCAAATACAGCTCTATCAACAAAAGCTAATCTTGATTTCAAATCACATCTCTCAGCAAGTTGGCTACTTATCTATTGAATATGAACTCCAATTAAAAAAAGAAGATTACCTATCTCAGTTCGGATTAATATTTATAGAATGTATAACCACATTATTGACCTATATAGAAAAGTACTTTACCAAATACTTCAGTCAGGATAGCCAAATCCCTACTTCCTATTTTATAAATTCCCAAAACCAACTCACAAATCAGCTGGGAAAAATCAAGGAATTAGCTAAACGAAAGAAAATTGACCCATCCCTGCTAAAGATTATCAATCATCATATCAATACATTTATAGAAAACCCTAAGAAGGCTTCATACAGAAAGTTGATATATTGCAAAACCTTCCTTCAAGAAACTGAAATTATCCTATCAAGAAATATAAAAGGCATTCGGCTTGAGAAGCAATTCATAACAAACCTCATCTATCTCAATTTTAATGTCTTTGCCATTTACAACTATATCGGTATTAGAATCAAGAAAAATTACCAATCCAAATCTACCTATAAAGAACAGCTACTGCTATTGCAATTGTTTAAGAAGCTCATCAACCAGTCCCAAGTTAAGCCGGAATTTGAATTCAATCAGGGAGTGGACAGTTTAAAATCAAGTTTAATTAACTGGATAGATGAAGAACTTTTTTTCTTTAAAGAAAGAAGACAATTAGCAATACAATTTCGACAGAATCATAATGTAACGAACCAAAAGGTCTCGAATTCTAAGATTTATAGTACCTTATCTGTGAGTCAACTGGCTTACTTAATGAAGCTTTTGGCCAACGCAAATATCATTACGCCTGAAAACACTTCTAAGCTAGTGGAATTCATATCAGATAATTTTTCTACCAGTAGCCAAAAGGATATTTCAATCAAAAGCCTTAGAAACAAAATCTATTCTCCTGAAAATACCACCATTGAAAATGTTCAGGAAATAATGGAAACCCTCGTTGAAAAGGCCGAAAAAGATAAATCTTTAAATTAATTTAAAATTTTTTCCTGCCAAAATCGCTGTTTCCAGCAAATTGAAGGGGGTTGCAAGGGGGTTGCACAACCCCCTTGCAACTGGTTTGATATTCCTCATTTCCCCAGCTTTGTCCCGACAACAAAAACAACTAAAATTTATGGCAGCAGAAGTAATCACAACAGACGACTTACACGAGTTCAAACTTGAACTTGTGGACGAATTTAGAAAGCTCCTTTCGGAGCAAAAGGGAGTATCAACCAAAAAATGGTTGAAATCAGATGAGGTTAGAAAACTCTTGGGCATTAGTCCAGGGACACTTCAAAACCTCAGAGTAAACGGCACCTTGCCCTTCACCAAAATGGGAGGGGTTTTGTACTATGATTCTCAGGACATTCACAGCATTTTGGAACAAAACAAAATAAGCTGATGGATACTCATGAAAACTCAGCAAAGGAACCGGTGAATTTCATTCACCAGTTCCTATCAGCAATGGATAAAATTTCAGAAACACCTGAAATGAATCCGTCTCATGTGAGCCTTTATATTGGTTTATTTACAATCTGGAATTATAGCCATTTTAAAAACCCTATTTCCATTAGTAGAAAAGAGGTTATGACGGTTTCAAAAATAGGCTCAAAGCACACTTATCATAAGTGCTTGAAAGACCTCCACAAAATGGGCTTTCTGAAATATTTTCCATCTCACAATCCCATGAAAGGTAGCCTAATAGAGATGTTCATTTTCGGTACAAGTACTGAACAAGTATTGAACAACCTTAGGGGCAATATCGGGACAAGTACTGCACTAGCTGGGGGCAAAAGTGGTACAAGTAGTGAACAAGTAGTGCACCAGCTTAGGGGCAAAAGTGGTACAAGTAGTGAACAAGTACTGCACCCTTACATAAACAATACAAACTATATAAACAATAAACAATATATATATGAAGAAAATAAAAATTCAGAAAAAGAAAAAAAAGGAAAAACTAAAAGCAGCACAAATTCAAGAGCTTCAGCTCCAGTCTCGGATACTGGCAAAAACGCATCACCAAAAGGTTCGCGTTTCACACCACCATCAAAAAAAGACTTAAAAGTTTTTTTTGAGGAGCAAACTGAAAAGTATTCAATTCCTGTTCGCTTCGCACCTGTGGAGGCTGAAAAATTTTTCAATTACTATTCAGCCAAAGGCTGGAAAGTGGGCCCAAAATCGCCCATGAAAGATTGGAAAGCAGCTGTCCGCAACTGGCTCTTGAATTTTAAAAAATTCAATGGCATTCAGGATGGTAAATCCGAAGCTGGCAAACTCCACAACAATGAAGACAAAAGCTATGACATTCCATTGTGAAAATTAATTAATAAGACTGAAAACTAAGGCACTCGCTTAGCAATTGCGCACGATCCCAAAGCGGGCGGGAACGGCAAAATGGCGGGCCAGCGTTGGCCTTGTGCTTAGCAGCATCATTTGCCTTGCCTTTTGCATACTTTTTGGCAAGAAAAAGTATGAGGCTATAAGCGACTAAAGTCAAATTGAAATGCTCAAGCTAACAATGAAAAACCCCTTTTTCAATGAAACCTAATAATTACTCAAGCAAAAAATTCCAATTTGAAAAATGCATTGATTTTCTGCATAAGGCAGGTCAATCAGAATTTGGAGATCATTTTAAAGTTTACCCTGCAGACTATGAAATCATTTTCAAAATACTGGCGTATTTTTTTGAAGATGAAAAGCTCTGCGAGCAGTACAAACTTTCCATAAGAAAAGGGCTTTTGTTAACAGGTCCCGTAGGCTGTGGCAAAACAACCCTCATGATGCTCTTCCGCCACTTCCTCCACACAGTCCACAAATATCCAGTTAAATCAACAAGAGAAATTTCTTACGAATTTCTAGACCACGGCTTTTCCATTATCAACAAATATTCAAAAGCCCATTTCCAACGCTATCAAGACCAAATGGTACCTTGTACCCTGTGCCTCGATGACCTCGGCCTAGAATCCACCATCAAACATTTCGGTAACGAAACCAACACCATAGCCGAAATCCTCCTCAACCGTTACAGTCTGTTCACAACTAGAGGAATGATAACTCACGCCACTACAAACTTAAACCCTGATGAATTAGAAAACCTTTATGGCAACAGGGTGAGGTCAAGGTTGAGGGAAATGTTTAATTTGATTCCATTTTCTTCAAAAGATAAAAGAAGTTGACTTAATTCAGAATCAAGGTTTTTTGTTCTTCGCAATTAATCCAGTAATTTGTCACACTGAAAATAGTATTATTGATACCCTAAAAATTTTCTCAACATCATTGATAGGTTTTTAATATATGTCAAAAACACCATTATCCGAACGCTGTAATTAATGTATCTGAAAACAAGTACATACAACCGCATATGCTGGATTTGTAATAATTTCGCGAATTCAGACGAACATAAATTTAAGAAATCTGACATGATTTCAAGATATGGAAAAGGCGACTATTCGCAGAAAGGTGATTTACAACCAATGCACATAAAAAATACGAAGACTGGCATTAGAGGACCGAAAGCAAAGATATTAACTTTTCAAAATGTATTGTGTGAAAGATGCAACAATGAAAGAAGTCAACCTTGGGATAATTCCTACGCTATTTTTTCAAACTGTCTACGGAGCAAAAGCTCTTCTCTTTTAACAGAAAAGAAATTAGATTTTAGAAGTATTTATGGTATTGATTGGGAAAGTGAAACTAAAAACTTATTCAAATATTTCATAAAACTATTTGGTTCCTACATCGCCACTGGGAAGATTGAAGTAAGTAAAAAAATAACCGAATTTTTATTAGATAAAACAAATCATTTAAACCACATCAAGTTTAAATTTTATATCAAACCTGATATTATTCATTTGCAAGAATACTATAACAATGATTATTCACATCTATTTTTTGGAGAAGTAAAATGGCTTGGAAAATCAAAGTCAGAAATTGAATCTTTGACTGGATGGTTCACAAACAGTGGCATTAGTATTTACTGGGTTTATAACTTATCAATCGATCAAGAATTACATTATAAGCCATTTGAAATAAAACAGATAGAAAACTTAACAATCTTAATGGCAGAATCATTGCCAAAAAAAATAAATAATATAAAGGGATTAGTGGAGTTTATAGAAAACTACAGTACAGACAAAATTGAGTTAACCAACGAAATATTAAATGAATAAAAATACAAACAACACTACATATAGTTTATGGCGGGTGAAGCAATAAAGGAAGATTTTGTAGATTTAAAGAACAATGACTTAGATAGTGAGAGATGTACTTTAAAACCCGCTACCACGCCATATCATTAACATTAACAAGAATTGAATGTACCACCCTAAAAAAAAATATGAAATTGGAACAGAGTTTTTCATGCTCTCGTTTTTAGATCCTTTCCAAATATTACATTCTGGAGATATTAAAGGGTATATACAAGAGCTAAAAGAAAATAACTCTAAAGATCAAAGTAACATATATTTCATTCTTCGCAAACCAAAGATTTGTCTAATTCCTGAAAGTTTTCAAACAGAAGGAACTCTTGTTTCAATGAGCTTCGAAGTTTGTGACAAGCAGGATAAGCTTATTTTATCTTCTCAAATAAACCTTCCAAAGATGCGAGGGGAAATAAAAATTGAAAGTGAATTTCCTTTTACAAAATTTAAATTAGTGGACTCTTACGGAAATTCTATCTCAAGTAGACCCACTTCAATTATTGGGAATTCCAATCAGGAAATTGGGAAGTTTCAATATCTATTAGATTATGAAGTTCTGTATATTGGCAAATCTTATGGAACAGATGGGAATAGAAATTCTCTTGATAGATTAGTAAAACATGAGACCTATCAGCAGATTTTGACTGATTCTATGAACGATCACCCAGACAAAGAAGTGTTCGTTTTAATAGGGAACTTTTCCCAAAAGTATTTCATGGTGTCATTACCTTGTGAGCAATATCCTAAAAACGATAATGAAGAAACTCAGCAACATTTTTTCCAGAATTCAGGGCTAAACCTTTCCGATAGTCAACTAATATCTGTTACTGAAGGAATGCTAATAAAATATTTCAGTCCTGAGTACAATGAGAAATTCAAAGAAATTTTTCCTTCAAAGTCTCATGTTTCTTATTCTAAATTATATGAACTTAACGTAAGAGCATTAGCCTTAGAACTTATTACTGGTCACGAACAAACTAATTTCTATACACATAAAACTGGACGATTAAAAAAACACTTTCAAAACTTTGAACTAACTAAATCGAATGGCCGCTTCAATATTTTCGAAATAGAAAATTATTCTAGCTAACATACCCATTGAATGAATGGAGTTTCATCGATTAGGGTATTTTGGTGGGTATTTAAAAGTCCAACTCATGATTTAAATTCACTATAAGAAGTGGCTGTGCATACGTGGAAAGTACAGTGATTTCTAATCCACTCTCATCATATCTAGATACTGCAATGCAATCCAATTTCTTTAAGTATACTCCTACAAAAAGTTACTCGCACGACCCAAAGTCATAACTTGTCATTTTATCTTACTATCTCCACCCCCTTCAAAACATCCAACCCTTCCAACATCCCATTAATTTTCCGGACATGTTTCCCTACAATCTCTTTATAAAAAGATGATTTCATTTTTTCATCAATCATGTCCTCATGTTGTTGCTTTAACTCTTTCAACCTGTCAAATTCCTTTAATATTGAAGGGGCAGTAGTCAAATCCGCCACCTTCACTTGCCCATATTTAGAAACCAAAAAGGTAAGGTAAAACATATTCACAGCAATATATTCTTTTGGCTCAGTGGTAAATAATTCATGAGCACTCTTGGCGCCATTGGCTTTTAAAATTTCAATAGCTTCCAAAAAAGATTCCTCCTTCTGTCCAAAAACTTCATAACTACTGTAATGTAGATCCTCAATATCATCCAGTACCGTCTCGAAAGTATCAGGTGTTATAGTATTCGGATTAGCACCCAATTCCAGAAATAATTTCAAACGCTCAGGGTCTTCACTTAAAACCAAGGAATACAAACTAGTAACATACTCATCATCATGCACATTAATATCTGCTCCGGCTTCAATCACTAAATAACGAATTACATCATAATCTAATTTGCTATAATAGCTTGCAGTAGCCTGAAAAATAGTTTCCTTATCTAAATTCCGGGCATTAATATCAGCTCCTTGGGCAATCAAAGGTTTTATCCTATCCATAAAGCCAGATCCACTCTTTAAATTCTCATAGAGTTCGTCATTCAGGGCTGAGCCGAACTCAAATTGTGGCAATTGATTGTGTTGATTAGCGAAGTTTGAAAATGGTTTTGATTTGACATTCATTGAATGATGGTGAAAGTAACCAATAAATTCAGAAAAATAAAATGCTACACCCCTCAAATTCTTCCTGGAAATATACACCCTTGCACTTTGGTACAAATTCAAATCAAACCTCTTAAGTATCTCAATCTCCTTCCCTTTTGGGGAAGGACTAAGGATGGAGCTAACACCGTGGCCGAAATCTTCCTCACTTGCTATAGCCTTTTTACTACAAGAGGAATGATCAATCATGCTACCACCAACTTATATCTCGATTAACTTAAAAATCTCAACAGAAATAGAGTGAGGTCAAGAATGAGAGAAATGATAATTTAATAGCCTTCAGTCCAAAGGACAAATAGGCTTAATACACTTCCTCAATTATTTTTATCTAATCGATTAAATGTAGTTTATTTGTTAACTAAATTATTAAAGTTACTTTAACTTATTGTCAAAACCCCTAATCCTATAATTAATGTTTACAGATTTTGAAGTAAAAGGCCAGTGGTTTCAGCCGCACGATTTAACAAAAAAAGTTGCTGGTACTCTCAGATTTGAAGTTGGCATAGGAATGAGTCTTGAGACAATTGGAAGTTTGTCAAGCCATGATGAAGACCCAGAAATTATATTAGGAGTATCTACCGAAGGACACCATTATACTTTAATCGACAATTTAACAGTACAAAGTCATTTTAGTAGTAAAGGAATACCTACAAGGAAATACTCTATTCATGAAACCATCAAAAATGGTCACTTTTCTAGCATAGATGAACTTTATTTTGATTGTGCTTATTTTCAATTCAATTTGCTCGAAGAATGGATAGGAAAAAGCATATTTGATATTGATGAAAGTTTTGCAAACAGAATACTTGAAGTTAAGACAAACCAAACTGATGCGATAGAATTTTCCATTGACGATATAACCGAAGGAAAAATACATTTTAACAGAACTGGCTTATCAAGGCAACGACTACAAAAAAAGATTGTGCTAGAACAAGAAAATGTAATTGAACTTGAATTTAATCAATTAATTAGTCTTGAATCATTACTAGAATATCAACGCAAATTTCAGTACTTCTTAACCCTTGCAACAGCTGAAAACGTGTTTCCAAAAAAAATAGAAGTGACAAATACGCAAGTTCAAAATCAACAGAACCAAATTTTAGAAGTATACTTTACCCCTCATGCGAAAGATCAAACTTCTGTTGAATCAAAAATTGATAAATTCATGCTATTCAATTTTAAGAACATTGAATCTAGATTTGAGTCGATTTTGAAAAACTGGTTTTTAAAATGCGATGAATTACAACCAGTCATATACTTACTTTTTAATAATCTTTATAATAAAAAGAAATTTAGTTCCTTTTCTTTTTTAGCAATTATTCAGGCTTTAGAAACATTTCATCGCTACTTGAATCAAACTCCAGAAAGTACAATCAAAAAACATGAAGCTCGTGTTAAAAGAATTTCTGACTCATTAACTGGAAAAGATAAAAAATGGATAAAATATAAACTCAAATATGCTTTCGAACCGTCCTTACAAGATCGGTTAAACAACATCCTAGACAATTATTCAACTGAAATAGTGCTTAAACTTATTGGAAACCGAGATGATTTCATTGCGGCTGTAGTAAATGACAGGAACTTTTACACTCATTATGATCGAAGATTGGAAAACACCAAAATGAACATTTCAGAACTTATGCGCGTAACAGGGATTTTACAATTACTGCTCATTACATGTATCCTTGTTGAGATTGGCTTTGATGAGGACCAACTACTTGAAATTCATAAAAATGGTCGACACGTTAGTCATTTGATAAAACAGGTTTCAAACAATTGATTTAGTACATACTTATATTGATTTACTTGATACTGAAAAGGACAATCATGATACTTCCTCAGCTTAAAATTCATCATCAAAATTTTGTTAAAGATTCTTAGCTTAAATTCTCTTAACCTGCTTTAGTCCTTTTCACAAAAGGGAGAATAATTATGCTTCAAATCTTACTAGTAAAAGAAAAGAGGTTTATAAAATAATTATTTAACTTTCACAGGTTTGATACAGATCCTTCAAATCATAAAAAAGATTAAAATATTCATCATTTACTCTATCATAAATGTAAAAACCTCTGCGAGCAAACCAACCAGTAATTATTTCATCTTTTCGTAACGCCATCTTATCATCATGATCCTCTAGTTTGTGAATTGAAAAAAGCACATATTTATAATCATCTTTAGACAACTCAGAGTAATCCTCACTACTTACATAATTACCTTCAAATTTTCTCTCGAATTTTTTATGATTTAAACTTAGGTAGCCATATGGCTCAACGCGCTTCTCTTTAATTTCAGGCATAAAGCGAACGACCCGTTTTGAATCTCTATGAATAAAGGTTAAATCATTACTTGTGGTAATTAATTCATTGTTTTGTTTCATTTTTAGATAACGACTAGAATCAACAGTTAAATGAATTTTAACCTCCAGGTAATCCAAATAACCTTGGAGATCATATGATTTAATAATCAAGCCTTCAGAACAAATGTCTTCTGGTATTGATTTTTCCGCTTTTTCTAAAGCTTCAAATATTGAATCTCGTTTTAAGGTTGATGGCAAGCTATTGATATAAGCCAATCGATTCCTAAGCTCTGCACTTTCATCATAATTGGTAAATGATTTCGGTCCAGGACTACATGAATAAATAAATAAAATGAAGAAAAGAAAGATTATTCTAGATTTCATATTTAAGGTTTTGATTTAGAACTAAGCAAAAAGCAAACATAACAATTTGTATTAATATACAAAAACAGTTAATTTCCATCATACTTTATCAAATTACATTAATTATCGGAATCAAACCTGGATCTAAAAGAACAGCAAAATCAACAGGAAAAGCGTAAAGATGTCAAAGAGATAATAAAGAAACTCCAGAAAACACTCCTTCCTTATAACCTCATGAACACAGGAAGGATGACTAATAAATCTTACTAGAAAGTAAAATCATTTTGCAAGTTAATCTTCAAGCATTGATGGTATTAATTCCCATTCATTCTCTAAAAAGATGTATTTGAATTATATTAGCATTCTTAATTACGATTTAATCATTAAAAATATAATGACAAGTACAAACCAAAGAGCTGAATTACAAGCTAAAATATGGAGAATAGCTAATGATGTGCGCGGCTCAGTAGATGGATGGGATTTTAAACAGTTTGTGTTGGGAACACTTTTCTATCGCTTTATAAGTGAAAATTTCACCAATTACATTGAAGGCGGTGATGACAGTGTAAACTATGCCAGCTTATCAAATGATGTAATCACACCCGAAATAAAGGACGATGCTATCAAAACTAAAGGCTACTTCATATATCCCAGTGAGCTATTTGTCAATGTAGCAAAAACAGCCAATACCAATCCGGATCTTAACACAGACCTAAAAGCCATTTTTGACGCTATTGAGAGTTCAGCAAATGGTTATCCATCTGAGAAAGATATAAAAGGACTATTTGCTGATTTTGATACAACGAGTACAAGACTTGGTAATACGGTTGAAAATAAAAATAGCAGATTAGCAGCAGTAATAAAAGGAGTTGCTGAATTGAACTTTGGTGATTTTGAGGAGAACCAAATTGACCTTTTTGGTGATGCCTACGAATTTCTCATTTCTAAATATGCTGCAAATGCAGGGAAATCAGGAGGTGAGTATTTTACGCCACAACATGTATCTAAGCTAATTGCGCAATTAGCAATGCATAAGCAGACTACCATTAACAAAATTTATGATCCGGCAGCAGGTTCTGGTTCACTTCTATTACAAGCGAAAAAGCATTTTGATAACCATATTATTGAAGAAGGTTTCTTTGGGCAAGAAGTAAACCATACCACCTACAATCTGGCTCGTATGAATATGTTCCTTCATAACATCAATTACGACAAGTTCAATATTGTATTAGGGAATACACTGACAAACCCACAGCTAGGTGACGAAAAACCTTTTGATGCCATTGTTTCTAATCCTCCTTATTCGGTCAAATGGATTGGTGACGAGGACCCGACTATGATCAATGATGACCGCTTTGCTCCAGCTGGAGTACTTGCTCCCAAATCTAAAGCAGATTTTGCCTTTGTATTGCATGCATTGAGTTACTTATCCAGTAAAGGAAGAGCCGCATTGGTCTGTTTTCCAGGTATCTTCTATAGAGGAGGTGCCGAGCAGAAGATTAGAAAGTATTTAATAGATAATAACTTTGTGGAAAGTATTATCTCATTGGCTCCTAACCTTTTTTATGGCACATCTATAGCAGTAAACCTTTTGGTACTTTCAAAAAACAAAAAAGATACCAAAACTCAATTTATTGACGCAAGTGGAGAGGATTTCTTTAAAAAAGTGACCAATAACAATTTGATGACTGATGCACATATTGAAAAAGTCATGAAATTGTTTGATACTAAAGAGGAAGTAGCACACGTAGCAACATCTATCGATAATAGTAAAATTACCAAAAACGATTATAACCTTTCTGTCAGTTCTTATGTAGAGCCTGAAGATACTCGCAAAAAGATTGATATAGAAGAATTGAATACTGAAGTCTCGTTAAAGGTAAAGAAAATCGAGAAATTACGTGCTAAAATTGATGATATAATTAAAGAGATTGAGGCATGAGTTATTTGGAAAAGATACTAGAAAATGCCGAATTTGACTGGCATCCTCTTGGTGAAGTAGCCGAGCTTAAACGAGGAAAAACGATTACTCGAAAAACCAAGACTGAGGGTAATATCCCAGTAATTAGTGGGGGGCAAAAACCAGCTTATTATAATGGGGATTACAATAGGGATGGTGAGACTATTACTGTTGCAGGAAGTGGTGCTTATGCCGGTTATATTAGCTATTGGAATACACCCATTTTTGTTTCTGATGCTTTTTCTGTAAAACCGGATCTATCAATTCTGCATACCAGGTATGTTTACCACTTCTTACTTAATCATCAATATTGGATACACAATTTGAAGAAGGGAGTGGGTGTACCACACGTATATCCCAAAGACTTGGCAATTCTTAATATTCCAATTCCTTCGTTAGAAATTCAAAAAAAAATCGTTCTTATTCTAGATTCATTTGCAGAGCTTACATCAGAGCTTACAACAGAGCTTACAACAGAGCTTGCAGCTCGTAAGCAACAGTATAGTTATTATCGTGAGCAATTGTTCTGTTTTGAAGAAGGCGAAGCGGATTGGATATCGCTAAATGAAATTGGAGAGTTTCAAAGAGGCAAACGTTTTGTAAGAACCGATTTAATCTCTGAAGGAGTACCTACAATTCATTATGGTGAAATGTACACGCACTATGGAACTTGGGCAGATAAAACTAAATCCTTTGTAAGTGACGAGCTCGTTGCGAAAAAAAAACTTAGAGTAGCAGAAAAAGGAGATGTTGTTATTGTTGCTGCTGGAGAGACGATTGAGGACTTAGGAAAAGGGACGGCTTGGTTAGGAGATGAAGGCGTTGTTATTCATGATGCTTGTTTTTCATATAGAAGTCCTTTGCACCCAAAATATGTAGCTTATTTTACTCGCACAAGACAGTATCACGACCAAATAAGAAAACATATTTCTTCAGGTAAAATTTCTGCAATCCACTCAAAAGGCTTAAGTAAAGTCGTTATCCCAGTCCCTTCGAAAGATGCACAAGAACGAATTGTTTCAATTCTCGACAAATTTGACGTGCTCACTACCTCAATAAGCCAAGATCTCCCAAAAGAGATAGAGCTTAGACAACAGCAGTATGAATACTACCGAAATCTGTTACTAACATTTCCAAAGGATAATATAGAAGAATAGTATGGGACAAACTTTATCAGAAATAGCGCAAAAACTAATAGACGCAGATAAAAAAATGCAACTGATTTATGCATTTAATGGTTCTGGAAAAACACGGTTATCTCGTGAGTTTAAAGAATTAATTGCACCAAAAAATCCCGATGAAGAAGATGAATCAGGCGTTAAAATACTGTACTATAATGCATTTACTGAAGATTTATTCTATTGGGACAACGATTTGGAATATGATACCGATAGAAAGCTAAAGATTCAAACAAATAGTTATACCAAATGGATTCTTCTCGAACAAGGCCAAGAATCTAATATCACAAGCCATTTTCAACGCTATACCAATGATAAGCTAACACCCCGCTTTAATGAACAGTATACCATCAAGGATAAGGACAATAAGGATGTAGTTATTCCTCCTTATTCAGAGGTGTATTTCTCATTTGAAACGGGTGATGAATCTGGTTCAAAAGATGTGAAAATTTCTAAAGGAGAAGAAAGCTGTTTTGTCTGGAGTGTTTTTTACAGTTTATTGGAGCAAACCATTAGTGTTTTAAACGTAGCTGATCTAGCTGAACGTGAAACGAATCAATTTAATGATTTGCAGTATGTTTTCATTGACGACCCTGTCAGTTCATTAGATGATACACATTTAATTGAATTAGCCGTTGACATTGCTAAGTTGATTAAATCCAGTACATCTGAATTAAAATTCATTATTACCACACACAACCCACTATTTTACAATGTAATCTTTAATGAATTTAATAGAGTAAGTAGAACTAGAAAATGGCGTTTAGAAAAATTAATTGATGGCACTTTTGAACTTATTGATCAACCAAAAGATTCGCCATTTTCTTATCACTTGTTTCTGTTAGCAGAACTTGAAAAAGCAATTGAATCGGGCGAAATTCAGAAATACCATTTTAATTTTCTCAGAAACATTTTCGAGAAGGCCTCTACTTTCCTTGGCTTCAATAAATGGGAGGATCTCCTACCAAAAGATGCTCGTGAATCATACTATAATCGCATTATCAATCTGTCGAGCCATTCAAAACACCACGGAGCGGAGGTATCAATACTGGAAGATAATGACAAAAGAGTATTGAGTTTCTTGGTCAGAGAAATAATCATAAAGTTATACCGCTTTAAACCAACAATTATGGAAGTTGAAAATCAAGAGAATGTCACAGTATAAAACCATAGCCGAATCAAATAATTTCATTGTACTCGATAAATACACGCAGTATAGGGATGTACATGAGGCACCAGTAAGTTATCAAACAGAATCAGCACTTGAAAAAGAGTTTATCCAAGACTTAGTAAATCAAGGATATGAAAACCCTACGAACCTAAATACCCTTGAAGCCATGTTGGCAAATGTAAGAGTGCAACTGCAAGCGCTGAATGACATGGAATTTAATGATCTCGAGTGGGCTCGTTTTGTAGAAGAGTATTTGGATAATCCTGGAGATAATATCGTAGATAAGACTAGAAAAATACACGATAACTATATATATGATTTTGTATTTGATGATGGACATATCCAAAACATTTACTTATTGGATAAAAAAAATGTTGCTAGTAACAAAGCTCAGGTTATCTCGCAATTCGAGCAGAAAGGAACTCACTCCAATCGCTATGATGTAACTATTTTAGTCAATGGTTTGCCCTTGGTACAAGTAGAATTAAAAAAGCGTGGAGTAGCTATCCGTGAGGCGTTTAACCAAGTACACCGCTATAGCAAAGAAAGCTTCAATAGCGAAAACTCACTTTTCAAATACTTACAGTTATTCGTAATATCCAATGGAACCGATAGCCGATACTTTGCAAACACAGTAAAAAGAGATAAAAACAGTTTTGACTTTACCATGAACTGGGCAAAAGCTGATAATTCCTTGATTAAGGACCTTAAGGATTTTACCTTTACATTTTTTGAAAAGCGTACCCTCCTTAATGTATTGCTCAATTATTCTGTGTTTGATGTAAGTGATACACTTCTGATCATGAGACCTTATCAAATTGCAGCTACTGAAAGAATCTTATGGAAAATAAAAAGTTCGTATCAAACTAAGAAATGGTCTACAAATGAAAGTGGAGGCTTTATATGGCATACAACTGGTTCTGGAAAAACCCTTACGAGTTTTAAAGCAGCAAGACTGTCCACTGGTCTTGAATTCATTGATAAAGTATTTTTTGTGGTAGACAGGAAGGATCTGGATTTTCAAACTATGAAAGAATACCAAAGATTCTCACCTGATAGTGTCAATGGTTCAGATAGTACAGCAGGATTAAAACGAAATATTGACAAAGATGATAATAAGATTATAGTCACTACCATTCAGAAACTGAATAATCTGATTAAAAGCGAAAATGATTTACCTCTTTATCAAAAACAGGTCATTTTTATCTTTGATGAAGCTCACCGTTCTCAATTTGGCGAAGCTCAGAAGAACATAAAAAAGAAATTCAAAAAGTATTATCAATTTGGTTTCACAGGTACTCCAATTTTCCCTGATAATGCATTAGGTGCAGAAACTACAGCAAGCGTATTTGGTACGGAATTACATTCCTATGTCATTACTGATGCTATTAGAGATGAAAAAGTTCTTAAATTCAAAGTAGACTACAATGATGTTCGCCCGCAGTTTAAAGGAATTGAAACAGAAATTGATGAGAAAAAATTAAGTGCCGCAGAAAACAAGAGAGCCCTTCTTCACCCTGTTAGAATAAAAGAGATTTCACAATATATCCTTAATAATTTTAGACAAAAAACGCATAGAACTCGGGGTGGTAATAATGGCTTCAACGCCATGTTTGCCGTTAATAGTGTAGATGCTGCGAAATGTTATTATGAAGAAATAAATCACTTGCAAAAAGACAGTGATAAACCTTTAAAAATAGCCACCATATTTTCATACGCAGCAAATGAAGAACAAAGTGCAAAAGGAGAGATACTGGATGAAACCTTTGAGCCATCAGCCATGGATCAAAGCGCAAAAGAGTTTTTGACCAAAGCTATCAATGACTATAATAACATGTTTAAAACCAGTTATGGTGTTGAAAGCAAAGAATTCCAAAATTACTATCGTGACCTCGCCAAAAGAGTGAAAAATAAGGAAGTTGATTTAATCATTGTAGTAGGAATGTTCCTGACTGGATTTGATGCTCCAACCCTAAACACACTTTTTGTAGATAAAAACCTTCGTTACCATGGTCTAATGCAAGCATTCTCAAGAACCAATCGTATTTATGACGCTACAAAAACATTTGGCAACATAATTACCTTCCGTGATTTAGAAAAAGCTACAGTTGATGCCATCACCTTATTTGGTGATAGTAGCACCAAAAATGTGGTCCTAGAGAAAAGTTATAAGGAATATTTAGAAGGCTTCACAGACATTGCAACAGGCGAAGCTCGAAGAGGCTACGTAGAAGTAGTGAAGGAACTAAACGAAAAGTTTCCTAACCCTGATGAGATTGCTACAGAAAAAGACAAAAAAGAATTTTCGAAGCTATTTGGTGAGTACCTACGAGTTGAAAACATACTCCAAAATTATGATGAATTTGCTAATCTCAAAGAGCTTCAAACAATTGATAGTAACGATCCAGAGGCTGTAGAAGAGTTTAAAGAAACTCACTTTATCACAGATGAAGATATTGCAACTATGCAAGAGATTGACTTACCACCTGAACGATTAATTCAGGATTATAGATCTACTTACAATGATATTCGAGATTGGCTAAGGAAAGAGAAAAGTGGCAAAGAATCAGAAGAATCAGATATTGATTGGGATGATGTAGTTTTTGAAATTGACTTACTGAAGTCACAAGAAATAAACCTTGACTACATCCTTGAATTAATTTTTGAGCACAACAAAAAAAATAAAGATAAAGATTCATTAATAGAGGAAATCAGAAGAGTTATTCGTGCAAGTATTGGTAGTAGAGCTAAAGAGAGTTTAGTTGTTGATTTCATTAATGAAACAGACCTTGACATCATTCAAGACAAAGCGAGTATTATAGATGCATTTTTCACTTATGCACAAAGAAGGCAAAAGTCAGAAGCATCTGAATTAATAACCAATGAGAATCTAAATGAGGAGGCAGCAAAACGATATATAACAAACTCTTTAAAAAGAGAATATGCAAGCGAAAATGGAACTGAACTCAACTCACTTCTGCCGAAAATGAGTCCTTTAAATCCTCAGTACCTAACAAAAAAGCAAAGTGTATTTCAAAAAATCGCCTCTTTTGTTGAGAAATTTAAAGGGGTTGGAGGTAAAATATAAAATAAACAAAACCTACTTTAAGAATGCAATCCAAAATGAATACAAAAACGCTTAACCTACCTCAAGTTTCCAAATGCTTTCCTGTAATAGAAAAATTCTCCCTACTACGTGATGAGCTTCTACACATACTCCTGAATGGCTGGGTAATTATCAAAAAAGTAAATATATGTATCAACGAAAACGAGCGCAACATAGCCGCTGAAAAATAGGAGGGTTATGGGAAGAGATAAAATACGACAGATGGAACAAGAGGAAGTGCTTCGCTATTTTGATTTTGAAACTGCCTCATTTGCTTTCAATGAATTCTTTAATAAAGAATCTACAGAAGACCATAGTATCGCCCTTTTAGCGTCTTCCTTTTTGGAAATGGCACTTGAACACATTCTAAGAGCTTTTTTACCCGAGAAAGACAAGGAAGTTGAAAAACTATTTAGCATTAATGGTCCGCTTAGTACTTTCAGTGGTAAAATTTCAATGTGTTATTCCTTAGGGCTAATCGAAAAGGCAATTAAGGATGATTTACATTTGGTTAGAAAAATAAGAAACGCTTTTGCTCATCAATTGTATGCAAATTTCGAGAGAGATGATATTGTAAAACTGTGCCAATCATTGAAATGGCATAAATTAGTATATGTCGCCAACCCACCAAAAGAAGCGACAGCCAAGCAGTTATTTCATGTGGGAGTAAATCAAGTCATAAGCTACCTGAGTGGTGCAGTTAGTTTAGCAAGAAGTGCTAAGAGACAGATCATAAATAATTTTTAGAATGACTGAAAGATTTCATCTTTTAGCTGCTTATTACCAAAAGTAAGTACCATTTAGCTAACCTAGATCAACCGAGGAGTCAGCGCTTAATTTAAGTAATATGAAATTTTATTCAGGTCATTTACTGAACTTACCTATTTGCTAGTATTTTCACCAAAAGTTTAGTTTTATATAGCCCTTGTTTATAAATATAACAAATGGAATGGACATCAGTATTAGGATAACGAATCGAAGAATGGCAACTTTCCAATCAAAAGTATACTTCTTTTTCTCATTTTTGATTGGAAAAAACGGAAGCAATATTTGATTTGAGAAAAATATCACAAATATTTTCCCCCATAAATTGGTATCATAATACTCGTAGAGCCAACTTGTTTTTTCAAAGTCAATAAATTCACCAATGGCATGAAGAACTACAAAAAGAATATTAATAACAGCTAGCGCTAAATATGCCATTTTAAATTTCTTTTGTTTTCTAGCTTCCTTATCATCTTCGATAGCTTTTGAAGGTATGTAGGTCAGGTTTATATTAACAACATTTTCACCTTCTATAACTAACATATCTCCAGGTATACCAACTCGTTCCCTTGTTCCAGATTTGATTTCTGAACTATTTAAATTGATATTATTGTGATAATTGGTTTGTGTGATGATATAATTACTAGAACTATAATAGTTTGATGAATTTGATCCTTTCTTATATCTGTAGGCGTCTAACAAATATATTTTGTCCAGCTTTGAAATATCATTCTGTTTAAGGTCGTAATCCACCACATAGCCAGTATAAAGTTCCCTTACACCCTGTTGGTTATTAACCATTATATCCGCAAAAGTCATTAATATTTCCTGATTTTCAGGAAGATTGTTATAGTGGAGACCACGAGCAGATTCAAATTTCTGGAATTTCAGAACTGCACCACTAAATATATAATACCATTGATTTCTGAATCTAAAGATTTTGTACTTTCTATCTAAATTAAAAGCTCTCAATAGCTTTGAACTGAAGATGCCTAATACAGCTGAAGAAATAAAAATGACAACTGAATAAAGGATAAACTTGCCTAAGCCAGATTGGACGAATTTTTCAGTGTCTCCGCCTAAATCACTATCTTTTAAAAAAGCAAAGTCCCGAAATATATTTAGGACATCTATATTGTTAGTTTCGAAGTATGCAATTTTATTCAAAAGATAAAAACCTAATAATTGTATACAAACTCCAGGTATACTGCTAAGAAAAATAGTATTTAATATTGGTTCTTTAGTGTGGAATTGTTTTGAGAACTCACCATAATAATAAAACCTACGGTATATGAGACCAGGTATTACAATTATTATAAAAAATGCTATGAATCCAAAAGTGAGATTCATTTAATTTAAACAATACTTTTCAGCTGAGTTTCGTTCCAATCACCAGTTTCGTGGTATTCATCCACTGCTTTTCGTAGTTGCTTTTTCTTATCTGGATCCTCCAAAATTTCCAAGCCATGATCTGAGATGATTGAAGTATTAGTCTTTTTGAAAATAAGATTCCATATATACTTCGCAATCGCAATGATTACAATTATACCTATAAGTTTGCTTATTTTGTCTAAGTCCATAACAGTTAGCTTATTTTAGACATGATATTCAAAGGTAATTAAATTCTATTATATTGTTAGTGCTTTGAAATAAATATCTTAATTAAGTAACGAAACTTGGTGTTAAAAGATTAGATACTGCAATCAAGCACTTTGCTGAGCATAATGGTTCATCCAGATAAGCTTAGGCTACTTTTACGAGTTGCTGCAAACTCAATCACCAGCTTGTTCCTAATTTCTTTGTCTCATCCATCATCCCCATGCTGCCAACACTTACCATTAGCAGATTTAGTTTTTCGCTTACATCTTGTACCAGCATTAGTAGTAGCCGAACATCGAACTGAAGTAGCTCTTGTAGCAGGTTCAGTACTTACACCATCGGCTTGACTTTCATGCAAATAACAAAAGCCAATTTCATTCTTAGTCCTATTCCGACATCGAGCACCTTTTTGAGTATTTCCTTTGCATTGAATAGCAGTGGAAGTATTTGAATTGCCATAAGTCTTTACCTTACTGGCTTTCCAGTTCCAATAATTAGGGTCATATCTTGCCTCTATATTATTTTCAATACTATCAGCTAACTGAGAATAAAAATCAAAACCCGTAAGTTTTTCAATTTGATCAATAAAAACCACATAATCCGCTAAATCTCCATGGCCTTTTCGGTTGGGTAACAAGAAACCGATAGCTTCATACGATCCGTTACGCTTATCATAATCAAGCAGCACTTTATAGTAGTACTTAGGAATACTTACTTCATTATATCCTATACTCGAAAGTCCATTTTCCAATACTGGGCCTGTAGCAATAAATAATTCAGCTTTCTCAGTTGACCATGACCTTACTAAACTTTCTAACTGTCTCCATATTCCCCTATTAAAAGAAGGATCTTGTGGACTCATATTACTCATATAAAAACTCTCAGACATGGCAGCACTACTAAATCCCATATCCCCGGCAGGTGCCAGATGCCCTCTATCATATCCGCTTCCTTTGTAATCAGCTAAAGAAGCAGATCCTGTTTTTACATTATAATCTTCCCTGAAATTATCAGAACGACCATAACTATTATTTCGAGCTTCTGCAGCCGTTAATTCGTAATAGACCCATTCCGCCTGCTCATGAGCTTCCGAATAACTCAAACTATAATGGGCATGATGCACCACCTGCCCACTTGAAGTTGCTGGAAGATACTCTTGCGCATGCATCAGCGAAAAGCTAACAATGGATAATACAAAGGATAGAGCTATCTTTAAGTATAAAGTCTTACTATCCTTTAAAGGTAAATTCCTGTTAATCAAACTACTCTAATTTTAGATCTTCAACTTACAAAGATAATATAACCCATCAATACTTGTAAATATATAACGGTATCACTACATTTACATCATCTTATACAAGTCAATGACTTTGTAAGGTTTTGGTTGAAATATAAGCGCTGGGTGGGGATCCAGCGCTTTTTTTTTACAACTCAATTAGCCTAATTATACATATGGAACATATTTATATAAAAAACCTAATTGCTAAATGTGAAAAAGCCCTAAAGACTACACCTATAAATAAGTATGTCATTGAATCAGTCGAAGAACTAGAGTATCTCCCAAAGGTTGGCAATGCCATTTATTTAATCAAAGATAAAAGTGGTGATCCTGCAAAATCATTCCAGACTTTCACCCAATCGAGCGTGTTGCGAAGCAAAACGCGTTCGGCTAGCCAGCTCCAAAAGGCAAGCGTATATTTGTACCCTTCCTGTTTACGGTAGAGAAATTGTTTTCGAAGATGGTCTTGCTATTGTTACAAGAAACTAAATCACCTCAGCATCTTAATCTAAGATTTAAAATAGTATTTTTATGCATTATTTATCACTTTTCAATACTTTTTGCATAAATTTACTAAAATGAAAAAGATTTATGACTATATAGATCAGTGCTTAGCCTATGAGCAGTATGCTTTCACTTGGGATGAATTAAAAACCCAGTTAAATAAATCGGACTCAGCCTTAAGAAACGAATTATCTCGCTTAACAAAAAAGAAAGAGATTATATCATTAAGGCAGGGATTCTATATTATTATTCCTCCACGCTACAAACAATACGGAAGACTACCGATAGAGCTCTATGTACAGAAATTATTTAAATATCTAAATAAACCATACTACTTAGCATTTTACTCTGCAGCATCTTTTCATGGAGCAAGTCACCAACAAGTACAGCAAAATTACCTGATGACACAAATCCCGAATGTAAGAGATATTAAAAAGGGCAATAATTACCTCAACATATCCGCCACTAGTAATTGGCCAAAAAATAATATTATAAAAAGAAAATCAGATGCTGGTTTGTTTAATATCTCTTCACCAGCTTTAACTGCCATTGATTTAATACACTATCAATCAAAAATGGGAGGCTTAAACAGAATAATTACTATCCTGGAAGAGCTTACTGAAGCCATAACAGCAGAAGATTTAATAAATCTATTACAATGGTATCCGCATACCAGTACAATTCAAAGATTGGGTTTTATATTTGAGGAAATTCAAACGGAATTATACCTAATTAAGCCCATAGAAGAATTCTTAAAAACTAAGCCATTGTATCCAATATTATTGAGTCCAGAAAACAAAAATAAACCTGGTAAAGCGAATAATCCTTGGAAAGTTGATAGAAACATAGAACTAGAAAGCGATTTATAAAACTACCTAAAACATAGATTCATAAATGATTTCAAAACCATACATAGCAAAATGGAAAGATGAAGCCCCATGGACTACCAACGAACAAGTTGAACAAGACCTGATCATTTCTAGGGCTCTGGTTGCACTCTTCTCAGATGAATTCCTTAATGAAAATTTAGCATTCCGTGGAGGTACAGCATTACATAAACTATACTTGAATCCAGCTCCACGATATTCAGAAGATATTGACCTGGTACAAATCAAAGAAGGACCAATAAAACCTATATTAAAAAGAATAGGGGAAGTCATAACCTTTTTTGAAGAGGAAAGAGTTATAAAGCAAAAAGCAAACAACAATACCATTCTGTATCGATTCGATTCGGAATATTCACCAGATATCCGATTAAGACTTAAGATTGAAATCAATTGCCGTGAGCATTTCAATTTACTAGGATGGAATTCATTTCCTTTCTCTGTAAATAGCGAATGGTTTACCGGTGAGTGCAATATCAATACCTACCACTTAGATGAACTCTTGGGAACAAAACTTCGAGCGCTTTACCAACGCAAAAAAGGAAGAGATTTATTCGACCTATACTATGCAGACCAACATGCAAAACTTGATTATGACAGAATCATACATTGTTATAAAGAATACATGAAGTTTGTAGTTGGAAAACCACCAACGCAAAAAGAATTCTTGCTTAACATGGAGGAAAAGACAAAGTCACCTTTATTTCTAGGTGACATGGAAGGCCTTCTAAATCCTAACTTAAAGTATAATCAAGATCAAGCCTTTGACTGGCTAATAAATCAGCTTTCAGAGAGATTAATTTAATCTATGGCAACCAAATACAAATGTAAGTTAGCACCCAAATTTGATTCAATTGAGAAGTACATTTGGGAGATTCGATCTCTACAACTGAAAGATCCTGATCAATGGACTGGTAGAACCTTCTACTATTGTAACCCTCCCTACTACAAAATGAAAGCAATTACGAATACAGAGAAAGTAATTCATTTTAGTTTTAAAGATTCATCAGTCCCAGTACATTTGAGGAGTGGAGGAAAAGGATTTTGTCATCAAATGGCTCAGGATTACATCAGTGATTCAAACGTGTTAAATGTCTATTACAAAGGAAAACGCTTCAGATTACGTTTTGAACATTTAGAGCAAGAAGTAAAGATTCAATCAGGGAGCAATTACTTTTATGCTGATCTACAAGGTAAAATAAGTTCTCCAAGTTGGTTTATTAATGATATTGGTACAGATAGCCTTATTATAGAAATCAGTTTCTCAAGCAGATCCAAGATAAAAAAACAATCAGGCTATAGAGAATCAAACTTAGCAGCAATTGAGGTGAATTATAAAGATTGCTTTAGCTATCAAAATGAGAAATATTTCCCTACTTATAGTGACGAAAAATTAGAGAAAGCCCAACAAACATTACTAAAGTTTATTGATAACTCATATCCGAGTTTCAAGGTACTTCACTTTCCAAGTCAAAAAAACAAACGATATCAGGAAGGTAGAATTACAAGAAGAGCAAAGTCAGCCTACTCAAGTCAAGAAAAATCAGTTCCAGAAATCCCCAATCAAAAACTTGATAGATCAAACTATGTAATTCCAAATCTACAAGTTTCTGAATCATCAAATACATCCAACTTTATACATAATAAAAAGGAAACCAAATCATTTCTTTGCAAGGTTTATCGAAAGCTTAAAAATTTAATTAGAAAATAAGTATGGATAAATTAACCGAACTAAATAGACTATTAGGAATTGAATCATTTAAAAATTTTTCAGAAGATGAGTCACTAGAAATTTTTATGAAGCTTGTTGAATATTCTTTTGATCTGAGCACTGATAAAGGTACAAAAAGGGTTATTGAACTTTCATATCAAGTCGAACCGGATTCATTATTTCCTGAAAAACGTTTTTTATATCACTACTATTTAAGTATTGCTTGGAGTGATTTAAGAAAACTGAGAAAAACTCAGTCAGAATCCTGGAATTGGGATCATCCCCAAGTGGAACAAGAGATCATACATCTTAGGAGCGCCATTAAGTATTTCAATCAGGATAAGGTACAACATCCCGCTGTAACTTTTTGCCAGATTCATACTAACCTGGCTAATAGTTTTGATTTTTGTGGTCGATTCGTTGCGGCAATGGAAAACTGGAACAAGGCGATCAAAATTGATGGAACCTTTGGTATGGCCTTGGGAGCTAAAGGTAATAGCATGATTTACCATGGCCTTAACAGCTTGTATGATGATGGGCATCGCTCAATTTATTTTGGTTTAGGTTATAAATATTTAAAACGAGCAATACAATTTCCAATAGAACCAAACGCTTTAAACGATTATATTGAAAAAGTTCAGTATTTGGAAACTCAGTATACTTGGGTCACGGATTATAATCCAGATTTAAATATATCTTCGGAGAGCTCTACAAATGAAGAAGAATTATATAGAATTTGGTGTTTAGAAAATGTGCTTTTTTTAAATCCGTTGAATGATTTAGGAACATTTAAAATAGCCAATCATGACCCATTTGCATTACCTAATATGGTCATAACTTCTGAAAAAGCGGGATCCTATCACAGTTTTTTCAATCAGATAAAACAAGAGTACATCACTGCTCGGCTATTTTTGTTCAGAGGAAGCAACGATGATTCTGAGCATTATGCTGATAGGGGTGTATTGAGATATGATATGCTTGATTCCTCCATTAATTCAATTCAGACAGAACAAATTAAAACAGCCTTTAGAATAGCTTATTCCCTATTTGATAAAATTAGCTACTTTCTGAATTCATACCTTGATTTAGACATAAAGGAACATAAGGTGAACTTCAGAACAATCTGGTTCGATAAAAAAGGAAATTTAAGAGAGGATTTTATTAAAAAAAGAAATTTGATGTTTCGTGCACTATATTGGATCAGTAAAGATCTTTTTTATAACGATGACCAATACGAGTCAGTTTTAGAGCCCGATGCATCAGAGATAGTAAAAATGCGAAATTATATTGAGCACAAGAGTTTCAAAGTTTATAAAAAAGCATTTCAAAAAGAAACAGCTCCAGATATGTTTTTGGATAAAATGTCTTATTCTGTTTCTTTAGAAGAATTATATATGAAAACCTTAAAGGTAATTAAAACAGCCAGAGAAGCGATAATGTACCTGTCACTTGGCATTCAGTGGGAAGAAAGAGAAAAAGAATCGTAAATTGATCGACCGACTGTTTCAAACTGTTAGTTACCCCATCGTACGCGTTGTGAAGCATAGCATGTTCGTCTTACAATATTTACTAGAAAGAAGATTCTACCCAAAATTTTCACCTTAATTACCTTAATATTATACTTTTTTAACTAAGTTTATTTTACATAATACATATAGCAACAAAACTGTAGTTCAGCTAAATGCACTTCTTCGTATATTTAGCAATTCATTGGCAATCAGTTAGAAACCAGTAGAGAAGCAAATAGATATTTTGAAAAAGAAATATATAGAAATCATATGAATAATATAAACAAAGACCCAATGAATGCTTGGAATAAGGTTTGGGAGGCAATAAGACACCCAATGACAGTTATTCCATTCATAATTTCTATTTTAACATTAATTTCTGCATATTTTTTCATTCCAACAGCTGATTTATTTTTTAAGGCCGTTTTACAATTATTGTCGGCCTTGCTAATTGGTATTACAGTTAATCATTTTACTACAGTATTTTCAAAAATAGAAGAAGAAAAAACACTTAAATTTAAAGCTGAAACAACCGTAAGACAATTAAATTCTTTGGTAAATAGAATACAATCCGACCAAAATATTATCCAAACCAATAGAAATATGTTAATTGAGGATATTTTGAACATGATTGATTATTGGAAAGACTATTATCCACAAGGTAATACTGAATATATTAAAAAACTAAAAGAGCTTAGAACAAAACAAAACAATGTTTTAATGGCGAAAGAATTAGAACAATTAGAAAGTGAAGTGCTATCTAGTGGACTTAGTAGTTATATACCATTGTCTGGTGGGACTACGACATTCATTACTAAATAATAATACCGAACCGCCAACATTATGCTACACAAACCCACGTAACGCTTCATACTTAAAGTGTTTTACGGCATACAAAAAAGCTCCATACATAAATTGAAACTTAAATTATGGGAATAATAGAATTAACAGTAACCGCATGTATTCACCTAGTTAGAAGTAATCTTAACGACTTGAAGCCTGTTTCCATAGGTTCAGGAGTGATAATTAAATATAAAGAACGGTTCTTCATTTGTACAGTTTCTCATTTTTCCGATTATCCAGATGAAAACATTGGGATTGTAACAGGTAGAGTGAAAAATAACCAGACCGAAATTTACTATTTGGGCGACTTTTCTTATATGACAAAAATTGTATTTGAAGATATGCCTGATGCTGAAGACTTAGTCTATTGTATCGAGAATCCTGACCAAAGCGGAGACAAATTAGACATTGCTTTTCGAGAGATTTCTTTGCTTGAAAACATAGTGCAAGACAAAAAAGAATTTGACTTAAATGGAATCGGTAAAATAACAGTAAATGAAGGTGGAAAATCGATGGTAATTGTTGATGATGATTATCAAATTGACACATATCAGCAATGTAGCTTTTTTGGACGGATAAAACCTGATTTTGAAAATGGGATATTGAATTTTCAAGAAGCTTTATATTGGGGCCTACCAATAAAATCTATTGGAGATGAATTTGTAGAACTTGATTTAGGTGCACCGATTAATGACCACAAAAGATTCAAAGGATGTAGTGGAGCACCAATCATTGATACAAGAGGACATTTAGTTGGATTAGTAACTCATGGAGAAAATGACACGACTAAAAGTAGTATTTATGGATTCAGGTTTGACAAGATAAAACAATGGATTGATTTAATGTATTTTAAAGAACCAATCGCAGGTATGTAACTATCAAAAACTAATAATAATATGACAGTAAGAAATTTTTCACAATTATGCGAAATGCTAAACTTGAAACGAGTAAAGCTAAAAATGTCAAAAGAGACACATAAATACATTATTGGTGTGGGTTTTTCAATTGAACCTTCTGCAATACAAAATGAAAAATTACAAAACAAGCTTGATGGAGTTATTGTTGAGCATGATGATGATACCTTATATAAAACAGTTGATTTTATTCCGACATTTACTCCAAGAATTGGTGATGGATTTACCATACAATTAGATTAGAAAAATAGAAAGCACGACCGCACAACTGAGTATCTAATCGTTTCAGTCTAAACAAAAATGCCGACAACAGGGGTGCTGTCGGCTTATTTCAACCAAAACCTAAAGTCTTGAGTATAACTTGTAGGAGCTTCAATGTAAATTAATTACTTTGGTATATACAAATATTTTAAGAATAAATCTTGAAATTTCCTCACTGAATCCAACCAATGCAGCTTTACTTATTCAAAGGCACAACATCTTAAAGCTACAAAACCACCACCATGTGCATTGCCTAATTTCCCTACATCCCTTACACAATCCAAAAAATTAGCCAAAGCCCATGGCTCCCACAGCCGAAAGCCTTTAATTTCCCTAAAGGGTAAATCAAAGGCCCTCGGCTAACCAACCGCACTTACCCGCACAAACCTTCCCTCATAGCTTTTGCTTTTTTCTGATTAGCAGATAAAGAGGTAAAAAAGCAAAAGGAAGCGGTCTTTTTGGCTCCCAAGCCAAAAAGTTGTTGTTTGATATACCAGCCGCACTGCCAGGCACTATGGTGTGCTGCACTTGGGCTGCGGCAAAGGGTCTCGCCAGCATTGGCTTCAGGCTTTAAATAAGTGTTAATTTTTAAGGTATTTAAAGCCAAAAGCCAACCCTTTCAGGGCAAGTGCTGTCATGCCCCTTGCAGCTTAGCCCAATTGCATCACGGCAACCTACCTGGTCTGTTCCTTTAAAATTCCGTAAACTCCATTTAAAAGTAACAGCCCCCGGTTGCCAGAGTTAGGCTCGCCTGCGGGCGCCCCCGGGCTGCGGCTTGTCATGGTTTTTCAAAAAAAGCTGTTAGTGTTTATGATTAAAATGGCTACAGCTTTTTTTAACTAAAAACCACGCCAAGCCTTGCTCGCTCCGTTACTCTCCGCTCATAGCTAGCCCCCGTTTCCTTCGGTCACTCTCGGTCTACCACCCGGGGTCGCACTCGCAGACGGCTCGACACACAGCGGATTGCAAACCATTTCGTAAACTCCATTATTTGCAACCGCTCTTCCTGCGTTCACCTTCCCACATCTACCCGCATGGTGCCTTGATCAAACTGTTGTGCTAATACGATAGGACAGCATTCCACATCTTTTCCCAAATTCCCCACCACCCGTTTAAGGTGCGGCTTTAGGCCGCGTTGAGTTTGCCCCAGGAATTTGGACGATCTTAATTTCCTGATTCAAGTAAATATCTTTTCAAAAATAAAATAAAAGAGGAAAGCAAGTTAGGGATGCCTCGCTTTTCGGCCGCAAGTCCAAGCCCGTAGGGTTTTTTAAAAAATCTCCTCCGCCCAATGGCGGAAGTATTTTTCAAAAAAGACTTGCCCCCGAAGCGATTCACCCTAAAAGAAAAGCTTTCTCTTTTCTTTTTTTTTGTTTTTTTTCTTTTCTCTTTTGAAAATATTTCCCTGTGGTGTGTAGGTTATTAATTGCAAGTTTTCCATAGTTTACTTTATTGGTAAGCTTCTAAATTTGGAAAAATGCCTCGATAGAATTTAAAGCTATTGCTTTCTTTTTTTTATAATATTTTACTTTATTTCTAATCTAAAACGACCCAATACCGAATTATGAAATTCACTATAGTGTCCAGTAAACGAACAAAAACTTATCTGTTGACATTGATTTTCTTTGTTTTATCCTTGATAGCAATTTTATTAGCAGTTTTTGTTTTTGACGCTAATAGAAATATAAATGGTATTTTAGCAGTCTGCTTATCTTTAAGCTTGATTTTACTAGCATATGTGAAGCAGTATATAGAAATCGGAGTAATGGAATTATCAACAAGTGGTAGCTTGACTATTAGGAGCAGAGTTATAGGAAGCCATCATTTAAATTTGAATCAATTAAAGAATCTAAAACTGACACTAAGTTCTTACGAGAGAAAAGTAATAACAGGTTTGGCTTTTTCAAATGAAGGCACAACAGGTTTAGGAAATTATTTAAAATTTACTACGCAAAATAGAAACAATTTTCAGATTGAAATTTTTATCAAAACCAAAAATCAGTTCGAATTTCTGGAGAAAATAAAAAGACAATTCCAGATACCTAATTAGAATCAGAAATAAGAGATAGCTTTCCAAAGCTGATTATCAGCTAAACTTCTCACTTTCCCAAAAAGCTTCGAGCCAACTTCACTGCGACTCGACAGTGAAAAAATCAACTCAAACATAGTGAAATTTACAGGCATGCGGATGAGAAAGATGCAAGAGTTCGCTTTGCCGGCTACAAAAAAATCTCCACCGCAAGCGGTAGTATTTTTTTTGTGCCGCTCTTGCATCTATCTCACCGTTCCTGTGTGGATGCGCACTATGTTTAATTTAATTTTAAGAGTGCGCATCGCCAGCCGGTGGTTGGTGGCGTACGTTTGGTCTAAGCCTAAATTTAGTTTTAGGCGGTTTGGTTCAGGTCCCTATGGCACTTTGTCGGTTAGGGTTTTATGGTTTCAGTTTTATTATTCGCCTGTGCCGTTTTAGCGGTTTGGGCTTTCCTGGTAGGTTACGCCTGCCAGGCTTTTTTTTTGCTAATTTCCCTGCAGACTAGACATAAAAAAAACCGTAGCTATGAACTACGGCTTTTCTTCTTGATTTTCTTGACCACCCATTTCATGGCCAATGACATACAAAAACTAACTAATGCTCCCACAGCTGCCAAAATGCAAGTCTTGACGATATCAGCTGTTTGCAGATTGACTAGCACGGTGAGCAGTGTTCCGCCAGCTGTGCCTGCCTTACCGTGGACTTGCATCCCCCTTGTTTTTCACCTCAGGAAGTGGAGGAATTTTCACCTCATCATCCACCGTCACCTGACTAACTGCTGTCAGGACACTGGCACCAACGGTCAAATATCCTGCAACCGTGATCAAGCCAGCTGGCAATGTGATTGGTGCTCCCAAAATAGCACCTCCAGCAGCAGCCAATATTAAACCGACTGTCCGCAATTTTCTAAACAACTTAGGAGTGGGCTTCTTAACCCTTTCTAAAATATTCATAGCTGATTTCTCTTTAATAGTGATGTAAATATGATTCTGGTTCTCTTGAGCCTCTTCAAAGACTTCCAAAAGCTTGTCCATGGCTTCACTCGATCGGATTCCTTTTCCAATACCTGTTAGCTCCGAGACTGGTGCAATGCAGCCTTCCAATTCTGTCTGGGCATCATTCGCAGCATGGATTAAAATCCAACTCCTACCAGGAACACTTTTCAATATCAGGTGAAATCCTCTTTCATGTGTAATCCTCTTTTCCAAAAGGTATCTCCCTTCAGGAATGCAACTGATATTTGCTTCATTATCCTTCCAAGGAAGTTCAATGGTATGACAGATCAAAGTTCCATCATACCAAAGAGCTCCATTAGTTCCGCTTGATCTATAGGTTCGCTTTAATTCAAACTCCATTATAAATATTATTTAGCGTCATTTTCGATCTCAACCAATGCCAGTGAGTTAAATGCACCATTTTTAAGCGGATACATTGTCCCATTCACTTCTTGAAGAAATTCAACTCCAAACAGCAAAAAGATTGGCTCTTGTCCTCCAGTAGGAAGAGTAGCTGTTAAAGTAATGGCAGCTTCAGTTTGTGGACCAATAGCAATTTCACTGCTTTCATCTGTATCAAGATTGAAAGTTTCCTCTGCAAAATCCACTTTACTTGCAGCGGCCACTAAACGCATGTGAGTAGCACCTCCAGGAGCAGCAAAAGTATTCTGAGGAATAAAGCTAGGAATCTCCACAGTTGCTTCGCCAGTTGCTCGATCAATAGCAGCCGTAAAAGGCGCATACATGGTAGCATTCAGCTTTCCACTTTGATTGAACTCAAACCCTCTTAATAATTCAATGTCTCCATCAACAGCCGTCCTGGCCCCTCTAGCGTTGGAGGTATCGCTTTTCACGACCTTCACCATTTCTCGAGTCATTCTACTGGTCACCCGACTATCTGCAGCTTTCAAAAGCAATGGTCGAACAGAGGTTCTCAAAAGCCTTCCAGCTTTACCAGCTCTTCCAAATTCAGAACCATTTTCCCTAGTTCTCTGAAAAGCTGGATCATTTTTAATAGTTTCTTTTGAAACTCCTTCGGATTTCCTTGCTAAATAACCATCCTTGGACTTGTAAAAAGACACTCCGCCCATTCTACCTGTAAAATTGATAATTCCATTTTGTCTTGCCATAATTGAAAATATATTTGATGAGCCACCAAAGTATTCCTCAAATGTGCGTTTGTCAAAAACTGACTTCCGCAAAAGGTCGTGTTGACTACATTGGCAAAATATGACAATCAAGCTTTCTAAAAATTAGCTATATTAGAGTATATAAAAGCCAAGGATAAAGTATAGATAAAGTATCAGTAAAGTATGGAGAGATGATATTGAAAAGAACCATCATATACCCAAAGGACATCCAGCGGATAACAGGTAAGAGCGAGCGCACTGGAAGACGAATATTAGAACGTATAAGAGAGCAAAAAGGAAAAGAGAAACATCAGCTTATTACTGTTTCCGAGTTCTCAGATTACACTGGAATAGATGCTGAAACAGTCCAAGAATACCTCACAGATTAAGCCAAATTTTTAGGTTCTAATCCAGAAATTTCCCGCCTTTTATTCATAAAATTTGCCCTTTTTTGTGTATATTTAACATATCAAAGAAAAGTTCTTTGGCAGTTTTAGCTTCAATAAGAGCCGATATTTGGCGACAAAAACGATTAAATTTTTAGTGCCCTATTCGTGCCCTTTTAAATCAATAAAATCACAAGTATCTGAATATCAGATATTAATAAGGTTTTAGTGTAGCCCAGGTGGGCCCACGAAATCAAGCCTCAGAAGTAATTCTGGGGCTTTTTTCGTTATGGAAGCATTCGTTTACATACTATTATTCAGAATAATTAGATAGGTTTTATACTGGAATTACCATCTTGACTGTGGAAGAGCGATTGAAAAATCATTTGGAAAAGAATTTTAGTGAATTAAACTTCACTCAGAAAACAGATGACTGGAGGTTATACTACACAATAAAATGAGAGGATTATTCACAAGCCAGAAAAATCGAGTTACATATCAAAAGAATGAAGTTATAAATCTATATTCAAAACCTTTTGAAGTATTCAGAAATTTCAGATAAACTATTATCAAAATACATGAGTGCTTGATTACCCCGATAACCCAGAGATAAAGGACTTTTGTTTAGAAAACAAAATAGGGAATAGCTCATAAACTGATTTAGCCCTATTTTAGAACTTACACAGTTTATGAGATATTCCCATATCAAATGATTAAATTAATCCTTCACGCAACGGACACAAAACCCAAACTCCTTATAGCTGAGGTTCCTATCTACGCTGGTCTCATCGTAGTCTATGTCATGGTACCAGGCAGTCGAACCACCGTCCTCTCTGGCACTCCACCAGTAACCAACGCTTTCAACGTTGAGGAACATTCCATAATCGACACGGAAGCCTCCTGGTAGAGCTGTGAATCCAGTTTCGTTAGTTGCTCCAGTATTTGGACTTTTCCAATGGGTTGTTCCGGTTTCTTTAAGTTTGCCACCGGCAACACTTGATCCACCTAGGTAAGTTTTTAATTGTCTCCATTCACTATCACTAGGTAAATGCCAACCTTCAGGACAAACACCTTGTGTTCCGCTTGGGTTGCCACTGCTGCTTTCCGAGCCATTCATAGCGGCACTCCAATTGTATAAAACACCGAAGGTTACATAATTGTCTGTTGCTTTGGCTTCATTTACATCTGTGCCGTCATAACCGTATACATAATAATAAGCACCCGCTGCATCTTCAGAACCATCGGCAACTTGATTTACACTTGGTAAGTATGCAAGGTTTTCGGCCATCCATACTTGGTCTCCAATGGTTATTGTATGATACTCTTTTCCATCGCGAGAATCAATAAATGGTTCGCTGGGGGTTTCTTCTTCTTCTTCTTCTTCTTCTGCATCCACTACAAAATTTTCTTTTGTTTCTACTGCTATCCCCAAAGCCGTTACCTTAATTTTCCCTGTTACCGCATTCTGCGGTACAATTGCTTTCAATTCACTGGCTGATACAAATTCTACATTGGCTTCATGATTATTAGTAAAAGTAACTGTTGCATCAGCGGTGAAATTACTTCCGTTGATTGTTACTTCCGTGTCGACAGCTCCACTTTTTGGGGTAAAGTCACTGATTACCGGTGGCTGATTGATGGTTACCAACTGGCTGCTGGTAGTTGTCTTCCCATTTACTATTACAGTTACTGTACCACTGCTAGCGCTCGCAGTTACGTCTGCCTCTATTCTGGTATCGGTCACACTTTGCACTGTCAAGTTTGTACCATCCAAAGCTACTGTCACTGACGATTGATCGGTACCAAAATTGGAACCTGAAATAATGAGGGTTTCCGTATCACCTGATGCCAGAGTAAACTCAGAAGGTGATAATCCGGAAATTATCGGTGCAGGTGCTTCATCTTATTCGTTGCAGGCTTGGAAGGTAAATAGTATCGCCAGCATCGGGGCTAAAAGTATTGATATTTTTTTCATTTTTGGAAATTTATTTTGTTAAACTTAATTTAATTACTGATAAATATTTGTACTCATTTTTACTAGCATTCCTGTTTTTCTACTGATAATTTCACCCCCTTTTTAAGCGCTATAACATTGTATAAATCACTTCAAAACATAAATAATATTTAAATTTTCAAGTATCACTGTAAATTCAGATATAAACATATGACTATATATCATATAAATATACAGTTTTAATAATATATATTATTATTAAAGTACATTAAAAGTGAATTTATTTAATTATTAGTATTATATATTTATTTTTATGAAGCTAGTTTCTTTGCCGATTGGACATAAAAAAGCCGTAGTTAAGAACTACGGCTTTTCTTCTTAATTTTCTTACAAGCCAATCTCATGGCTTAATAACCATCTATAGATTTGTAGAAAGATATACCCTACATATTTACTGTGGATTTGACAATTCCACTTTGTATTGCCATAATTAATATAGTTGATGAGCCACCAGAGTATTCTCCCAAATAGCCTTTGTCAAAAACACACTTCCGATAAAGATTACCTTGTCTGATATGGTATTGAATGGCACTCAAACTTTCTGAGAATTACCGATATTAGTCTAAAGTATAGCCGTAATTACCCTTTATAAATAAACAGCAAGCCTTTTGAACATTCAAGCGTACCGAAAACATATAAATTGCGAATGATTTATGTTCAAAATTGAGTAAAAAAAAGGCAGTTATGACCGCCCTTTTCTTTTTGTAGTATTTTATAGTTTGTTAGAGCTTTATCTCTTAACAACCCTACTTACCGCTTTGCCTTTGGCATTGTTTATTTCTAACAAATATACGCCCTTGGCTAAATTAGATAAATCTACTGTAGTATGTCTATCAAATGTTTCTTCATATTGTAGCACCCCGGACATATTAAATACCTTTAATTTTGCCTGGCCTTCTACATCTACAATCAGTTGATCTAAGAATGGGTTAGGGTAAACTTGTACCTCAATCAATTCTTGATCATTGCTCAATACGACATTTTCTATCGTTACGTCCAAGGTTCCATCCGCATTTATTTGACCTGCTACTTGCAGTTCACCAGAATCATTTGCTGGAATTTCGATAATATATTGCTGAGATTGGTCTGGCAACAAGATGTATAGCTCATAAGCTTTCCCATATTCAGCTAACAATTCAAACTCACCATTTTCATCCGTTAAACCAGTTTGAATAAATACATCAGCGGCCACATCTCTCAAACTTAACCTTGCCCCTACTAAAGGCTCGCCATCAATTTGGACCTCATTGCCATTAGAAATAGTAATCCGGTTTACTGGCCGACTTGAATATCCAGCCATCCCCATGCGTAATCTAATTTTGAACGGATTTACCCTTACAGCTGGCTGAGTCATAAATAAACGTATATCCTGTCGAAGAATGGTTAGATCAGGAAAGCCTGGATTGGTTATTTCAGCAAAAACGGTTGCACCATTGAACGCATTAGAAGGATTATCTATAGTTATCTCTGGACCATTACCTAGTGGTTTCTTATCGTTACTAGATTCTCCTAAAACAAAATAATACCATTTAACTATGCCGTCAATACCAGTCACTCCATTAGGAATACTTAAAGTAACATCCTCTCCCTCGTTGAAAGACACATCAATTCTATCACCAACATTCGCTTGGCTAGTAGAAATTATGGTTTTCACCACTGGTGACAATTCTTCTAGATCTTTAAAAGTGAGCCTATTATCAGAAACGTTTATAGTTTCTAATTGCTGAAAGCTTTCAAATACTTCAATTCGTAATTCCTCTAATTCTAGACTACTTAGATCCAGTGCTGTAACATTTCCATTGCCATCGAAGGTAGCCCTAGGCCAATCTTCAGCTTTGTTGCTTTGAGTAGAGCAGTCCCAACCTAAGGCTGCTTGAGCATATTCTGGGAGAGATGCATGAAGGGTGCATAACTTTGCTAAGGTTTCGCCAGAAAGTTGATTACAAGAGCCATCATTTGTTAATTCAAAACTGGCCGTATTTACACATATTTCATTCCCTTCTGCTACACTAATATTTAAGGTATAAGTGCCAGCTGCTACATCACCTAAAACAATCTCCGGTTCATTATAAGCAGTAAGCTCACCTACATTAGCACCTTGTGCATCTTGCCACTGATATTGAATAGTACTGAGCTCAGCTGAACCTGCGCTTAGGGTAATACCTGAGATGCTTCCGCTCTCACAATTCCAGTCGTAAGTTACATTATCTGTTACAATGCTTGGTGCCGTTGGAGCGGCAATGGTTACTTCCGCTTGATTGGCATCACAAGCTCCTTCATTTGCAATATTAGCTGTAGTATTTACCTTCACTTGATAAGTACCTGCTGCTAAACCAGTCATAGCAATTAAGCCGTTTGCATCAGGTGTTTCTGTAGTTACCACTGGCGTTCCGGTACTACCATCTGCTGTGATTGGGGTAATGCTTACCTCATGGCTTTCAATGATGGCATTTCCTGCTTCATCCTGAGGTAAAGTTAATGTAATATCTATACCTCCTAATCCTGCACAGCTTTCATCTACTGGGGTGGTGCTGGCTATAACCGGGCAACTTTCTGGTGCAATCTCCTGCCAAATAAATACTGGATAATCATCCATTTTCCAGACAGTTTCAAAATCCCAACCTACAAAGGTGGATTGGGTCTGCATTTCAGCAGTGGTTTTACCTTCGCCTCCATTGCTATTAGTCGTTCCGCTTATTGTTGTATCCCAATAAGAATTAGTGATGGACCCGCTGTTACTTGCAGAGAATCCAGAAGCATTAAGAACGTTATCAATTCTTCCAGCATAATAACAATTCACAATTGTACCTGAATTATTTCTAACAAATGCTACTGCATTATCTGGACCAATTAAATTTACGAGTGAATATGAATTGGTGATTGTTCCAGAATTGATATCACAGAAACCTTCACCAAACAGTGTGAAGCCTATATCCCCAGTAACAAAACAGTTGTTTATTGATCCTTGATTTTCACTAACAAAACCAGATGATCCCGAAGAATTGATATCAAGTCCTAAATTTTGTACGTAGGCTCCTTCTTCAATAGTACTAAACAGCGCACCACCTGAAAACTGCAAATTACCTATTATATGTTCCGCACCGTCATAACCTCCAGTAAATGAAATGATCGACGCTAGAGAATTATCACTGGCTAAAGTGATGTCATTAATTTGTTCAAAATACAAGCCCCATTCTCCTTGGTTTGCAGCTAAAAAAATAAGGTCCTCTGCACTACCAATTAAATACGGTTGTTCTGCCGTTCCTTTACCCCCACTATATTCAAAGCGATCATTGACATTAATAGCAACCGCTACTGGTGCAGCAGTATTTGCCCCATCACTCACCGTAATTGTTAGTGTGTAGCTTGGTGTGGTTTCAAAGTCTATAGAAGCTCCGGTAGCAACAGTAATTTGACCTGTGCTTGCATCAATTGAAAAAACACTTAATCCTGTTCCATCGGAAATGCTCCAGTTGCTATAGGTGGTTTCTGCATCGGCATCTGTGGCTGTAACTGTTCCTACAACTGTTCCTGCAGCTGCATTCTCATCGATCGAGAAACTTTGCGAAGCGGTGATAACTGGTGTATTGTCATTTAAGTCATTCACAGCAATATTGACTGTTCCGGCATCTGAGGTATTGGTACCATCGCTCACTGTTATTGTTAGGGTGTAGCTTGGTGTGGTTTCAAAGTCTATAGAAGCTCCGGTAGCAACAGAAATTTGACCTGTACTTGCATCAATTGAAAATAAATTTTCTCCTGTACCTCCTGTAATGCTCCAGCTACTTAAAGTAGTTCCTGCATCTGCATCGGTGGCCGCAACCGTTCCTACTGCTGTTGCTGCAGCTGCATTCTCATCGACAGTAAAACTTTGAGAAGCTGTGATTACTGGCGTATTGTCATTTAAGTCATTAACAGCAATATTGACTGTTCCGGCATCTGAGGTGTTTGCACCATCACTCACTGTAATTGTTAGCGTGTAGCTTGGTGTGGTTTCGAAGTCTATAGAAGCTCCGGAAGCCACTGTAATTTGACCTGTGCTTGCATCAATTGAAAATACACTTGCACCAGTACCTCCTGTAATGCTCCAACTGCTGAGAGTAGTTCCTGCATCTTCATCGGTGGCTGCAACCGTTCCTACTGCTGTTGCTGCAGCTGCATTTTCATCGACGGTAAAACTTTGAGAAGCATTGATAACTGGTGTGTTATCATTTAAATTAGTTACGGTGATATTTACACTCAGCTCAGAAGCAGCATTTATTCCATCTGTCGCTGTAATGGTAATTTTATAATCATTATCGGTATTCCCATCAGCTGGTGCCTCAAAATCTGGGGCACTTTTGAAGGTTAATTCACCATTAGTCGCGTTAATGTTAAATAAATCATTGTCTTCTCCAGTAGCCAAACCATACGTAACGCTAGTCGCATCTGAAGCCGCGGCTGTATAAACAACGCCTGTTCCATTTTCTGCAAAACTTGCAGTAGTAAGTGAGGTAAAAACAGGTGGTTCTGTATCACCAGCAGGTACTGTTAAGTCATATTCTACGATAGGAGCATCAGTACTATTGGTACCAACTAAATACATTTTATCTTCTCCCGAAAACACCATTCCTTGCGCCCAAACTCTATTAAAATCTAAAGCTGGAGAGGCTCCTGTTCCTGCATAGCTAGCTCCTGTAAGTGTGTATGGTGAACTTAAATTGTATACATAAATCTCTAGTGCTGTTGCATTCTCTGAATACAGCACAAAAAGCTGGCTACCATCATTACTAAAGCGGATAGCTTCAGGAGCCGTTGTTTCTGTGGAGACATTTATGGTATTACCCGTTGCTGATGCATTTGCCAAATCATAAGCTGTAGGCATGCTATATTCTAAAACCGTATTATTGGTTTTACCGATTACATACACTTTGGTACCATCAGCACTCAATGCAATACCAGTGGTAAAATCTTCTTGGGTAGTAACATCAAAAGCAGTAACAAAGGAAGCGGTATTCAAATCGAAGCCCGTGCTTAAATCATACCTTAAAATTTCTTCAAAATACTCAACGCCATCAAACTTACTGGCCATGATAAATAGTCGCGTACCATCTGAGTTAAAAGCGATATCAACTGGTGAATAACCACTGGCGCTTATATCAAGAAATACGGTGGTATTTCTTATGGCTGAGGTTACATCATAAGCCGTGCTCAGATCATAGAGAGCAATACCTTCTCCTGAGACTGGATTTCCTGAAACAAACATTTTTGTTCCATCACTGCTTATAGCCAAACCAGTAGGTCCTGAAAGATCAGGGAAAAGACCTTTTTCCCTTAAGAAAGTAGCAGTAGAAACATCTTGACCGAAGCTAAGACTCAGTGAAAAAAGAAAGATTAGAATAAAGGATAATTTTCTCATTGCTTTGTGGATTATATACTAAAACTTTATGCAAGTTCTGACTTATTATTTCAGGTGTGCAATAGTTTATGCAAAATTATTATCAATATTCGATCAATCTTATCTTTAGTAGGATTTATAAATGATTTAAAGAGATAATTGTATTTTAGGAAATAGATTCTTCTCTATTCTACTCCGCACCCATTATCTTTTCTCTAGATAATCTCTTATATTCAGATCTGCATCATCAAAATCCGAAATAAATCAAATCAGTTTTGATGCATTACAGTTAAAGTGCATTAATACACTTTAAACAATTCTTCCATGCACTACTTCCCCACACAAACCTTCGCTCATAGGCGTTTGTTTTTTTCTGTTAAGTAGCTAAAGAGGTAAAAAAGCAATAGGAAGTGGTCTTTAGGCTCCCAAGCCAAAAAGTTGTTGTTTGAAATACAACCCACATGGCAAGACTCATCAGAATAGTTATTTATGCGACAGTAGCTTTTTGATGATTATAATGACAAGAATTTGATAAATTTTGTTCTTTTTTATTGATTAGATTTCCTCATCAAAAAAGATGTTAATTATATAACCCTAAAAACCGATTTCTTCAGAAAGTATATGAAAAATAAAATCCCTTACTATCTTGGTTAATCATAGGTAAAAAAATGATGTTTTCATTTTTCTTAAAAGGGTTAAAGTTTTTAAGAGGTTCCAAATAGTAAACCAGTTCAGTAGCCATTATCCCAATGCCTGCACCAAATAATACATCCGATATCCAGTGTCGGTCATTTATCATTCTGAAAGCGCCTGTTGTAGTGGAAAAGAAATATCCGCTATAAGCTAAAATCGGGGCACTGTCTCTAAATTCATGCATTAAAACACTTGCGTTGGTAAATGAAAAGGTGGTGTGCCCTGAAGGAAAGGAATCATTCGTGGAATTATCTGGTCTTGTTTTTAGGGTGATTCGTTTTAAACCTTGTGTAATAGCAGTTGATATGACATTTGAAATCAGCAGGTATTTAGTTTGGTCGAACCAATGGTTTTTAGCTTCGATATGTAGGGCGTCAGCGAGGTAAATTTCTAAAATGGGTGCGTATTGGAAATAATCATCAATTTTAAATTGAAAATCATTGCCTACCTTTGCCCTTATATCATATCTTAAATCTTTTTCAAACTGACTTTTGTTGGCAGTAACTCCTGCAGTTATTATAGTTAAAGGTAGTATGGAGCTTCTTAAAAAGGTGTTCTTTGTTTTCAGAGAATCTGAACTTTCATTTGAAAAGTTCTGTGCTTCGAGACTGAAGATATTGAAGGAAAAGATGAGTATAAATATATATTTCATGCTATTATTTCTATAACCTCAATTCAGTTTGTTTGTTGTTAATACTGAATTCGCATTGCTTTTACTAAATAGAACCAATGAAAATATTAAAGTGAAGCTCAAGTATCCTAAAATGAAAAACCTCAACAAAATTTGTTGAGGTTTTTTGCTCAATTTTAATTGAAGTTTTGGGGCTAAGTATGCTTCTGTATTGATTTAGCAATTCTAATAAAAAATTGTAATTGAACTGGAATGTGGTTATAGCTGCAATTCTAGCTCGTCCAACGGTTTCGGTTGTTTTGGTGACTGGGAATTTAAGGTATAAAATTCATTGGTCTACTGCCCGAAAAAAACATCAGTTTTTGATTAGAGACAGAAAGTATTTGTGCAGTTCTTAAGTCCCTCTCTTCTCTAGGTTTTTGCTACCGTCTGATTTCCACATCATTTTCTTCTGCCCACTTAAGGATAGTTTCCGGTAGGTTAGAGAGTTGTTCGTCACCTAAATATAGCCCTTGCAGATTTTTCAGATTAGTAATAGTTTCTGGAAGAGCAGTAAGCTGATTATCTTGTAAGTGCAAAATTTGTAGGCTTTTCAGCTCTCCAAAGCTTTCCGGTAAGGTGGTAAGTTGATTACGGTTTAACCGCAGAATTCGTAGTTTTTGCAATTTTCCAATGCTTTCAGGAAGGGTGGAGAGTTTGTTACCACCGGTAATGGAGCCTAATTTAAGAGATTCCAAGCTTTGCAGTTCTCCAAAGCTTTCCGGTAAAGTTGTGAGTTCATTTTTATGCAATTCCAGGTATTCAAGACTTTTCAGCTCTCCAAAGCTTTCCGGCAGGCTAGTGAGTTTATTGTTATACAAATTAAGCCATATCAGTTTTTTTAGCTTGGTAATGCTATCTGGCAGACTGCTAAGGCGGTTATCTCGCAAATATAGCCCTTTTAGGTTTTGTAGCTTTCCGATGCTTTCTGGTAGGGTAGTGAGTTTATTGACAAATAAATCTAACCTTTGCAGGTTTTTCAGCTTTCCAATACTTTCTGGAAGTGTGGTAAGTTGGTTTCCCCCCAAATTCAATCTTTGCAGGTTTTTTAGCTTTCCAATGCTTTCAGGGAGGGTGGTAAGATTTTTCATTTTTAAATCTAGCTTATACACATTTTCAGGCTCTTCCAGGGCCTCTTCAAGATTTTTGTATGTTTTTTCGTCTTCGAGCTGCTCTAAAGGGAGTAGTTGTTGTGAGGATTGTTCGCAGGCGGAGATGGTCCCCAATATTAGTAAAACAAGTGGCAAGAATCTAACCTTCCGAATAGAATGTTTGATAAATATTACTGTTCTTGTCATAGCTATTGGTTTTTTTTCAATATAGGATTAGTTATAGTAAAAAGCAAAAAGATATAATTAATTTAATATTTAATTTATATGATAAAAAGTAAAAATTATTGCTTTAAATTTGTTTCGTATTCATATAAGCCTTTGAGAAAATGTACGGCCTTCCGTCTATCACTTTAAGTGTTAAGCCAAAAAAAGCGAATAAAGTATAAATTATTTTAGGTTTTTTTATTTGTCAAAAGTATCTCCCAAGTGTAACAAATTCATTCAATATGACCAATCATCAAATTAGAAGAGACGGTGGTTTCCCTACAGGTACTATTCAATCCATAAATTGACTGTAAAAAAAACCAATGAAATTGATTGTATATTAAGCCGAAATCCTTAAAGCCATGATAGAATTCATGAATTAATTCAAATGAAAATAGTCAAGAAAATAATTAAATACGGGTTATATTTTTTGTTAATTCCTTTTACTTATTTAGTTGTTTCCTTGGTTCTTAGTACCATCACAATTGACAGAAATGAATCCTATGAAATACCTGATAAAACCATTTATTTAGCTTCAAATGGAGTTCATTTAGATATTGTCATCCCCAAGAAAAATATTGATTCATCGTTACTGTCTAACTTAGTACATAAACCAAATGAAAATTTTTTAGGCTTTGGATGGGGTGATGAAGAATTTTATTTAAATACCCGAACTTGGGGAGATTTGAAATTTGATGTGGCATTTAAAGCTGTATTCTTAAATGGTTCGTCATTGATTCATACCACTCGTTATCAAAATATACAAAACCATTGGATTAAAATTAAAATAACAGAATCTGAGCTCAGTAGATTGAATACATATTTATATGAGTCTTTCGATTTTAATAAAAATGGAGAGCTAATATTACTTAAAAATAAAGGCTATACTTCAAGAGATGATTTCTATAGAGCAAAAGGGAGTTTTTCTTTTTACAAAACTTGTAACTCATGGGTGAATAAAGGATTTAAAAAAAGTGGATTAAAAGCATGTTTGTGGACTCCCTTTGATTTTGGCTTAATGAATAAATATAAATAGCTTTTATAAGCAAACTAATAGATCAGCATTCCGATTTTACGTTAAAAATTGATCTATCATAGTGTTCTTTTATTCTAAAATTTCGTTAGATATTTCATTTCGAAAGAAAAAGCACATTGGTCTTTAATAAATCAACTTTAATCGAATTTGACTTAATTATGAAAACTAGATGACCTAATATTGAGCAACATTAAGGTGGTTTTTGCTTTCATCAAGCATAGTTAATGGCACCTTCTCATCATCCATCATTTTAATTTTTTCTGTTAAGATGATACGCTATGAAAATTTTATTGGTAGAAGACAACGAGATTGATGTTGTGCTTACTCAAGTCTATTTAGAGGAGTTTTACTCTGATTTAATATTAGAAGTTGTTAATAATGGAGCAGATGCTATTGATTTTTTATTACAGCAGCATGAGTTTTCTCATTGTGAAGAGCCTGATTTGGTGCTTTTAGATTTGAATTTACCCAAAATTGATGGTTTAGAGGTTTTGCAAGTTGTAAAAAACACATATGGAAAAGGTCATATACCTATTATAATTTTAACTACTTCGGTTTTGGATTCAGATAAAAGTTTTGCTCTTCAAAACGGAGCTTTGACCTATATTGAAAAGCCTCTTGATGTAGAGAACTTGAAAAAAATAATCACTGATAATAGTATTTTAATTAAGGAATGATTTTGTTGCTTTCTGAAATCTCAAATTTTATGAAAGCAGCAACACTGGCAGAAATCAAAAAAGAATTAAAGCATAAATCAGAAGAAGAGCTGTTGTCTTATTGCTTGAGCTTATCTCGGTTTAAAAAGGAGAATAAAGAGCTTCTGACTTATTTGCTTTTTGAGGCTGCAAATGAGGAGGGATATATCCAATCAGTTAAAGATGAAATTGATTTACAATTCTCAGAAATCAATAATAAGAATTACTATTGGATGAAAAAGACCATCCGGAAAGTGTTGAGACTCACCAGAAAATATATCCGCTATTCAAAAAAGAAAACAACTGAGGTTGAATTGCTGATTTATTTTTGCCATAAAATGCTTTCGCTTTCTCCTTCAATAAAGGGAAATACAGTTTTGATAAATTTATATGATAGATTAATCATTTCCATTCGCAAAACCATTAATAAAATGGAGGAAGATTTGCAGTATGATTACAATCTCCAGCTCGAGGAAATGCTGGAAGAGAAAAGTTAATTTATTTATCCTTTGCTTATCTGAAACATTAATACCCTTATATGTCCTAAATTTCTCTATGCAAAACCTATAATATATTAGATTTTTATATTTTAGTATATATTTAGAAAAGTACAATTGTATTAATAGACAAAAAAATGTTGGGTTTAGTACAAGCCTAATTTCAGTGACTTAAGCGCAATGATATGGGACTTTTTAAGAAAATCAGCAAAGTTGAATTATTTTTAGCAATAGCGTGCCTTTTAGTTGCATTGGCTTTTCCTCCAATAGGCGTATTGATCGGATTTATTATTGTTCTGGTGTATTTGTTAGTTGGCAAAGACCACAAAGAAAAATTCAAATCTATAGGCTTTAGAAGTCCAAAGGATGGTTGGATCAAAACAGTGTTTTTATGCCTAATTTATGGAATCCTAATTGAAGTAAGTTTTCAGATTGTAGTTAATCCTGTTATTGAAATAATTACAGCCGCAGAAGTTGATTTGACAGCTTATGATGGCATTCGTAATAATTTCATCAATTATTTAAGTGTGCTATTGATTGGATGGGTAGTAGGAGGGTTTATTGAAGAGATTTTATTTCGTGGTTATTTAATTACAAGATTATCGAAACTTTTCCAAATTGAAAAAGCAGGAAATTGGTTCGCTATCATTCTTACTTCTTTGGTTTTTGGGTTCAGCCATTTATATCAAGGCTGGAGTGGAGTGATAAGTACAGGCTTAATCTCTATAATTTTCGGTTTTATCTTTATCCAACATAGGAAAGTAATTTGGTATACTATATTGACTCACGGATTTATCAATACGACTGCATTAACTTTAATGTGGTTAGATTATGATAATATCTCAGAAAAGCTACTTTTTAATTAATTAGCTATTGGATTAGTTGGTTTTTTGAAAATAAAAAAGGGCTGATATGTTTCAACATCAGCCCTTTTTATATTTTTTATGAAAATATTAAGCCAAATTAGATTTAATCTTTTCAGCTACAGCTTTCAGTTCTTCTTCTGATGGATTTAATTTGCCTTTACTAAAATTGATATCATCCATAGAGTTCAATGGCACTAAGTGCACATGCACATGAGGCACCTCTAGACCGATTACAGCCACTCCAACTCTTGTGCACTTAATGGATTTATCAATAGCTTTGGCTACTTTTTTGGCAAATAGATGCAATCCTGAAAGAACATTATCTTCCAAATCAAAAATATAATCAGTTTCTTGTTTAGGTACTACCAAAACATGACCTTCTACCAATGGATTTATATCCAAAAAAGCGATATAGTCATCATTTTCAGCTACTATATGTCCTGGTATTTCTCTATTGATGATTTTTGTGAAAATACTTGCCATAATTATTTAATTAAAGACTAATATCTAAAATTTCAAATTCCATTTTTCCGGCAGGAGCGTCAACCTGTGCAACATCCCCTATTTTTTTGCCCATGATTCCTTTTCCGATTGGTGATTTGATAGAAATTTTACCTTCTTTCAAATTCGCCTCCTCTTCAGAAACCATTGTATAGGTTACTTCCATGCCATTCTTCTTATTCTTTATCTTAGCCTTGGTTAATAGCCCAACTTTCGAAGTATCCACATCGGATTCTTTGATGACTCTAGCATTAGCCACAACGGTTTCCAATTTGTTAATTTTCATTTCAAGTAAACCTTGAGCCTCTTTAGCAGCATCATATTCTGCATTCTCGCTTAAGTCTCCTTTGTCTCTTGCTTCTGCAATGTCAGCTGAAGCTTTCGGTCTTTCTACGGTTTTTAAATGATGGAGCTCTTCCTTCATTTTTCTTAAACCCTCTTCTGTGTAGTATGATACTGTACTCATCCTTATTAAAAATTGAAATTTCTATAAAATAAAAAAACGGCACAATTTTGCATGAGCCGTCTATCTTGTTTCTAAATATTTACACAAATGTACGAGAATTTAATATTGAAAACAAGATGTAGAAGCTAACGTTCTATTTACCTAAAAGTTGAGGGTATTTCTCTTTTATCTCGCTTTTAATATCGTCATCAAGTTCAGCTAGATAAAGTGTTTTTACATTTTTCAATTGATCTGCTGTTATTCCTTCAGCCCCAATTAGATTGGCTTTATAAAGACTAGCTTCATCAAATGTAGCTCCCGTAAGGTGGCAATTACTTAAATCCGCCTCCATTAAATAGGCATTGGTGAAATCCGATTTAATTAAAAAAGCATTCTTGAAATTAGCTTTAATAAGGAAGGTATCTTTAAAGTTTGCACCACTAGCAAATGCGCCTTCAAAATTTGCTTGATTCATTTTGGCATTTTCAAAATTAGTCTGATTTGCTCTAGTGCCAGAGAAATTACATTCAATAGCATTGGCATGACTAAAATTGGATGAATTAAGGTTAGAACCAGTTAGGTCAACGTGACTCATATTGGTCTTGGTCATATGACAATTTACCAAATTGATTTCCGTAATCTTATGTCTATTTAATCTTTTGATATTACCTACAGTTCTAAATGCAGCCTCTTCTGATTCCCACTGACGGAAATCATCAATCTCATCTTTATACATTTTGATTCGAAGCTGTTTTTCTCCGTTTTCTCTTAGCCAATAAATTAATATACCGATTATAGCAATATCGAAAAGCATACCGTGAGCTTCCGCTAGAACTTCCTTAAAGAAACCTCTGAAATCTTCTAAATAGTAGGATAAACTTAATCCCAAAACTAAGATAGAAAGAAAAACAAGAACGATAACAGAAGTTAGAATTGGCTTCTTTGTTATGTTTTTAACTTTTTCTTCTACTATAATTTTAAATTCGCTTCTGCTCATATGCTATACTGTATCTCAATAGAATTCTATCCTCTAATTTATAGGTATTTTAGCATCTTTGTATATTTATAACCATATAAATTATTGTTTTTCGACCAATAATTTAATTTTTTGGGTTAGCACTCTATTTATTTTCTCATATGATTCGAAAGACCATCCGGCTATGTGAGGAGTCAATATTACTTGTTTTAAACTTGTAAGTTCTTGGAAAACAAATAGTTCACTATCTTTTAAGGAGTTGATTTTTTCATTCTCTAATACATCCAATGCGGCTCCTTTCATTTTTCCAGATTTTAACAATTTTAATAAATCTTTTAAGATTAAAACTTCTCCTCTAGAAGTATTGATAATATAATCTAATTTTTTAAATCCTAAAAGGAATTCAGAATTGATAATTCCTTTGTTTTGAGCATTCATAGGAATATGCAAACTCAGAATTTGAGCTTCCGCTTGCATCTTTTCTAAGTTTACTTCTTCTACATAATCATTGGAAAATCCTGTTTTTTCTGCATCATAGGCTATTATTTTACAACCAAAAGAACTAAGTCTTTTTGCAAATGCTCCTCCCATATTGCCAAAGCCTAGTAAGCCAATTGTTTTGCCCATTAATTCGACTCCTCTATTTCCTTCTCTATCCCATTTTCCGTTTCTTACCTCTTGGTCAGCCAAATTGATTTTATTAAAAAGAGATAACAACATGCCCATAGTATGTTCAGCTAAGGCATCTCTATTGCCTTCTGGAGCATTTATGAGATGAATATTTCTTTTCTCTAGCTCATTAACCTCAACATTATCCACACCAGCTCCAGCACGGGCTACAAATTTAAGTTTATTAGTATTTTGTAGTAGTTCAGCATCAATATAGGTTTTACTTCTAACAATCAATCCTTCGTAATCCCCAATAATTGAAATGATTTCCTCACGATTTATTTTAGGCATATAATCCACTTCTAAGTTGAGTTCATTCAACAAAGGAGTGATGCTTTCATGCATTTCATCTATAACAAGTATTTTCATTATTTTTTAATTAGATAAGTAGGAAGTGGGCAACGGAAAAATATACTAATAACCCCAATAAATCATTTGCTGTAGTAATAAAAGGACCAGCAGCTAAGGCAGGATTTATACCTAATTTATCCAACACTAATGGCGTTACGGTTCCCATAAAAGAAGCCAATAAAACGACCGTAAATAATGCGATTGAGACCACAATCGCTAACTTGATTTCTTGACCTAAAATGAGGTTCATACCCATTACTATTCCTGCAATTACAATTCCATTCAATATGGCAACAGCTAATACTTTTGTGATTCTCTTTAGAAATGAATCATCAAAAACAGATTTGCTCGCTAAACTTTGCAAAACAATAGAAGAAGATTGTATCCCTACATTTCCTCCGGTTGCTGTAATCAAGGGAATAAAAAATGCCATGGCTGGCACCATTAAAATATCTTTTTCAAAAACTCCGATAAATTGAGCACCTAAAATACCTCCGAACATGCCAATTATTAGCCAAGGTAAACGAGCTCGAGTCAGCATCCAAACACTATCATCTTCCTCTACATCTTCGGAAATACCCGCCATCATCTGTCTTTCCTCTTCAGCTAGTTCGGTAATAACATCCACGATATCATCAATGGTAATACGTCCCATTAATTTACCTTGAACATTCACAACCGGAACCGCATCCAAATCATATTTTCTCATCACTTCCGCTACATCCACTTCGTCCATATAGGTTTCCACCGATATAACATCTTCATCATAAAGATCCTTTACCTTTAAATGATCATCAGCTAAAATGATTTTCTTTAGTGAAACTCTTCCAAGCAAAACATTTTGGTCATTAACTACATAAACGGAATAGATTTTCTCTACATTTTCGGCTTGTCTTCTAATTTCCTCTATACACTGATTAATGGACCAGTTTTCGTTGGCTTTGATGAGCTCTTTTGCCATCAAACCTCCCGCTACGTCTTCCTCATAACGTAAAAGGTCTAAAATGTTCTTTGCTTTTTCTTTATTTTCCAAAGAAGCAATTACTTCTTCTCTGTCTTTTAAAGGCAACTCATTAATGATATCCACCGCATCATCTGAATCTAATTCATTCAGCATTGCAGCTATCTCGGTAGTATTAAATTCCTTTAGATATTTGGAACGAACATCTTCATCTAAATCATTTATTACTTCCGCACTGACCTCATTTTCTAATACATCCAGTACATAGCGAGACTCCTCCGTTTCGAACTCCAATAAAATAGTGGAGATATCGGCAGGGTTAGTTTCATCAAGTGTATTTTTAATAAATTGATCATCTTGCTCAGATATGGCAAGCTGCAATTTCTCTAAATACTCTTTTGAAAGTTCAAATTGGTCAATATGCTCTTTTTCCTCAAGTTTCTCCATTACTAGCAATGTGGTTTGTCAATTCTACAAAATCATTAACGGTCAGTTGCTCGGCACGTTTATTCAACAAATCTAATGACTTTATTTCATCAGATAGATCGAAACTCTTTAAAGCATTTCTTAAAGTTTTTCTTCTATTATTAAAGCCTTGTTTCACAACCCTAAAAAACAACTTCTCATCGCAGCTTAAAGTTTGAGTTTCATTTCTTTTTAAGCGTAAAACGGCTGAAGTTACTTTTGGTGGAGGGTTAAAAACATTAGGCGGAACAGAAAAAAGATATTCCACATCATAAAAAGCTTGAAGTAATACACTTAAAATCCCATACGTTTTATTTCCTTCTTTTGCAGCAATTCGTTCAGCTACCTCTTTCTGAATCATGCCCACTACTTCTGGAATTTGATCTCTATATTCCAAAACCTTGAAAAAGATTTGAGAAGAAATATTGTAAGGAAAATTCCCGATGATACCGAAAGGCTCCTTATAATAATGTCCTAAATCAATTCGTAAAAAGTCTTCTTTTATAATTTTATCTTTATAATCAGGATACAGATTTTGAAGGTAGTCGACTGATTCCTGATCAACATCCATGAAAAGCAATTCATATTCTGCTCTATCGATCAAAAAATTACTGAGCACACCAGTGCCCGGACCAATTTCTAAAAGATGTTGGTAATTTTTATGCCCTGTGAGGCTTTCTACTATTTTCTGGGCTATATTTTGATCTTTTAAAAAATGTTGCCCTAAATGTTTTTTCGCTCGAACTCCCTTCATTTTTCAAAGCAGATAAAAAAAAACTAAATTGCACAGAATTTAATCATAATTATTTTATAATTCGACTTCAAGCGCATAATTAAGATATGGAAGAACTTAATAAACCAACCATTGCCATAACCATCGGAGATGTGAACAGTATTTCCCCTGAAGTGATCATTAAAGCTTTGGAGGATCCTAGAATTATAAAGCTGATGACTCCTGTGGTATATGGTTCAGGTAAAATCCTTTCTTATTATAGAAAAGCATTAAATATTCGGGATTTCAATTATTTTCAATTGAAAAAGCTGGAAGAATTGAGCGATAAAAAACTCAATGTGCTGAATTTGTGGGAAGAAACGGTGAATATCACCATGGGACAATCTTCCGAAGAAGCTGGGAAATATGCTTTTATAAGTATAAAAAAAGCAGTTGAAGATGCAATGGAAGGAAAAGTGGATGCAATCGTTACAGCTCCTATTAATAAACATAATATACAGTCTGAAGATTTCAAATTTGCCGGACATACAGAATATCTCGCTCAAGAAGCAGGAGTAAAAGATAGCTTGATGCTTTTAGTAGATGGAGATTTAAGGGTTGGTGTGGTGACAGGTCATATTCCAATTAAGGAAGTGAGCGACAAAATAACCTCAGAAAAAATAGATAGCAAACTGGATGTCTTAGAAAAATCTTTAAAGCATGATTTCGGGATTAAAAAACCTAGAATTGCAGTTTTAGGATTAAACCCGCATGCTGGAGATGGTGGAGTGATAGGAAATGAGGAGGAAGAAATGATTAAGCCACTAATTGAAAGAAGAAAAGAAAAAGGGAAGTTAGTTTTCGGTCCTTTTCCGGCTGATGGTTTCTTTGGAAATCAGCAATATAAAAATTTTGATGCCGTTTTGGCGATGTATCATGATCAAGGCTTGATTCCTTTTAAGACCTTGGCTTTTTCAAATGGGGTGAATTTTACAGCAGGGCTTCCTTTTGTAAGAACTTCGCCCGATCACGGAACGGCATATGATTTAACAGGAAAAGGGCTTGCAGATGAAACTTCTATGCGACAAGCCTTGTTCTTGGCAATCGATATCATAAAGAATAGAAAAGAATATTCTTAAAGCAGTTTAGTAATATCAAATAATATTTTTATCTTTGCGCTCTTAATTCAGATGGGATGGAAAAGTTGAAGGATTTCGACATTCAGGTTTATAAGCTTGGAATCAAGCAGCATGAATATGAATTTAAAGTAAATTCAGCCTTTTTCAGTGAGTTTGAAGGTGAATTGGTTGAAAGTGGAGAAGTTATAGTGCAAGCGCTATTAGATAAAAGAGAAAATCTAATGGAGTTGAATTTAGATTTCTCCGGTTATGTTGATTTAATCAGCGACAGAAGCTTGGAACCGTTTCAATATCCCATAGAAATCAACAAAAAGTTGTTGTATAAATATGGGGAGGAAGAGCAAGAGTTGGAAGAGGATGTAATGGTCATCACAAAAAACACGCAAGTGATTAATGTGGGGCATTTTATTTACGAAACCATCGCTTTGCAAATACCTTTGAAAAAGTTGCATCCTGACGAAATAGAGGAAGACGAAGAGCATAATGATTATGTTTACATAGATGATGCTGAAGACGAAATTGAGGAAGAGGAAGAAAACATTGACCCAAGGTGGGCAGCATTAAAAGATTTAAATAAAAAGAAATAAGAATTAAAATTTAGAATAAAATGGCGCATCCTAAGAGAAAAATATCTAGAACTAGAAGAGATAAAAGAAGGACTCATAAAAAAGGAACGGCAAAATTATTGGCGATTTGTCCTACTACAGGCGAGGCGCATTTGCCACACAGAGCTTTCTGGCATGAAGGTAAACTTTACTACAAAGGTAATGTAGTAATGGAAAAAGAAGTATTGGCTTAATTAAGTCAATTTAAAATTTCAAAGCTTTGCTTGGCGGCAAAGCTTTTTTTATTGGCTATATTTTTTGAGTAATTATTATTTTTGGCATTCTATCATGTTTAAATTTAATTATTCTAAAATCATCAACTGCTGATTTATTGTGGAGCTATGCATTTCTTAATATTTTGGCTTGCTTCAAATCATTATTATATATATTAGCAGCTGAATAGCCAAAGAAAATACAATCATAACATGACTAAAATAACCGCAGCTATTACAGGAGTTCACGGGTGGGTGCCAGATTATGTGTTGACCAACAAAGAGTTGGAAACAATGGTAGATACCAATGATGAATGGATCACTTCCCGCACCGGAATAAAGGAAAGAAGAATTCTTAAAGGTGAAAATCAAGGAACTTCAGTAATAGGAACTCAAGCTGTTAAAGGATTGCTTGAAAAAACAGGTAACAAAGCCGAAGATATAGATCTCTTGATTTGTGCCACCACTACTCCTGATATGCTTTTCCCTGCTACTGCAAATGTTATCAGTAATAATGTAGGAGCAAAGAATGCTTTTAGTTACGATATACAAGCAGCTTGCTCAGGATTTATTTTCGCACTTTCTACAGCATCCCAATTCATTGAAACAGGTAAGTATAAAAAAGTAATCGTAGTTGGAGCAGACAAAATGTCCTCTATTATTGATTATGAAGATAGACAAACTTGCATCATCTTCGGAGATGGTGGAGGAGCAGTCTTACTTGAGCCTGACACTGAAGGTTTTGGAATAAGAGATTCAATTTTACATACGGATGGCTCTGGAGAACAATTTCTTCATATGAAAGCCGGAGGGAGTAGGAAACCTGCATCACCTGAAACTTTGATTGCTAAAGAACACTACGTATATCAAGAGGGTAGTCAAGTATTTAAATTTGCTGTTACCAATATGGCAGAGGTTGCTGCAGACATCATGGCTAAAAATAATTTAACTTCTGAGGACGTAGCTTGGTTAGTACCCCATCAGGCCAATAAAAGAATTATCGATGCCACTGCTAGACGGATGGGAGTTAGTTCAGATAAAGTAATGCTTAATATTCATAAATTTGGAAATACGACCAGTGGTACAATTCCGTTATGTTTGTGGGAGTATGAAAATCAAATGAAAAAAGGAGACAACATTGTATTAGCTGCTTTTGGTGGTGGGTTTACTTGGGGCTCAGTTTATATTAAATGGGCTTACGATTCTAAATAATTTTATTAAATTAATACTTAAATAATATGGCAGATACTTCTGATTTTAAAAATGGTCTTTGCATAGAGTATAATCACGATTTGTTTACTATCGTTGAATTTCAGCATGTGAAGCCAGGTAAAGGACCTGCATTCGTAAGAACAAAATTAAAAAGTCTTACTACAGGAAAAGTATTAGATAATACTTTCACTTCTGGTCATAAAGTTACCACAGCAAGAATAGAAAGAAGACCGCATCAGTTTTTATATAAAGATGATATTGGAATGCACTTTATGGATACAGAAACTTTTGAGCAAATTTCTATTCCGGACGAAGTAATCGATAATGTGGATTTATATAAAGAAGGGCAAGAAGTAGATATTTTAATCCATGCCGAAACTGAGAAACCTTTAAGTTGTGAGTTGCCACCATTTGTTGAAATGAAGATTACTTACACAGAACCAGGAATTAAGGGAGATACAGCTACTAACGCAACTAAGCCTGCAACCGTGGAAACAGGTGCAGAAATAAAAGTACCTTTGTTTATTGATCAAGATGAACTTATTAAGGTAGATACTAGAACTCGTTCTTACGCAGAAAGAGTAAAAAAATAAATTGTAATTTAAAAATTTTGACTTTTAACTAAACCAACAGCTATGAAAGCGAAAGAGATTCAAGACCTAATTGATTTTATTTCTAAATCCGGATTGGATGAAGTAAATATAGAAACCGAAGAATTTAAAATTAAAGTTAAAAAGAACACTGAAGCTAAAGTTGTTCAAGCGGCAGCTCCAGCTCCGCAACCTGCAGCAGCACCTGCTCCTTCAGCAGCTCCAGCGCCTGCACCAAGTTCAGGAGGAGAAGAAAAACCGGCAGCTTCTGATGATGATAAATATGTAGCTATCAAATCTCCAATGATTGGAACATTCTACAGAACGCCAAACCCTGACAATCCTGCTTTTGTTAATGTTGGAGATTCAGTAAAAGCTGGTGATACGGTTTGTATAGTTGAAGCAATGAAATTATTCAATGAAATTGAATCAGATGTTTCTGGTAAAATTGTGAAAATTTTGGTAGATAATGCTACGCCTGTTGAATACGACCAACCATTATTTTTAGTGGATCCTTCTTGATATTTTTCATAAGTCAAGAGTTATTCTTAATGTTTTATTAAAAGAAAGAAATCGTGTTTAAAAAGATATTAATTGCCAATAGAGGTGAAATAGCTTTGCGAATTATCAGAACTTGCAAAGAAATGGGAATCAGTACTGTAGCGGTTTATTCCACAGCTGATAAAGACAGTTTGCATGTTCGCTTTGCGGATGAAGCTGTTTGTATTGGACCTGCTGCCAGTAAAGATTCATATCTAAATATACCAAATATTATTTCTGCTGCTGAAATCACCAATGCAGATGCTATTCATCCAGGTTATGGGTTTTTATCCGAGAATGCTGAATTTTCAAAGATTTGTGGTGAATATGGTATAAAATTTATCGGTGCTGATCCTGAAATGATCAGTAAAATGGGTGATAAAGCTACTGCAAAAGCTACTATGAAAGCTGCGGGAGTTCCTACTATACCTGGCTCTGAAGGATTATTAGAATCCGTAGAAGAAGGCAAAAAGATTGCGAAAGATATGGGCTATCCTGTAATACTAAAAGCCACTGCTGGTGGTGGTGGTAAAGGGATGCGAATCGTAAATAATGAAGGTGAATTTAAAAAAGCATGGGATTCAGCTCGTCAAGAATCTGGAGCATCTTTTGGGAATGACGCGCTTTATTTAGAGAAATTTGTAGAAGAACCTCGTCACGTTGAAATTCAGATAGTAGGAGATAAAAATGGTAGAGCTTGTCACTTATCTGAAAGAGATTGCTCTATTCAAAGAAGACATCAAAAATTAATTGAGGAAACTCCTTGTCCTGTTATGACGGATGAATTGCGTGATGCAATGGGGAAAGCTGCAATTGCTGGTGCTGAAGCTGTTGGATATGAAGGTGCTGGAACAATTGAATTCCTTTTGGATAAACACAACAATTTCTATTTTATGGAAATGAATACGCGTATTCAAGTGGAGCACCCTATTACTGAGGAGGTTACTGATTTTGATTTAATTAAAGAACAAATCAAGGTAGCTGCTGGAATGACCATATCAGGAGAAAATTATTTCCCGCACCTTTGTGCAATGGAATGTAGAATTAATGCTGAAGATCCTGCTAATGGGTTCAGACCAAGCCCGGGGAAAATTACAAATTTACACTTACCAGGCGGTCATGGAGTAAGAGTTGACAGTCATGTTTACGCTGGTTATACTATTCCTCCATTCTACGATTCGATGATTGCCAAGCTGATTGTTTCAGGGCAAACTAGAGAAGAAGTGATGGTCAGAATGAAAAGAGCACTGGAAGAATTCGTGATTGAAGGAGTGAAAACTACTATTCCTTTTCATATCGAAATGATGGATAATGAGATTTTCAAATCTGGTAATTTTACTACTAAGTTTTTAGATGATTATGATTTCACTAAATTGAAAAGTGGAAAATAAATAAAACATAATTCATATTATATGAGAAAGCAAGCAGGAATATTGACTTTTATATGTTTCCTGCTTGCTTTTTCTGTTTCTGGACAAGATTCCACTTTCACAAAATTTGCAGGGATTAGCTTTGGATCTAGTATTCCCAAAACAGATTTAGAGCCTACTTACAAAAAGCCAGGAGTTCAGCTATCGGCTTTTATGCAATTTACCCCAAACCGGTGGCTAAATGTTGGGATTTGGTTCAGTGCAGGAGAGGTGCAATCCGAGAATAGAGAAGTCCGCTTCTTCGATCAAAGTGAATTTCAACTCAATGACTTTGCTAGAACAAATTATCAGTCGCTACATATAGAACCAAGTTTCCACATTCTCAAGAAGCCTAATTACTCAATTTACTTGTCTCAAGGTTTTGGATTCATGAGGTTTGCAGTTTACGATAGAGATAATAATAACTTAGCCAATCAACTTGATAGTCGTGCTCAGGGTGAAGAATATTCTAATTTTACGGTTCTGTTGCCTACCACATTTAATGCTTACTATTTCTTACCTAATGATTTTGGTATTCATCTGAGAACTGGATTTCTAAATCCTCAAACTGATTATTTAGATAATATTTCCAATTTCGGAAATCCAGATAATAATGATAATCTTTTTATACTTCAGCTATCCATTATAAAACGTTTCACTCTTAAAAATTCTGATTATGAAAAATAGCATTGTTTTAATCTTAGTGGCTTTAATATCGTTTTCTTGCCAAAAGGATAAAGAATCTAAAGAAATCAGAAGAATTGACCGGACTGATTCCAGCATTTTAAAGGGTGTTTTTATACCTGAAGGAAAAGATATTTTCTATACATCAGGATTAGTAAGTGAGGTATTAAATCCTGATGCCCCGTCAGGAGACATGTCTAAATATGGAAATACATATCAACAAAGTATAGGCGCTTTAAAGAGAATAAAAGAAATTATTGAAGCAGAAGGGTACAAAATGGAAGATGTGTTCTTCTTACGAGTTTACTTAGCGCCTAATGAAACTGGTGAAATTGATTGGGATGCTTGGTTTAAAGCTTATGGGGAGTATTTCAATAATGAAGAAAACCCTAATAAAGTAGCACGTTCTACAATAGGTGTTTATAAATTAGCTCGTCCAGAATTATTGGTTGAGGTGGAGGCTGTTGCTGCTAAATAGATCATTTTAATATCTCTTTATTCCGCTCAAATAACACCTGCATAATCCCATCTTTAAGCCCACTGTCCGGCACAATTATACTTGGTGATTTTGACCAAGCCATAGCATTAATGTAGATATCCAAGGCGGGAATGATAACATCAGCCCTATCAGGATTTAATTGTAGTTTATTGATCCTTTCCTCCATGTCAAATCCTTTAATATACTTTTGAATTTCCTTAACTTTATTTAAGCTAATGGGTTTCCCCGCTTTTTTTCTTGCTAAATCCTTTACTTTATTAATGTTTCCACCAGTTCCAATAGCATGAATTTTAACTGATTTTTTAATCACTTTTTGCTCGATCCAGTTCCTCATTTCATCCCACATATGGTGGCTACTATCGGTTTCCAAGTGCCTTACCGAGCCAATTCGAAATGACCTTGATAAGAGTTTTTCATTATTTTGATAAAAATTGAATTCAGTACTTCCGCCCCCAACATCAATATGCAAATAAGCTTTTTCATCCATATAAGGAAATATGGCTTTATTGATCATATAAGCTTCCTTGTTACCATCTATAATGTCGATTTCTAAATCTAACTCTGCTTTCACTTGATCAATTAAATATCTCCCATTTTCGGCTTCACGCATGGCAGAAGTAGCACAGCCCATATAATCATCAACCTCATAAAGGTCTATGAGAATCTTAAAGGCCTGCATTAATTTAAGAAATTTGATTTTAGATTGTTCGCTTATTCTTCCTGTTGTGAAAACATCTTGTCCCAATCTTAGCGGGAAACGAACATACTCAAGTCTTTTAAATGTAATATTCCCTTGATAAAGCGTTACTCTGGTTAATTGTATTCTAATAGCATTGGAACCAATGTCAATAGCAGCTAGTTTTAACATATTCAAAAAAACAAAAATTCAATTGATTTGTATCTATTAAATAGAACAAAAAGCTTTGAATGCTTGAAAATTTTTAAGTTTTTTAAATTTATCAGGATAAAGTCTATCCTTTATGATATATTCTAAAAAAATATTTATATTTGTTATTGGAAGAATTTTATGAAGAAGCTCCTCATCATATCGATTTTAATATTATTTGTGCAAGATATTGTCGCGCAAAGTTTCTATTCAAGTAGAATAAGTAGGAAATGGATGGCTACTGGTGGTGTAGGCTATGCTCATATGTTAGGGGATTTAACAAATCCGGGTTCTTATTTTGATACAAAATTAAATATTGTAGGAGGGTTGCAATATCGGGTAGCCGACAGAATTAATGTAGGAGTAAATTTAATGGCTTTTCAACTTTCGGGTGATGATGCTAATTTAGATCCAGAATTAAATACACGTTCTCGTGGGTTGTCATTTGTTTCTAATAATTTGGAGTTATCGGCTTTTACAACAATTAGCTTATTTGGTGTACCGAATCGATTTACACAAAGGAAATTTATAAATCCATATGTATCTGCTGGAATAGGGGTGCTTTTGTTTGATCCCCGAGCAGAGGTTCCTGAGTTTTTAAGAAATCAAGCAGGTGATACACTAAGAGCTGTGCCAAGGGCAGGAGAAATGGTTTCATTACGTCAATATCAAACTGAAAGACCTAACACATATGATCGTTTTGCTATGGTTATTCCAGTTGGTGCTGGTGTAAGAGTTAAAGTCACAAGTTTTCTTGATGTTACAGCAGAGGTTACTGGTAGAATTACATTTACTGATTATTTAGATGATGTAAGTGGAAGAGGTTATCCTGATTTAGACCAATTTGATTGGCAAAATAGCGATGAAGAGGCCATTGCAGCTGCTCTATCGGATCCCAACGGGACCAGCCGAGATAACGTAAGAGGGAATCCTGAAAGTGATGATTATTATATGACTTTTAATGTTAAAGCTGAATTTTATATTCAAGGTGCGCTATTAAATAGAATATTTAGCCCTGGTGGGAAAAGATATAATATTAAGCCTAAAAGAGGTCGAAGAGGTGGTGGTCTCTTTAATAGAAACCGAAGAAGATAAAAATAAAAAGGGCTGGTTTTAAACCAGCCCTTTTTATTTTTATGATTGTGTTACTTGTACGTTCAATATTAATTTAACATCATCGCCAACTACTACTCCGCCAGCTTCGGTTACAGCATTCCATGTCAAACCAAATTCTTTTCTGTTGATTTTTCCTGTAATTTCAAAACCAGCTTTGTTTTGACCATATCCGTCAACCATTGATCCGCCATATTCTACATCAAGTGTGATCGATTTAGTATTATCTTTAATGGTTAAGTCTCCCATTAATTTATAGTTATCGCCTGACTTTGTTAGTTTCCCATTAGTGAATTTAATGTGTGGAAATTTTTCAGCATCAAAGAACTCAGCTGATTTCAGATGGTTATCTCTATCTGAAACGTTGGTATCAACACTAGCGGCCTCTAATTTAAATTCAGCTTTTGCACCATCAAAATCTTCATTATCTGATTCTAAGCTCCCTTCAAATTTATTAAACTGTCCTGTTACGGTTGAGATTACTAAGTGCTTAACTTTGAATTGCACTTCACTGTGAGTTGGATCAATATTCCATTTAGTTGCCATAATTGTTTATTTATTAAGTTCGTTTAAAAATGTATGTATAAACATTAAACGTAGATACATATAAATGGTTCTTACCTATTAAAAATAAAATTTTGAGCTTCATCATAATATTATCAAAGGTTAAGAATACAATTAGTAACTTGCATTTTTTAGTGATGAAAACAGTGTTATGACTGAAGAAGAGAAATTGTAATTAAAGGAAAAGATGGAAGCTAAATTAATAGAATTTAAAGCTTCCATAAAGGAACTAAGAGAAGCAAGTAAGCCTAAAGGTCTGGATAATGCTGTAGGTAGATTGAGTCGAATGGATTATATTAACAATAAAGCGATCAGTGAATCTCAAATTCAAAAGACTGAGAGCGAATTAAATGGTTTGCATAGGTGGCTTTCACTTTATGATTCTCCTAAATTCGGCAATTGTTCTAGGTGCGATAATGAAATCAATATCAATAGATTACTTTTGATACCCTCTAGTTCAAGATTTATTAAATGCGCTAATATATAATACAATAAATGAAAGTAGCAATAATAAAATATAATGCGGGCAATATTAAATCAGTAATGTTGGCATTAAAGCGATTAGGAATTGAAGGAAATTTAACGGATAATCCTGATGAGATATTAGCAGCAGATCGAGTAATTTTTCCTGGACAAGGAGAAGCTATGTCTGCCATGAAATATTTGAAGGATAGAGGTCTAGATAAAGTGATTCAATCCATAGAGGGTCCTTTTTTGGGGATTTGTTTAGGTTTGCAATTATTATGTAGTCATTCTGAAGAAGGAGATACAGAATGCTTAGGTATTTTTGATGCTAAAGTGAAGAAATTTCCCAATGAATTAAAAGTACCCCATATGGGATGGAATACTGGAAGTATATCAGAAGATGTTATTTTTAAGGGGATAAAATCACCAGCATATTTCTATTTTGTGCATTCCTACTACGCTGAATTATGTAATCAAACGATTTCACAAACGGAATATATGTTGCCTTTTAGTAATGTTCTCCATAAGGACAATTTCTATGCTATTCAGCCACATCCCGAAAAAAGTGCGGAAGCAGGAGAGCAATTTTTAAAGAATTTTTTATTCGAATTATAAGATTATGCATATAATACCAGCCATTGATATCATTGATGGAAAATGTGTCCGCCTTACCAAAGGGGATTACAACCAGAAAACAGAATACAACGATAATCCTTTAGAAGTTGCCAAAGAATTTGAAGCAGCTGGAATCCAGAGATTACATTTAGTGGATTTAGATGGAGCAAAAGCAAAAAAGGTGGTGAATTTGGAGGTACTAAAATCCATTTCGGAGAATACTAATTTAACCATAGATTTTGGTGGAGGAGTTCAAAGTACAGAAGATTTAAAAGCCGTATTTGATGCTGGTGCAAATCAAATAACCGGAGGAAGCATTGCCGTTAAAAATGAAGCTTTATTTACCGAATGGATTGAAGAATTTGGAGGAGAAAAGATTATTTTGGGTGCTGATGTAAAAGGAGAGCATATTGCTATCCACGGTTGGCAAGAAAGTTCTGAAAAGCATATTTTTGATTTTTTAGAGCATTATTTAGCAAAAGGATTAAAGTATGTGATTTGCACTGATGTTTCTAAAGATGGTGCATTGCAAGGCACTTCAAATAAATTGTACCAAGATATTTTAGATAGGTTTCCAGATGTTAAATTGATAGCCAGCGGAGGCGTAAGTAACTTAAAAGACTTACAAATCCTGGAAGAAATGAGGGCTTACGGTGCTATCGTTGGCAAAGCTATTTATGAAAAGAGAATAAACTTATCAGAATTAAAGCAGTTTCAATAATATGCTTACAAAAAGAATAATCCCTTGTTTGGATATCAAAAATGGTCGTACCGTGAAAGGTGTCAATTTTTTGGAGTTAAGAGATGCTGGTGATCCGGTTGAATTGGCTAAAATTTATGCTGAAGAAGGAGCGGATGAATTAGTGTTTTTAGACATTTCCGCCACTAATGAAAAAAGAAAAACTTTGGTTGAGCTAGTTGAAAAAGTAGCCGAAGCTATTAATATTCCATTTACAGTAGGCGGAGGAATTAGTACAGTAGAGGATGTTTCAGTGCTTTTGGCAGCTGGAGCAGATAAGGTATCTATTAATTCTGCAGCCGTTCGAAATCCTCAGATTATTAAAGACATGGCGAATGAATTTGGCTCACAGTGCATAGTGGTGGCTGTAGATTCCAGAAAAGTAGGGGATAAGAATATTGTGCATACGCATGGTGGATCAAAACCTACTGAATTAGAGACCGAAACTTGGATTCAAAAAGCCGTTGAATTAGGCGCAGGTGAAATTCTATTAACCTCAATGGATCATGATGGTACTAAAGCCGGTTTTGCAGATGAATTATTATCTAAAATCTCATCATTGGTGAATGTTCCTGTGATTGCTTCTGGCGGGGCAGGGAATATGCAACATTTTTGTGATACCTTTACAAATGGGAAGTCTGATGCGGCTTTAGCTGCCAGTATATTCCATTTCAAAGAAATTGGAATTCCTGAATTAAAAACATTTTTAAAGAGTAAAAATATACCTACAAGAATCTAATCATTAGATTTTAATAATATTAGTTATGCAAAAACCCGATTTTTCAAAAGGTGAAAATGGTTTACTGCCGGCCATCATTCAAGATTCTATTACAGGAAAAGTCCTAATGTTAGGCTATATGAATGAAGAGGCTTTGGAAAAAACTCAATCAACTGGTAAAGTGACTTTTTACAGCAGATCTAAGCAAAGGCTTTGGATGAAAGGTGAATCTTCTTCAAACTATCTCCATTTAGTAGATATTTCTTTAGACTGTGATCAGGACACCTTTTTAATTAAAGCTAAGCCAGATGGCCCCACTTGCCATACAGGTGCTGACACTTGTTGGGATGAGAAAAATGAAAGCATTGGTTTCATTAATCAACTGGAAGCTGTTATTGAGGAGCGTAAGAATGGAAATGATGAAAAGTCTTATGTTAAAAGTTTATTTGATAAAGGGATCAATAAAATTGCTCAAAAAGTAGGAGAGGAAGCTGTTGAGGTTGTAATTGAAGCCAAAGATGATAATGAGGAATTATTTTTGAATGAATCTGCAGATTTATTATTTCATTATCTGATTTTATTACAAGCTAAAGGCTATAAATTACAGGATGTGGTGAAAATATTAGAGGATAGACACCGTTAACAAGGAAAATTAAGGTTATGAAAATCAGTTATTTACAAATACTATTGGTGTTGTTTTCAGTTTCGTTTTTTTCATGTGAAGATGAAAATTTGGATTCGGACGATTGCGATGGCAACATAATTTGTACTGAGGAATTTGTAACTATTTCACTTGAAATTACTAATCAACAAGGTGATCCTATAGTATTAGATGATTTTTACACCTTTTATGATTCCAGGAAAAAATTTGAATATGAGTTAAATGATATTCAATTAGGTACAGGGATTTATCCTGTACTTACTGATACTGAAATGGATGAGGTAGAGCGAGAAGGAACTACTTTGATTTTTGTAGGAGAAAAAGGTGGTCGTAATATAGTAGAGCACCAAATGGTGATTGGACATGATTGCTGTCATGTTCAATTAATAGCAGGAGATGATAAAATTGTAATCGAAGAATAATGAAAAATCTATTAGTACTATTTTGTTTTATTTCAATGGCGGCTACTTGTCAGGATAATAATAAATCTAATACTCAAGATAAAAAAAATAACCCATGTGATCCTGATATCATGTGTACTATGGAATTCAGGATTATTAATTTGGAAATTAGAGATAAAGCAGGTGAAGCAATTATTCTAGATGAATTTTATAGTGAAATTGATGGTGAGAAAATTGAAATCCCTGATGATGTGTATGAGCCAAATAATGGAATTTACCCTGTAGCTACTGATGGTCAAATGGATGTATTAGATTTTGATGGGAATGAAGTAATTTTCTATGGTATGCTTAATGGTAAAAATGTTGTAGAGCATAAAATGGTTATAGGTAAAGATTGTTGCCATATACAACATGTTGAAGGAGAGCACAAGATAGTTCTTAAGTAAATTTTATTAAGTAACTAAAGTATATAATATCTACATAAGTCTAAAAATAATTAGATTTAATTGCGAAAATTTATAATAATATTTAACTTTTCATGGAGAATGTACGAGTGCCTCCATGAAACAGCCACTTAACTTTGCAATAGTAGATGATCACACCTTATTTCTGAAAGGCCTTGAAGAGCTTATTTCTCAAGGGTTTAAAAATTCAAATGTTAATTGTTTTGGTTCTATTCTTGAATTTCAATCTCATAGATCTACTCTATCTGAGCTTGATCTATTAATTTGCGATATTGAACTTCCTGGTGAAGATGTATTCACTTTTTTTAATGGTTTAAGGAGATCTTTTCCTAACCTCCCTGTTTTGGTCATTAGCATGCATAAAAAGCTATCAATTATAAAAAAATGTAAAGAACTTCAAATTGATGGCTACCTATTGAAAGATGATGATGATTATTTATCGGAAGCAATAAATGCAATCTTAAAAGGGCAGCATTTTTACTCACCCAGAATTGTGGAATTTTACAGTAAATATTCTAATCAATTGAATAATATTTCTGCCAGAGAGGAGGAAATTATTCTATTGATGGTAAAAGGCTTCAGTAATTTAGAGATCTCAGATTATTTATCTGTTGGATTGGAAACCGTTAAAACTCATAAGCGAAACATTCGAACGAAGCTTGGAATGCATGATTTAAGTGATATTATCAGTTATGCAAAGCAAAATTTTTTAATAAAATGATGCGGTTGCTGATAATATTCTTGCTGATTCCCAATATGCTTTTTTGTGCTAATCCGATAAACGTAAATCAACTAGAGGATATTTTTAAAGTTTCAGGTAATTTCCAAACCTACTCAGATTTAACTGATTCAGCTGAGATAAATGATGTAATTAATTTTGATTGGAAAGGTGGGGAAGCGGCAAATTTGAATTTTGGTATTGCCGAACATCCTCAATGGATAAAATTTAATATTCAGAATGCAAGCGATCAATTTATCGAGAAATTTTTATATATACCTTATCACCACATAGAGTATATTGATTTGTATGTGGTTAATACGGGCAAAGTTATTCGTCAAATTAAAACAGGGACTGCTCGACCTTACGATGAAAAGGTTATTGAATCAAGTGGTTATCCTTTTAAATTAAATTTGCAGCCAAATTCAACTTATCAACTATACCTTAGGCTTGATCACCGCTACTTACCATTAAGGGCTAACTTATTTTTGCTTTCTGAAAGCAAAATGAGAGAAGTTAATAATGATTATCATTCTCTAAAATGGTTTTGGAAAGGAATAATGCTGTTTTCAATAATATTATCTTCTATCCTTTTCTTTTTTATTAAAACTAGGTTATTCCTTTATTATACGCTTTTACTAATTGGAATTATACTTTTTGTAGGGGTGGAAACTGGGGATTACTTTTTATTTATTAACCAGGACAACAGAAATACTATAATAGATATAAAGCATTTGGGAAATATATTAGTAGTCTACTCATTTCCGATGTTTTTGAATGCGCTAACTCCAATAAAAAAGCTTAATCCTAAAATGTGGAAATTCATGATATATTTGGTTTTTGGTTTCTGCATTTTATTTATTCTGGTACTATTTGATCCTATTAAGGATACTAAAATCTTGCTCATCATTACGTATTACGCAATTTATGTTTCAGCTTTAATATTTGTTTTTCAATTAGTTTTCTTATTTCGAGCCGCCCTTTTAAAGAAACCTAATGCTATTTTGCTATTGGCAATCTATACTTTCTACGTTACAGTGTTTTGGTTGACAAATACCTTTCCAAATTTAGGAGTCATTCAAAGTGAAAGTATTAATGTGTATGCCATACTATTGGTCATGTCAATAATAGAAATTTTCACCTTTTTATTTCTTGTGGCGAGAGAGAATTATAAGATTTATAATGAGAGAACTTCTTTGGTCCGAGCCCAAAAGCTTCATCAAAGGAATTTACTTCTCGCAACAGTTGAAAGTCAGGAAAAAGAGCGCAATTTAGTTGGTCGTGAGTTGCATGATATGATTGGGGCTAATTTGGCTGTTGTAAAACAACAAATAGCTAAGGATAATCAATATTTGCGAAACCTTCTCCAACAAACTGTGGATGCAGTCAGAAATTTAAGCCACGGTTTAATTACCCCTCAACTAAAAAACAAAGATTTAAAATATGAGATTACTGAATTGTGTGTTTTATCCTCAAATGATAAAATAAGCTTTTCCAGTTACTTCTATGGCTGGGAGCACTATAATCCATCCAGTGAAGTTACCCTCCATATTTTTAGAATTGTTCAGGAATTAATTCAAAATGCAATCAAGCATAGTAAAGCTAATAATGTTAGATTTCAATTTTTCTGTTCCAAAGAAGGTATTATGATTCAATATATTGATGATGGTATTGGATTTCAATTAAAAGAAGCTGAAAAGGGAATTGGACTTTTAAATATCCACAATAGGATAAAGCTGATTAATGGTGAGCTCATATTACATGACGGAAGTCATGAAAAGGGTGTTTTAATTCAAATTGTAATTAAATAATTTATAATACAGCTGAATAAATTATATAATACCTCAAAAGAGGTATAAATAAAACAGTAGTATTTAGGATATTTACAATTGTAAATCATCAAAAATATTAGTGTATCATGAATTTATTCTATAAGTCACTTTTTAGTATTTTCTTATTCTTAAATACTGTTTTTATAGTTAATGCTCAAATTTATGAACTAAATGAAAACTTCAATAGTAATGCGGATGCCGGCTTTACAGGAGGCTCTCCAAATATTGTGTTGATGGATTCGAATGGGAAGTATATTGTTGCTGGTGATTTTACAGGCTACAATGGTACCGCCAGAGAAGGTTTGGTCAGATTGAATGCTGACGGAACCTTAGATGTAGGTTTTGGCGATTTAAGTGCTACTTTTTCTGGTACTAGCATAACTGATATGGAAATAGATGCTAGTGATAATATTTATATTTCAGGAACATTTGCTGCTGAAGTTTTAAAAATAGATAATACCGGCACTATTGATGGGGGGTTTAATTTCAGTCGGACCAATTTATCTGCTGGAGGCACTATTCAAGAATTAGGTTTGGATGATCAATTAAGCAAGCTATATATTGGTCAAGAAGTAAGCGGTGATATCGAAATTGCTCAGCACTTGAGTTCCACAGGTGCAGAAGATAATGATTTTTCAGTAAGAACACTTACTGGGACCAGTGCAGCTGTTAAGGACATAGCGGTTGACAATAATAATGATGTATATATTGTTGGGAGATTTAATTCAGTTGGAATTTTCAGTCCGATTAATATTGCCAGATTTGATTATTTGACTGGTAATTTTGATCAAAACTTTGTACCTAATTACGCCCAACATATCATTAGTTCAAGACCAATTGCAGAAATTGAAGTTAATAGTAGTGGAGATGTTTATACCATTCAAAATACATCTAGTGCTGGCGTTGTTTTTGTAAAATATCAATCTGACGGCACCTATGTAGATGATAATTTTGTTTCTACAAATGGAACTGCTCCAGTTGAATTGACAGATTTGATAGTTGATGATAATGATGATTACTTTTTTATTTCAGGAGAATTTGGTGTTGTCTATGGTGATCCTGCAACTTTGTCAAAGACCGACTTTTTTGCCGCTAATAATTTTGAGAGTAGCACTACTTCAAATGTAAAAAGTATTCTATATAATGAAACTTCTGATGAATTTATTGCGGTAGGGGATTTTGATATTTACGGAGGAAAGACTGCTAATACAATTGCAAAATTAGGTTTATGTGAAACTATCACTATCAATACTGAACCTGAAGTAACAAATGCTTGTGTGGGTGAATCAAGAGATATTAGCGTTGATGCAAGTGGAACAGGATTGACTTATCAATGGCAAGTGAATACTAATTCAGGCTCAGGTCTTTATACGGATTTAAGCGATGATGCTACTTACGCTAATACAAACTCCAATACACTAATTATCAATAATATAACAACATCCTTAAATGGAAACCGATATCGTGTCATAATATCGGATGGGAATTGTAGTAAAACGTCCCAAAATGTTGTTTTGCCTGTAACTGAAAATCCTAGTTTTACTACTCAACCAACTAATGTTACTGCTTGCCAATATGATGATGGGATCCAGTTTTCTGCTGCTATTTCTGGTAATTCCGGAAACTTAAGATGGCAAGTTGATTCTTTAACGGGTAGTGGTTTCGTTGATCTTCCTGAAAATGGGAACAATGAAAATGTATTCACTAGCACATTAACCTTAAATAATATTAATTCTCTTGAATCGGATGGTTATCAGTTTAGGCTTGTTGCAGCTGGTTGTGAAACTGAAGTCATTTCGAATACGGCAACGCTAAATGTAAATCCAGCTCCAGAATTTTCAATTTCTGGAAATGGCGGCACTTCTGAAGTGGTACTTTGTGATGGAGGGAATGTAAGTTATGTTGCAAACTCTGAAAATCAAGATTTAACCTATCAATGGCAAATTTATAATAGAAATACTTCCTCGTATGAAAATTTATCAGATGGAGGTTTATATAGCGGCACTGAAACTTCTACACTAAGCGTGGATGGTGCAAATAATACAATGGAGCAAATTAATAGTGTGGGGGTAGTTGATTATAAATGTATTGCTACTAATATCAATACTAACTGTATGGGTGAATCAAATGCTCGTTTAATTATTATTGAAAAGGAATTAACTAGAAACCGGATTACTACCCAACCCACTCGCCAGTCTGATTGTGATTTTACAGGAGATGGTAGGTCATTAAGCTTTCAGATAGAGACCGATCTAGATTTCGGTGAATATGTGCAATGGCAGGTTGACTCTATTAATGGTAATGGCTTTATCAATATTCCTGATGAAAAATCTAATTCATTAACGTTTGTTGCTACTCAGAAGAACAATGACCTACAATATAGAGCTGTAATAATGCCATGTGCCGAAATATCTGATACTGTCCAGTCTATCATTGATAGACGTCCTGAATTGACGATTAGTGATGATGTTAAAAGCTGTGAAAACGAGGAGACTCTTTTTATTGTCGAATCAGACCAGCCAAATGTAACTTACCAATGGGAATATAGATTGATTTCAAACTCAGGGGGAGTCTATACTTCATTAACCGAAGATGGTAATCATTTAGGAGTAAATGATGATACACTTAGAGTCATGAACAATACAGGTTCAAGTGATATATTGTATCGATGTGTAGTTTCTTCCGAAAATGATTTGTGCGAAAGTATATCACAAAGTGCAAGGTTAACAGTTTACTCTGATCCAAATTACACTACCACTAACAGCACAGGTGACCTTACTGTTTGTCAAGATGGATTTGGCTCTATACAAAGAACATTGTCTAACTACGATGGAATAAATGCTGACTACTTTAGCTTTCAGTGGCAGGTTTCTTCTGATGGAAATACATTTACCGATGTCATTGATAATGAATTTTATACAGGGGCTGCCGATCGTGTGCTTAAAATCGATTCTGCTGCAATAGATTTAGATTCGAATTATTATAGATTATCCATTACTGGCTGTTCTTCCAACTTCTATTCTGATACTTCACAATTATTCATTGAAGAGGCTCCTGTTATTGAAACTCACCCTGAAGATCAAACTATTTGTTATGATCAGGGAGAAGTAGCTGTATTTGGTGTAATAGCAAAAGGTGACAATCTGATATACCAATGGTTAACTTCAGCAAGTGGAGAAGAGGGAACCTTCAACTTCTATACAGGAGGCAGCAATTCTACATCTGATGATAATGATTCTATATTTTTTGACGGTAACAACTATAATAATATTGAATATTCAGGAAACTATTTCAAATCCAGAATTATAAATGGATCCAATTGTGAGCAAATTGCAGAAAGTGATCCCGTGCAATTTATTATGAATGAAGTTACGATTAGTAGTCTGCGGAGTGAGTCGCAAGAAATGGGTACTACGGTTTGCATTAACGATGAAACCTATGTGTTTGTAGAAGCTCAGGGTAAGTCATTAAACTACCAGTGGCAGATTGATTTAGGCGATGGCTTTACTGATTTGACGGCAGATGATTTATATTCCTCAGTTAATGATGATACTTTGAGATTTGTAGTGACAAGCGAAAATATTGATGCTGATTATCGATGTGTAGTCAGTGGGCTTTGTGATCCTGTTACGAGCTCTGCAATTAATATTTCAAGTAGTGTGGTGCAGTCAGAGAATCCGGTAATTGAATCTAACAGACTTAGCAATGGAGACCTTGAACTATTTGTTCAAAATATTGGATATAACAGTCTCATTTGGTATGATGAGGATGGGAATCAGTTATCTACTCAAGAACGACCATTAGTCAATTCAACAGGTATTTATTCTGTTGAAGCAATCTTGAATGGCTGTGGATTTATGTCTGAACCTTTCGAAGTCACAGAAACAGTTTTATCTGTTAAGGATGCTTTTAGTACCAAGCTTTATCCTAACCCAGTTTCGAATCGACTTAAACTCGATTTAGGGACTATTCATCACGGAACTACTACAATAAGGGTTTATGAAGTAAATGGTACTTTAATAAAGAGTGAGGAAACTAACGAGCAAAATGCTTCAATAGATGTAAGTGATTTAAGGAAAGGGGTATATTTATTAATCCTCAAAAGTAAACGGGGAACTGTAAAACGTAAATTTGTTAAGGAATAAATTAGATAAGGGAGACTCACATTAAATGAGTCTCTTTTTTTTACTCAAAAAACACCGAAATCTCACTTAATCCTTTTCTTTCAAGCTTAGGAACGTAAGTTTCCTCTGCAGGATAACCAACGGGTAATAATAAAAAGGGTCTTTCGTTTTTGGGCCTTTCTAGAATTTCAGATAAAAAATTCATAGGGCTTGGTGTGTGGGTTAGCGTAGCCAAGCCAGCTTGATGAATTGCAGAAATTAAAAATCCGCAAGCAATTCCTACTGATTCATTTACATAATAATTGGTTTTCTTCTGGCCTTCTTCCTCATCGTAAATTTTCTTAAAAACCACTATGATATAGGGAACAGTTTCCAGAAATGGTTTTTCCCAGTCAGTACCAATGGGTTCTAAGTCTTTAAGCCATTGATCGCTCATGCGGTTTTGGTAACTTTCTTGTTCTTCTTTCTCTGCCGCTTGCCTAATTTTCTTTTTTAATTCAGGATTAGAAATAATACAGAAAGTCCAAGGTTGTTTGTGCGCGCCTGACGGAGCTGTTGCAGCTGTTTTAACAATGTTTTCTATTGTTTCTTTAGGAACGGATTGATCAGAAAACTCTCTTACTGATCTTCTTTTGTTCATAGATAAATAGAAATCTTTGCTTCTCACATTTAAAGTTTGATTATCTGGATTCTCATGTTTTAATTGAATGTGAGGATGTCCATTTATTAACTTTTCCATCATAATTCCATTTCTTTCAAAGCTTTTTCTACATCTTCAGGCACATCAATTCCAATAGATTCTATTGGAGTAATGGCTGTTCTGATTCGATATCCATTTTCTATCCAACGTAATTGCTCTAAAGATTCTGCTAACTCTAGAGGAGTAGGGGAAAGGGTTACCAATTTTGCTAAAATATCTACCCTATATGCATAAATCCCGATGTGTTTATAATGTTGATGGCTTTTCATCCAGTCTTCTGTTGGGATATTGCGCATATGCGGAATAGGAGATCGTGAGAAATATAGAGCTAATCCGCTATCTGCTTTCAGGGCTTTGATAACATTTGGATTTTGAAGATCTTCTAAGTGGTCAATATTTTTTATTAAGGTGGCAATTTCAGTTTTTCTATTAATTATGCTCCCTAAAAGATCAATTTGTTGCGGATCTATAAAAGGTTCGTCACCTTGGATATTAATAACGAAATCATAACTGCCCCCTATTAATTTCAAAGCTTCATGGCATCTTTCTGTCCCATTTTTGTGATCAGGACTTGTCATGTATACTTCATATCCCAAGCTTTTTACATGATCAAAAATTCGTTCATCATCTGTGGCCACAATCACTTTTTTCAGAACTTTGCTTTTTTTACACTGTTCTATTACGCGTTGAATCATAGATTTACCTGCAATATCAACTAAAGGTTTCCCTGGAAATCTGGTTGAGGCATATCGCGCTGGGATAATTCCAATTATGTCCATATTTTCTTAGTTTTCAGCTTTTTTAACCTTTAAACTTGTGCCACTTTCATCTACTACCACTATTTTTTCTCCTTGTTCTAAATATTCGCCTCTAGTATGTGCATCATACAGTTCTCCTTCTATTTCAACTTTTCCGCTTGGTCTTAAAACTGAAAACACAGTTCCTGTTTTATCAGCTAATCCAGCTTTAATAAATCTTGAAGAATAACCTTCAGTCTTTGATTGAACTCCTTGTAATGCTACTTTTTTGAAAAAATTACTATTAGTTAAACGAACTCCTCCAATAAACATTAAAATTATGCTTCCAAATAATCCAGTTAATGTAGTGAGCAAGGCTCTTGTGATATTTTCTTTTGGCACAAATTCAAAGTCGAACATTTCATTATTAAGCATCATGAATACCAAGGATCCTAAAGTCAAAATCAGACCCAAGATCCCAAATATTCCAAAACCAGGAATTACAAATACTTCAATGGCTATCAGTACTAGTCCAATTATAAAAGCTAAGATCTCCCAATTTTCAGCCAATCCATTTAAATAATAAGGTACTAAATAAAGAACTAAAGCAATGATGGAAGCCATAATCGGAAAGCCTACTCCAGGAGTTTGTAATTCAAAATAAATTCCTCCTATGATGATCAAAATTAATATTCCACTGATGAATGGATTAATGAAAAATGATATAATGGCTTCTGTATTGCTCACCTCATATCGGTGAACTTTGGTAACATCTAATTTCAAATGGGTTAATAATTCTGTTGTGTTATTAAATTCACCTTCGCAAAATCCATATTTCATAGCTTCGGAAGTAGAAAAGGTAATAACTTCTCCTGCTTTAGAGATTCCTTCTATTTCAATTTTTTCATCTACCATGGCTTCCGCTATTCTTGGATCTCTTCCAGATGCTTCAGCTGTTGATCTCATTATAGACCTCATGTAAGACTGATACTTATCTGGAGCAGCTTCACCAGTTTGATTAACTACAGTTGCAGCTCCTATACTTCCACCAGGCGCCATATAAATGCTGTCACATGCAATGGAAATTAATGCACCAGCAGATGCTGCATTATTATCTATAAAAACATAAACGGGGATGTCTAAATTTAAAAGAGCTGAACGAATTTCATCAGCATCATAAAGTGCACCTCCATAAGTATTCATTTCAATTAAAATATGGGAGGAATTTCTGTTTTTTGCTTCTTGAAGTGCGAGCTCCACATATCTATTAGTTCTGACATCAATCTGATCCTTTATTTCCATTATGAATACTTCCTGCTTTACATCAGTGGAATCAGCAAAAATTGGAAATTGAAATATTCCAATAAGAAATAAAATAAGGGCTATTCTTTTCATGTGTAGAAATTATGCATCAATTTAAGAGAATAGTATTTAAGCCACAATAATATGCTATGACATTTTATTATTTTCTACAAAGATAAATTTATGAGTGATTTATATTGATCTGTTTATCTCCATTTTTGTAAATTGTGAAGTCAATTCTTTACAAAGATTTTAGGCGAAATAGAAAATTAAATTAATATTCTATTTTAAACTGCTGTTTTTATAATTCGTATATTGAAATCACGTTTTCTTTATTGATTTGAGAATTAAAACTCAGTTTTATTTTACATATCATTACATAATAACCATTTTTGTAAAGCAATCGGATACCTTAAAAAAAGCATGAAGATAAAAATTTCATTCATCTGTCTATTTTTCTTATTTATCACTTCGTTTAATGTAAATGCTACTGCCGTAGATTCTGTGGGGATTAAAGTTGTAGATGGAAAAAAATATATTATACATAAATTAGAACCTAAGGAAACTCTTTATTCTTTGGGCAAACGCTACCATGTTTCTGTAGCGGAAATTCAAGAAGTAAATCCTAAAGAGAAAGATGGTTATAGTATTGACCAAATCGGTCGTGAGCTTTTAATTCCATATAAAGAAGAGGAATTTGCATCTACTGTAACTACTTCGCAATCTAATGGAAAACAGCATACCGTTAAAGCAGGAGAAACCATTTATTCTATTTCAAAGAAATATGATGTTAGCCAAGATGACCTCATGAAATGGAATAACTTACAATCTACTAGTTTAAGTATTGGGCAGGAATTATGGGTGAGTAACCCCGCTACATATAGCGCTAAAAAAAAGCAGGTTAAAAAGAGTAAAAAGGCTGAAAATAGAGAAAAGACTGAAAAGAAAGGTGAGATTATCCATACTGTGGATATGGGTGAAACTATTTACAGTATATCCAAGCAATATGATGTAAAGCAAAGTGAAATTATTGAGCTCAATAATTTAAAAGATAATAATATAGCGGTTGGGCAGAAATTAATTGTAAAAGCTGAGGTTGCAGAAGAAGCAATGGAGGAAATTGAAAATCCTAAGCCGGAGAATCAAATCCCAAGTGAAAAGAAAATACACTACGCAAAGAAAGGCGAAACTTATAAGAAGGTAGCCGGAATTTATGGATTGCAAGAAACTAAATTGAAGAACTGGAATAAGTTTAAAGAGCCATTTGTTGGAGGTGAGGTAATAAAAATTACTAAGCCAGAAACAGAAGAATTGAAAGTTGTTGCTGATGCTGAGGAAGAAACGGATACAATCAGAGTCGATAAATCAAAAATACACACAGTTGGGTCTGGTGAGACTTTATATAGTCTGTCAGAAAAATATAATGTAGAAGTTGAAGACCTTAGGAAATGGAATAGTTTAGATAATTACCAATTAAGCAAAGGGCAGAAATTATACATTCAAAATCCTGACGCTTTAATGGCAGATGTTGAAATTGAAGAAAAGATAGAAGAGAAGCCAGTTTTTGAAAAGCCTAAAGCAGATTTTAATGAAAATCCTCAAAAACAAGATACTAAAGCTTACTTCACTGTGGAGGAAGAGGATATGCCTAAAATTGATAAGATCAAAGAAAAGGGCGTTGCTGAGGTAATCGAAGGTTCTGAGGGGACGGAAAAATATTTGGCATTACATAGAACTGCTAAGATTGGTACCATCATGCAAGTCAGAAATGATTTGAATGATCAAATCGTTTTTGTAAGGGTTTTAGGAAAATTGCCCAACACTGGGGTTGATGAAAAAGTGATCATTAGAATTTCCAAAAAAGCATTTGAAAAACTGGGCGGAGTAGATTATAAATTCCCTGTTGAAATCAGTTATCTTCCGCTGAAAGATTAAGAATGAAGCATTTTGAGGAAGTAAAATCCTTATTGGATGAAAAGTACGATTTGTATAATCGTCCGGATTTCATTGCGGATGATCCAGTCAGTATACCACATTTATTTACCAAAAAGCAGGATATAGAAATTTCTGCTTTTTTTGCTTCCATCTTAGCTTGGGGACAGAGAAAAACCATTATTAACAAATGCAAAGAATTGATGGCCATGATGGGCAATAGTCCGCATGAGTTTATCTTAAGTCATTCTGAAAATGATTTGAAAGATTTAATGCATTTCAAGCACAGGACTTTTAATGATATTGACACACTTTATTTTATTCATTTCTTTAAAGAGTTTTATCAAAAACATGATAGTCTGGAAGAGGCTTTTCTTTTAGGGAAATCTTCTGATTCAGAATTCATGAAGCAAAGCTTGATTGCTTTCCATCATTTCTTTTTTGCTTCCGAAATAGCTCCTCAAAGAACCCGAAAACATATTGCAACACCTGAACGAAAGTCTGCCTGCAAAAGAATTAATATGTTCTTGAGGTGGATGGTTAGGCAAGATGATAGAGGTGTTGATTTTGGAATCTGGCGTAATATCAAACCAGCTGATTTAATTTGTCCCTGCGATTTGCATGTGGATAGAGTAGCTCGAAAACTTGGCTTAATCCAAAGAAAGCAAACCGATTGGCAAACAGCTGAAGAACTCACTCAAGCTTTAAGAAAAATGGATCCTAATGATCCCGTGAAATATGATTTCGCACTTTTTGGGCTGGGGATTATGGAAGGATATGGGAGGTAATTACGAATTGAGAATTTTGGAATTACGAATTGATTTCAGCTAGTGAGTAGAGAGTATTGTGTAGTTAGGTTTAGGTGATAAGTCTTAAGTCTTAAGTTTTAGGTTTTAAGTAAATTTCTAAGAAAGGATTTAACAGTCTCCAAATAAGTCTAGGTATTATAAGAACAAAAAGCAAATCTAACCTGCCGCTCGCGTCTTGCGAGTGGTAATTACTTGTTCCTCTGGAACATTTACTATATGTAAATTAAGTGATAGATATTAAAGTCAAACTCTCATCAATTTTCCCTTTTCCCAGCAGATTCGACTTTACTTTTAACCTCCTGATTAGCCGTAATAGTCTTCAATTCATCTCCTTTTTTCAATTGCTGTCCCATAATACTTTTTCCATTCAAGCTAGTATAGGAATAGCCTTTTTTGAAAACTGTTTCAGGATTGATTAATTCCAGTGTTTTCCCGTAAATCTCCAGCTTTTGATGAGTGTTTTGGAAGCTTTTACGTATATCATATTGCATTTTCTGCTGGTAGCGACTCAATTGATTTTCCGCTTTATTGAAATGCTTTTTCAATGCGTAGCGCATTGAATGTTTTCTATCATTCAATTTATGCTGTTCTTTTTCTACTTTTTGGTTGAGATGTGCTAAAATGTTATTAGTAGCCAGGTTTATTTTTTCTTCATAAATCCTCATACCTCTAATTAAAAATTCCGCAACCGCAGTTGGAGTTTTTAATTTTGTATGCGCCACCATATCACAAATGGTTTCATCTCGTTCATGACCGATTCCGGTAAAAACGGGTAATGGAAATTGTGAAATATGAGAAGCTAATTCATAATCATCAAAGCAATCCAAATCCACTTGAGCGCCACCGCCTCTTATTAAAATCACTGCATCAAAACTTTCCATTTGCTCATGGATTTGATGTAAAGCAGAAATAATAGTTTGTGCAGATTTATCTCCCTGCATAGTAGCGACAAATAATTTGGTGTGTAATTTATATTGATAATCGTTGTCTAAGATTTGATTCATAAAATCGCCATAGCCCGCTGCAGATTCAGCACTGATAATGGCAATGCGTTGAGGAACCATAGGCAAAGCATGGCTTTTGTTCATCTCAAAAACTCCATCTTCTTTGAGTTGCGCAATGATCTCTTGCTTTTTTCTGGCCCTTTCGCCTAAGGTGAAGTTCGGATCAATGTCTTTTACATTCAGACTTAAGCCATATACTTCATGAAATTGAATCTGAACATTCGCCAAAACCGTCATTCCGGCTTTCAGGTTTTCTCCAGTAATGGACTGAAACCAAGCACTTATGCTTCTGTAGCTGTAAGACCAGATGGTAGCCCTGCTTTTAGAGAGCAACTGATTGCTTTCTTCGTCTTTCTCAACAAATTCAATATAGCAATGACCGTTTCTTGCTTCTCTTAATTCACCTATTTCTGCCACAACCCAATAGGAGGGCTCCAATTGGGTATTAAGCGTGTCTTTTATTAATAAATTGAGGTCTGTAAGAGAAATGTGCTGCATTATTGTGGCACGTTTTGGATATTCTTAACTACATCTTTTACGATGAAAAATAGTACTATTGCAAAACTGATAATGGAAAACCAAAACATAAATCGTTTATTAGCATAAGGAACTTCCTCATCATTTTCTTTGTCGGCAAAAAGCCAACCGTAAAATTTTTCAATGGTTTTACGCATTACAACTCTTTTAAAAACTCCAAAAAGCCAGCATTCTTCCCTTTCGGTCTCACAATCATCAGCGGAATATCATTATCTAGTTGAATTAATCTTTCTGCTATACTACCTAAGAAAAAGGCTGTGGTAGAAGTTCTCCCTTTTGCACCAATTATGATAGCATTTGCATTTATTTCATGCGCTTTGTCAATCATATCAGTGGTTACATCTTCATTAGTGTCTTGAGAGTAAACAGCTTTTATTTTAATATCCTTTGTATCGAATTTACTGATAAATTTTTTGTAATTCTTAACCGCATTTTTTCTCATTACTTCAGTAAACTCTTCAAAGGATTTTCCGGTATAATGATAGCCTGTAGGAACTGTGAATACGTTTTGAATTGTGATTTCAGTAGCATTTTGATTTGAGTGAGCAATATTTATTGCTTCTTCTAAAGCCAATTTAGAATAATCTGAAAAATCACTTGGTACAAGTATTCTATCCATTTTTGGACTGGTGCCTTCAGGGATGATCAACAGACTACAGGCAGCCCTCCTAGCTAATCTTTGAGAAAGAGCACCACTTTCATTAGCTTTTTCTCTTCTGCCTATCACAATCAGATCTATATCCCTTTCTTTAGTGAATTTTAAAATGCTATCAGCAATTTTTCCATTTAGAACATTGAAATGGAATTTGGCATTTTTTTCACCTTTCGAAAATTCTGCAACCTTCGTTTCCATCTCATTTTTCCTTTCTTTAATGGCATTTTCCACCATATCAGGAAACTCTTTCAGCACTTCTTTAGGAATGTAAAGGTTTTTAATGACATTAACGAAATAGATTTCTTCTACTGCAGGTGCATTCGCTAAAAAATCTGCAAACTCCACCATAGTTTGGTCTAATTCTCTTAAATCTAATCCTATTATTACTTTTTTGATTGGGTACATAAGGGTATTATCTGAATTCGGTTACAAAGGTACAAACACTAATTTCCAAACTAATTAAAAATTGAAATAAAAATCATTCACCTTCTTCTTTTTGCTCTTCTTCAAATGGCTTCATTGAATCCTCATCATAAAACTTTTGGAGCTTTCGTTTTAACTTGAAATAACGTATTAATCCATAAACTATCATAAGGAAACTAATTCCAAATGAAAGATAAGCTAACCATTGTATAGTTTGCAAGCTTTCCATTTTCAAAAAGGCAATTCCACCTAAAATCAAATATAAGCTTGTTCGGATGTAAGCAAAGAGTGTTCTCTCGTTGGCTAAGGTGGTTCTCTCTAAAGCTAAAAAGTCTCTTAAAATAATTTTCTCCCTGTTTTTGTAATCAGGAACTATCTTAGGCATTCTTAATTTTCTCATCATTTTAAAAAGTTGAGTGTTAATTATATTTCTTAACCTACGTTATGGATATATCGCTAATTATTTTACTTATTTTTATGAAAATTGTTCATTTTTATTAGCATTAACAAAAACAAAACGAATTCTTAGCTATGTCTTTTTTCTTAAAAGTAGTTTTAAAATCCTTTTTATTATTGTCAATTTTCTTTTATACGCATAATTCAATAGCACAATTTGGAATTGGAGATGCACTGAAAAAGAAAGCTGAAAAGTTAGTGAAAGATAAGTTAATGGAAAAAACTGAGGAAAAACGTGAAAGTTATGATACACTTTCCTTCAATTATGCCATTGCATTTCTAGATAAAACCGAATCATTTGAGAACCAACAAAAAGGTGAAGGCTTAATTAAAACGGCCAATTTCCTTTTAAGGGATGATGAACCCCAAACTGATTTGGAAGCGGCAAGGGATATTTATGATTTTGGTCGATTGAATTACAATATGGGAAACCAGTTTATGGCTGAAACAAATCTAAAATTAGCCAAATTTAAATATGAACAAATTTCTCGTACCAATGAACCTAATTATTTGAAATCAATTGGACTTTTAGGTCTTCTTTACAGTGATATGGGACGCTATACTAAGGCTGAAGAATTCACTGAAAAAGCTTTAGATGGCTGGGAAAAGCTGCAAGGAAAAGAAAGTATTGGCTATTTGGCTGAATTGAATAATTATGCAGTGCTGCAAATTAATTTGGGAAATTTCATTGAGGCAGAAAAAATTATTCAACAATTGGGTGAAAATCTAAATGCTGAGAAAGAAAATGAAATGCTTCCTTATGCCATTTATTTGAATAACGAAGCGATTTTAAATCAATACATGGGTAGAGCAGATGAAGCTTTAGGTTTGATGCATGAATGTAATGAAATTGCCAAAGAAAGTTTAACAGAGAAAAACAGTACGTATCTTCAATTTTTGACCAATAGAGCCATTCTCGAACAAGAAAATGGAGATTTGGAAACTGCAGAAAAGACCTTTCAGGAAGTACTCGATTTGCAAGAAAGCAGATTAAAACTGAATGCTAAAAACGACCCTGATTATGCACATATGAAATCTAATATTGCGGCTTTGTATGTGGAAAAAGGAGAATATGATAAAGCGGAGAAGGCATTAAAACTCGCATTGGAAATTTATGAAGGAGAATTCGGAGCAGAACACTTGACCACAGCAGGTACTCAATCTGATTTAGGGAATCTCTACAGATTTTTGGGTGAGAATGAGAAAGCTGAGTCTTTATTGCAATCAGCACTATATACTCGAGAAAGGAAATTATCCAAAACGCATCCTAAGGTGGTGAAAAGCCAGGAAGATTTGGCTTTATGGTTTTGGGCAAATGGCCAAATGGAATCAGCTCAAAGCTATTTCAAAAAGGTAATGGGTACCAGTCAGGAATTTATAAAAGATTATTTCCCTGCTTTAAGTGAGGCTGAAAAAACCAAATACTGGGAACAGCTGAAACCTCGATTCTTTCGGTTTTATAATTTTGCACTAGAAAATTATCAGGAATATCCAGAGCTCTTAGAAGACTTTATGCAATATAGATTATCTACCAAAGGGATTCTTTTAAGTGCTTCTACTGCTTTAAGAAATGCAATCTTCAGTCAAAATGATGAAGAATTGACCGCTCTTTACGAACAATGGTTGGATCAAAAACAGCAATTAGCAAACGCTTATGCATTAAGTGATGAAGAAATTAAAGAACAATCTTTAAATGTTGATTCACTTGAGAATGCCACCAATAAAACAGAAAAACAATTGTCTGTTAAATCAGAAGCCTTTTCAACTGCTTATGAAGGAAGGAATACGGATTACAAAGCACTTTTAAGTAGGTTGCAGCCTGGTCAAGTGATGGTGGAAATCGTGCAATATCCAATTTTTGATAAACAATTGACCACAGAACATGCCTATGCTTATGTGATTTTGAAAAAAGGAGCCAGCAAACCTGAAATTGTAATTAACAATAAAGGAAATCTACTGGAAAAAAGATATTACTCCTACTACAATAACGTCATCAATCAGAAAATGAAAGATGATTATTCCTATGCTCAATATTGGAAGAGTTTAGAGAATGAAATTGGAAGTGCAAGTAGAATATATTTATCGCCTGATGGGATTTACAATCAGGTGAATATGAATACGCTTCAGCAACCGAATGGGAAATACCTTATTCAAGATCATGACATTCGATATATTGGTCATCCTAATGATATTCTATTTGAGAAGTCGGCTCAATCAGCTGCTAAGCAAACGGCTTTCTTGATGGGAGATCCTAATTTTAATAGCCAAAGCATAGCCCAGCTGCCAGGTACAAGAAAGGAAATAGAGGATATTTCAAAATATCTTTCACCTAGCATGAATATGCAGAAATACCTAAGCAATGAAGCTAATGAATCAAATTTAAAGCAGGTGCAATCCCCTAAATATTTACATTTGGCGAGCCACGGTTATTTTTTGGAGGATAAACAAGCAAATGATAATTTGTTCGGGGTACAGTTACAATACATCAGACAAAATCCACTATTGCGTTCTGGCTTGTTGTTGACAGGAGCCGGAGCTGAGGAAAGTTCAGGAAGTTCACAGTCATTTAATCAAAGTAATAATGGCTTTTTCTCTGCTTATGAAGCCATTAACCTGAATTTAAATAATACCGAAATGGTAGTGCTTTCTGCATGTGAAACTGGAAAAGGCGATGTGAAAGCAGGTGAGGGCGTGTATGGTTTGCAAAGGGCTTTCATTGTAGCAGGAGCTGAATCTCTAGTCATGAGTTTATGGAAAGTGGATGATACCGCCACCCAAAAATTGATGTCAGGATTTTACCGGGAAAACGTGCAAGGAAAAGCAATTCCTGATGCATTTAGATCGGCACAATTGGCAATGTTGAATGAATATAAACATCCATACTATTGGGGTGCTTTTATTATGTTTAGTAGGTGATTTTATTTACTACAAAATAACCTTAGCATGTCATTACTGAAATTTCTGAAGCGTAGCGGAAGAAATTATAAGGGATTTTCTGATTCAATGTAGGTGTGTAGCAAAAAAGCCAATTTAAATCATACTTTAATATGAGCTAAAACTCATATATTCAAAGAAAATTTCTCTTAAAACAGGAAATTTCAGCATCTTTGTCCTTACAAATCAAATTATTACATCAGAATAAATGCTGAAATTTTTCCGATTCATCTATACTTTTTGGGCTTTACTGGTTTTTCATGTTTTCATGATTATCCTTTTTCCTGTTTTTATTATTCCATCACTTATTTCAAAAAAGGGGAGTAAGTTAAGCTTTAAAGCAATCCGTTTGTGGTCTTTTCTTTTTAGTTTTTTTAACCGAATTATTTACAAAGTAGAAGGGAAAGAGCACTTTAAAAAAGGACAGAATTATGTGATAATCTCTAATCACACCTCATTTTTGGATACTCCTGCCATTCCTCAAGCCATAGATGCTCCCTTCAAGGCTTTAGCCAAAAAGGAATTAACTAAAATTCCGATTTTTGGGATAATAATTAAGACTATTACTGAAGTAGTGGACAGATCTAATCCTCGAAGCAGACAAAAAAGTAAAGATCGACTGAATGAAGTGCTGAAAAATGAGAATTCTATTTTAGTTTTTCCTGAAGGCACCATGAATAGAACGGATAAACCACTTCAAGGCTTTTATGATGGTGCATTTAGAATAGCCATAGATGCACAAGCTCCAATTTTACCAGTAGTTATAAAAGGAGCTGCTAAGTTAATGAAGCCAAGCAGTTTTCTGATGAAACCAGGAAAAATTGATGTGAAATTATTAGCTCCTATTTCAACTGTAGGGTTAACTCATAAAGAGTTGCCTCAATTGAAAGCTGAGGTAGTGGAGAAGATGCAGGCTGAGTTGATGGGGTGATAGTTTTACGAAAGTAATAGAATTGTAAGAGGTTTATAAGGTTATCATAATTCCTGGGGCCCAGTCAGTACTAATTGGAAATGAATGTGTTTCTTTGAATGTCATCCTTTGCCTATACAAGATCAAAATTAATTTAAAAATGGAATTTAAATATATTGACATCAAGAATGAATTGTATTCTAAGGCAAAGGAAATCCGAATTAGATGTTTTTTTAATGGGATGAAAAATGCTGATGACCTGATAAACGACAAATATGAAAAAAATGGGCATCACCTAATATGTATTGGAGAAAGTAAAGAAGTATTAGGTACCGGAAGATTGAATGTTGAAAACACAAATGGAATTATATCTCAAATGGCTATCAAGCCAAAACATCAGAAATTAGGCATAGGAAAGGAAATACTAAACCATTTGCTGCTAAAGTGTGAAAATATGGGATTGGATGCTATTGAACTGAATGCAAGAGAAACGGCAATTAATTTTTATATAAAAATGGGGTTTGAGACATCTGGAGATAAATATCCTTCTCAAAAAACAGGGATTATTCACCAAAAAATGATTAAAAAGCATAAGAATAGAGCCTATAAATAACTTTGCTAGAACAAGTGTTCTCTTTTATTAGAATAAAAGCTGTATTAATGAATAAAATACAAGGACCTATATTTTTATTAATTTCTGTTTGGGTCTTGATTTCATGTACCCGTAAAAATGAATATGAGTTTCAGGTTATAAACCAAACAGATTATAATTTGGACAGATTTGCATTAGGTAATGGAAATGATAAAATTAATATGGAATTAAGTCCGCATGATACTTCCAATATTATTATTTATGATTTTGCAGGAACATATTTTAATTTTACTGAACCAATGTTGTACTTGGCTGTAGTAGAATACAGTGATTCAAGTAAGACTTATTCAAATGATATAGGGCATATGACATCAATTCCTGATTTAAGCAGGAATAACTTAAATATAATAGAAATAAATTTAGCCGATACTGCTAAATATGAGAATGATATTTTTGATTTTGTAGTTAATTAATAGCTATATCCTGTCTTATTAAGGTACACTCCCTACTGGCTCAAGCATCTCCATTGGCCAATGCCTAATCCTAAACGCCATTGCCACTATCAAGATAAAATTGTAATTTGGTAAAAACTAAATCTCCGAATTATGAAAAATTTACTGAAAGGACTGACATTAATTTTTATTTTATCGATCCCATTTAAATCATGGGCTCAATCATCGGATTGCAATCCTTATTTTTTACTAGAAGATGGTAGAAAATGGACTTCAGCTAATTATAGCGCAAAAGACAAATATCAAGGAAAGCAAAGCTATGAGGTTTTATCGCTTTCAGAGGGAGAAGATGGTAAACTCACTGCCAATGTTATGCTCATTTCTTATGACAAAAAGGATAAAGTGGTAATGGAGAAAGAAGTGGAATTTACTTGCAAAGACGGGGTGGTAGAAATGGATATGTCTAAATACATTCCTGAAGAAACTATGGAAGGCTTTAAAAATATGGATGTTGAAATGGAATTTGAGGCCATTACAATTCCTGATAATTTAGAAGTAGGTCAATATTTAAAAGATGGTGGAGTCAATATGACTATATCAGGTCCGATGCAAATGAATATGGCAATTAAAATACAGGATAGGAAGGTGATGGCTAAGGAAACCATTGAAGTCCCTGCTGGAACGTATGAAGCCTGGAAAATTAACTCCATTGTGAAAATGGATATGATGATGACCCGAGAAACCAAAAATGTGGAATGGATAGCTAAAGATGTTGGGCTTGTCAGAAGTGAACAATACGATAAAAATGGAGATTTGAATAGTTATTCAGTTTTAACAGAAATTAATTAATCAAAGTATATTACAGGTCTTAGCACTTAAAAATTATGAAAATCAAATATATATACACGCTTTTAGTCTCGTTTTTCATTACCCAAAACTGTTTTGCTCAATATCCTGAAATCCTCAATTTGGAGGATCAAGCCAAACTGGAGGATGAAATTTTGAAAGAACGTTTTGAAACTGTTTTACCCGAAATTATGGAGAGAACAGAAATTGATATGTGGCTCATAATTTCCAGCGAATATAATGAAGATCCAGTAATCAAAACGATGTTGCCTTCTACTTGGATGGCTGCAAGGAGAACCACAATGCTGGTCATATATCAACCAGAAAAAGGAGCAGAATTACAAACTCATGCTGTTGCCAGATATGATGTAGGTGAGGTGTTCAAAAGAGCTTGGGATCCTGATACCCAAGCTGATCAGTGGAAGAGATTAGCCGAAATTATTGCAGAAAAGAACCCTAAGAAAATCGGAGTAAATATGTCAAATGATTTTTCTCATGCAGATGGGTTAGTTAAATCTGAATATGATTTATTGATGGGAGTACTATCGAAATCACAACAGAAAAAAGTGGTTTCTGCTGAAAAATTGGCAGTTGGTTGGCTAGAAACACGTACTGAAAGAGAAAGAGTGATTTATGAGCATTTATGTAATATTGCCCATAAAATAATTGCAAAAGGATTTTCATTAGAAGCTATAACGCCAGGGGTAAGCACGACCGATGATTTAGTATGGTGGTATCGCCAGGAAATTAACAAATTAGGATTAAAGACCTGGTTTCATCCAACGGTGGATGTACAAAGAGCAGATCCTGAAAGTTTTGATCATTTGAGAAGCTTCAGTAAAAGACCTGATTTGCAAATCATTCAACCTGGAGATTTACTACATGTTGATTTTGGGATCACTTATTTGAGGCTAAATACAGATACACAACAGCATGCTTATGTTTTAAAGCCAGGTGAAGATAGAATCCCAAATTATTTGGTAAAAGCATTTGAAGAAGGGAAAAGTGTCCAAGACCATTTGACCAATCAATTCCAAATGGGTAGAACAGGTAATGAAATGTTATTAGCAGCTTTAGAAGAGGCAAAAGCAGAAGGATTGAAACCTACTATTTACACCCATCCAATTGGCTATCATGGTCATGCCGCAGGTCCGACCATCGGTATGTGGGATTCACAAGGTGGAGTTCCAGGCAGTGGCGATTATCCATTATATCCAAACACTGCTTATTCCATAGAATTGAATGCAGCCGTTTTTATAAAAGAATGGAATAAGGAAATCAGAATTATGTTGGAAGAAGAAGCCTTTTTTGATGGGGAAGAAATCTATTATATCGATGGCAGACAGGAAGAGATATATGCTATTCCTAGATAAATCCAACTAATTATGATCTTCACATAGCCCAAGCTTTAGCTTGGGCTTTTTCTTTCTTAAATAGTCTTAATCCTTACTTTTTTCTTCTTTAATCTACTATTATCTAGGGTTTTAACTAAATTATTTGCCTTTGCAGCATTTATGGCTACAAAAGCACAGTCTGATTTTAGTTCAATGACTCCAATGTCTTCTTTCTGAAGTTTGCCCTCTTTCATAAATAAACCAGCAATATCTCCTTTTGAAATTTTATCTTTTCTTCCTCCGGAAACGAATAGCGTTTGAAATTCTATTGCATCAGTATTTGTATTATCTATTTCTTGGATTGACATATAGTCTGCTTCTATAAAATGAGGAAGTTTTTCTTCCGCCCCTTCCAAAACATAGGCTATTCCGGATTGATGCATACGAGCCGTTCTACCATTTCGGTGAGTGAATTCCTCTTCTTTAACGGGTAAATGATAATGAATGATAAATTTTATTTCAGGTATGTCAAGTCCTCTTGAAGCCAAATCAGTGGCTAGTAATAAATGATAGCTACCATTTCTGAATTTTATTAAGGCTCTTTCCCTATCTTTTTGTTCTAAACCACCAAAAAAGCAACCATGGTTTATTTTATGCTTATTTAAATATTCACTGACTCTTTCTATGCTGTCTTTAAAGTTACAAAAGACAATACCCGGTTGGCCTTCTAATTTCTGAATTAATTGCCCCAAAGTTTCCAGCTTATCCTTATCAGGAGATTTTATGATTTTGATGGTTAATTTATTAATCTTTTCATCCAAATAATTGATATAAAAAGGGTCTCTTAAACCAATGAATTCTGGAATGGATTTTGGTTCTGTGGCAGATGTTAAAATTTTTCTTCTTACCTGCGGAAGCTCCCAAACAATGGCTTTCATTTCTTTTTCAAAGCCGATTTCCAATGATTTATCGAATTCATCCAATACCAAAGTTTTAATACTTTTTACAGCAAAACTTTCTCTTTCTATATGGTCAGCAATTCTTCCAGGAGTTCCTATTAAGATAGCAGGTGGATGCTGTAAGTCAATTTTATCTTTGGCTCCAGCTCTTCCTCCATAAATGGCATTGGCTTTATATCCGCTTCCCAATTCTCTTACCACTTGTTCAATTTGCAGAGCCAATTCACGTGAAGGAACGATTATTAGTACTTGAATTTCTTTACATTCAGGGTCTAGCGATTCTATAATGGGCAACAAAAAAGCTAATGTTTTACCACTACCAGTAGGGGACAGTAGAATGGTGTCCTCAGAAGTTTTGAGAACTTGTTGCACTTCTTTTTGCATAGGATTTAATCCTTTTATGCCCAATTTGGCTAGCATTTCAGCCTGAGATTTGATTTTTTGAATCATTATGCAAAGCTACGGAATTTAAGTTTGATTATGACAGCTGAATTAAGTCTCAAGTATTATATCTCATATTTAGAGTAATTCATGGTGAAAAATGAATAAATTTGTGCTCTAATTAATAAAGCTCACCTATATGTCATTTTCCAAGTTTAACTTGCCACTATCACTAAGCACTACCCTGAAAAAACTGAAAATAGAGAATCCGTTCCCTATTCAGAAAGAAGTTATTCCACAAGCGCTGGAAGGCAAAGACATACTAGGAATAGCCAAAACAGGATCTGGTAAAACTTTATCTTATGTTTTACCGATTTTAACTAGGCTGAATTTTTTTCCTGAAGCTAGAAATCGTCAACCACAAGTCTTAATTCTGGTACCTACGCGTGAATTAGCTCAACAAGTATTAGAGGTTTTTAAGCTTTTTATAGATACTGATAGAAATCAAAATAAGACAATTACTGCTTTCGGAGGAACTTCAATCAATCCACAGATGCAGTCAATGGGGGAGGTGAAAATCTTGATTGCAACGCCAGGTAGACTATTGGATTTAGTTTCATCAAATGCCTTAAAATTAAGCAGTCTGCAACTTTTAGTGATTGATGAGGCTGATAAATTATTGAATTCTAACTTTAAAGAAGAGTTGGATAATATTTTGAAGCTAATACCCGGTACGGCTCAGAAATTACTGTTTTCCGCAACTTTAAGCCCTGATGTGCAAAAATTAAATCAGCTTTACCTTAACAAGCCTTCAATTATAAAAATTGAAAATGAGAAAGAAAATCTAACACTAATTAAGCAATCTGCTTTTGCAGTGGAACCGGATAAGAAAGGACCATTTCTTCGTTATTTAATAAAATCAAAAGAATTAAAGCAGGTTATGATTTTCACATCCTCTATTAACACGGCAGATAAAGTAGCCGATAAATTGAGAAAGAATGGAGTAGAGGCATTGGCTGTTCATAGTAAGAAAAGTCAGCATGCAAGAAATCAATCCTTAAAAGATTTCAAAGCGGGGAAAGTTAATGTTTTGGTGACCACCGATCTTTTATCCAGGGGTATTGATATTGAATTTTTACCTTATGTGATCAATTATGAATTACCTCGTTCGCCAAAAGATTTTGTTCATAGAGTAGGAAGGACCGGTAGAGCGGAGCACTCCGGAGAAGCTATTTCATTGATTTCCCCTGAAGAGCAACACCATTTTGAAGTGATACAAAAGAAGATTAAGTATAAAATTGATTTAGCGGAGATAACAGATATTGATTTACATGGCTTTTAAAGTCAAACAGCGAATCATGGTTTAAAACATAATCTTGAAAGAAATCCTATATTTTCCTTATCTTTAATTGTATGAAGAATAAGCAAAATGATATGATTAGGGTATATAGTGATACTGAAGTCAATATTAACAGGGTCAGTGCTGAACTTGCAAAAAAAGGAATCCCTTCTTTAGTGAAAAACGAATTTCAGTCAGCTGTGATGGCTGGATTTGGCGCTTCTCCTAATGCAGTGGATTTATATGTAAATGAGTCAGATTTGGATGAAGCATCGAAATTGATTGAAGATCTGAATCAAGACAATTGAGTTTGGTGATCAGTTCTTTCGTATTAAATTTAGAATGATTGGATAAGAAATTATTTAAAAATCAACATATAAGGGATGTCATTTTGAGTGTGATATTCGGATTGCTTTCTACTCTATTAGGGCTGGTTAAATTTAATATTCCAGGTTTCACGGCTGCTATTAGCAGTTTGAACGAGATTCCTCTATTGATTAGTGTTTTTTATATAAGCAATCCATTCTATCTTATTATTTCAGTTGTTATCTCAGCTTTAACCACTCCAGATCAAGGTTCTGTTTATTCCACTATTTTAATGCATGCTGGAGGCTTAGCTTTTTTTGGAGTCTACTATCATTTGATTTTAAAGAAAAATTCAGAACAATTAGTCAAAAGTATTTTATTCTGCGCAGTAGGAATTACTCTTTATTATGCTGTATTCTTGATTCCAATTTTTATTATCACTAATCAATTATTGGGGTTAAATGAAACTGATTTTATTCCATTTTATACTGAATTGAGAAGTTCTTTGTATTTCGAATATATAACTTCTCTATTAGTTGTAACTTTGTTTTTAGTTCAATTTAATTATGGAAAAAAATTACAAAAATACTCTATTAGTTTAGAGGAAATAGTAAGTGAACGTACTGAAGAATTAAGAAGCACGATTGAAGAACTCAACCATGCTAATGAGGAGTTGACTTTCATGAATGATGGTCTTGATTTGATTGTGAAAAATAGAACAACTGAACTTGAAGAAAGAAACTATCAGCTTACTGAATATGCATTTATTAATTCTCATTTACTAAGGGCCCCTTTAGCAAGAGTTCTAGGACTAACAGACCTAATTCGGATGGAAAGTACTGATCCAAGGACAAAGGAGCTTATGGATAAACTATTTAACTCATGTGGAGAATTGGATGAGATTATTAAATTGATGAGCACTCAATTATCCGGTGGGAGTATTTTGAGTACAACTCAAAAGGAAAATTTAAAGAATAAAATAAATGAGATTATTGCTCAACGCGATAACCTAAATTAAAGAATAGAGGCTAAAATCAAGATTACATCTATATCATCCAAACTTCAATACCTATTCACTTCAATACTGTCAAACTTCAAGACTTATTCACCATGGTTGAGGCAGCCTGAGCAGTTGGGAAAATCAATACATCAGCTAAATTTACATGTGCAGGTCGAGTTGCCATAAACAAAATCAAATCGGCTATGTCTTCAGCTTTTAGAGCATCATATCCTTCGTAAACTGTTTTGGAGCGATCCTCATCGCCTTTAAATCTTACTAACGAAAATTCAGTTTCCACCAAACCTGGCGCTACTTGAGAAACCTTAATCCCATATTTGTTTAAATCCATTCTCATTGAGCTATTTAAAGCATCTACGGCATGTTTGGAGGCACAATATACATTCCCATTTGGATAAGCCTCTTTCCCTGCAACTGAACCGATATTGATGATATGCCCTGCTTTCTGGCCAATCATTTTTTGAATAATTGGTTGAGAAACGTATAACAAACCTTTTACATTAATGTCAATCATAGCTTCCCAATCTTCCATATTTCCGTTTTCGATTGATGCTAATCCATGTGCATTTCCAGCATTGTTTATGAGTAAATCAATGGTTGCCCATTTTTCGGGAAGACTTTCTATAGCATTTAGCACTGCTTTTTGATCGCGAACATCAAAATTTAGTGTATGGATTTCAGTTTCTTTGCTTAATTCCTTTTTCAATTCATCAAGCCGTTCTTGTCTTCTTCCGGTAGCAATGATTCTAAATCCGTTTTTACCTAAAAGTAGGGCAGTAGCTCGACCGATGCCTGATGTTGCGCCTGTTATAAATGCTGTTTTTTTCATAGTTTTTATTTTCTCACAAAAATTCTCTCTCAGAAAACACTGAAGGTCACAGAAAGAATATTTGATTAATTGTTTAATTTAGATCGAATAGTGCTTTTAAATTTTCATTTAGTCTTTTATGTAATTTGGAATCTAACTCGCTAATTTCACCAAGGATTAAATTTTTATGGAGAGTAACAATTTTGGATAATCTTAAAATAGATGCTTTTTTTAATCCATTAATACTAGATGGTTCAAGTAGAATATCTGACTTTTCCGTCCAATTGAGTTGTGTAGAAATAAAAGCTAAGATGATATCTGATTCTTTATTTACTAAAATTATTGCTGGACGTATTTTGCTACCTTTTAGATCAGTAAATGGAAATGGGACCAAGACAATTTTGCCTTTTTTCATTTATACTTAATTTTCAAATCTTCTACAGTATATAAATCTTCTTCATCTTCAAGAAATTGATAGGATTGAGATTGATTTGCTAATTGAGTCAAGCCATTTTGTAGCATATCTTCTTCATACTTTTTCAGAATGTAGCTAGCATAGTCTTTGACTTCTAGGATTTTTTCGTCAGACATTTTATCTAAGATATCAACAGTATCTTGAATTAAATTAGCTTTTTCCATTTGATTTACAATTTATGGTTGATTAAATATATAAACAAAAGCAGAAGAATGAAAATTCGATTAGGTAGGTTTTAGTAAGCTTAATTAATAATCCTTATCAAACTTTTTAAATCTGAACTTGTCAACCTGACAACAAGTAAACTTGCCAACTTATCAACTTATTTTTTAACCCTACTCGGATTATCATTGATAAAGGCTTTCCAGCTTTTTGGGCCACTTGTAGTTTTACCGCCTTGAAAGTGATGACATACTGCGACACCTAATGCATCGGTGGCATCTAAAAGTTTTGGGATTTCCTTGATGCCTAATAATGTCTTCAACATTTCGGCAACTTGTTCTTTGGAGGCATTTCCGTTACCCGTAACAGACATTTTCACTTTTTTAGGAGCATATTCAGTGATGGGTAAATCTAATCGTAGCGCAGCCGCCATAGCTACTCCTTGGGCACGCCCTAATTTTAACATAGATTGGATGTTTTTGCCAAAGAATGGTGCTTCCAAAGCCACTTCATCTGGGCTGTATTCTTCAATTAAGTTGGTTACTCTTTCAAAGATTTTACGCAATTTGATTTCATGATTGGCATACTTAGAAAGGTGAATTACCCCGTACTGTAACATGGTCATTTTATTGCCTGTAATTTGAATTACGCCATAGCCCATCACGGTTGTCCCTGGATCAATCCCTAATATGATTTTGTCTTTAGGCATATTTTTTAATTCACTTTATTGCTTTTTGCTTATAAATCCTCGGCTTTTTTGCTCACAGAAACCCACAGAAAAGCTATTTTATGCCAACCTAGTTTCTGCAAAATATCTTCTACAACTAAACACCTCAACACATCTCCACTTCAACACCTGTTAATGCGCCTCACTCCAATTATCGGCTATACCCACCCCGATTTCCATGGGAACATCCAATTCCATGGCATTCTTCATTAAATCCACTACTTTATCTTTTAACTTATCGATTTCATCTTTGTGAGCATCGAAAATCAATTCATCATGCACCTGCATAATCATTTTGGATTTTAAATTCTCTTTTTCCATCCATATGTGAATATTGATCATGGCAATTTTTATCATATCAGCAGCACTTCCCTGAATAGGAGCATTGATGGCATTTCGTTCGGCATAACCTCTGATGGTTTGGTTTCGGGAATTAATATCTCTTAACCATCTTTTTCTGCCTAAAATGGTAGTCACGTATTCATTAGCTCGAGCTTCTTCTTTTATTTTTTCCATATAGTCGTGGACTTTAGGAAATTCCTTGAAATAAGCTTTTATGATATCGGAAGCTTCAGTTCTTGAAATGTTAAGGTTTTGCGCCAATCCGAATGCAGATATTCCATAAATAATACCAAAGTTCACCTCTTTAGCTTTTCTTCTCATTCCAGGATCGACATCTTCTAATTCAACGCCAAACACTTTAGCAGCAGTGGTAGCGTGAATATCACGACCATTTTTGAAGGCTTCCATCATAGCTTCATCTTGTGAGAATGCTGCCATAATACGCAATTCAATTTGAGAATAATCCGCAGCCATGAGCTGGTAATTTTCATCTCTGGGTACAAAGGCCTTTCTGATCAACCTGCCCTTTTCAGTTCTAATTGGAATGTTTTGCAAGTTCGGATTATTGGAGCTTAATCGACCTGTGGCGGCAACTGCTTGACGATAATCAGTATGCACTCTTCCATCTTTTTTACTGATCAATTTCGGTAAGGCATCCACATAAGTTGATTTCAATTTCTGATACTCGCGGAATTCTAAAATTTTATCCGCAATTTCATGTTCATTTGCTAGTTTGGATAAAATTTCCTCTCCAGTGGCATATTGACCCGTTTTGGTTTTCTTTGGTTTGTCCACCAATTTCATTTTATCAAAAAGAATCTCGCCCAATTGTTTTGGTGAGGCAATGTTAAATTCTTGTCCAGCTAATTCAAAAATTTTCTCTTGAGCTTCCAAAGCAGCAGTTTCCAATTCCTTTGACATTTTAGCTAGAGCATCTTTATCTATTTTAACGCCTTCATATTCCATTTCTGCCAAAACATAGGACAGCGGCTCTTCCACTTCATGTAAAAGTTTTTCAAGATTATTTTCTTTAATTTCCTTTTCTAAAAGGTGCTTGAGCTGCAAAGTAATATCTGCATCCTCTCCAGCGTATTCCACTACATCTTCAACAGGAACATCACGCATATTTCCTTGTTTTACTCCTTTTTTACCTATCAAATCCGTAATAGATACAGGGCTGTAATTCAAATAATTCTCTGCCATCACATCCATATTGTGACGAGTTTCTGGATCAAGCAGATAATGAGCCAACATAGTGTCAAACATCTTTCCTTTTACCCTTACGCCATAATTCCGCATCACCTGAATATCATATTTCAGGTTTTGACCAATTTTAGTGATGTCCTCATTTTCCAAAACCTCCTTGAATTCATCTGCAATCTTTTGTGCTTCCTTTTGATCGGCTGGAAAGGGAACATAATAAGCTTCACCTGCAACATAAGAAAAGGCAAGTCCTACTAATTCGGCATCGGTTGGTTCCAAATCAGTGGTTTCTGTATCAAAACAAAATTCATCCTGAATAGATAGATAGGTTAGGAGATCTTCTCTAAGCTCTGGAGTGTCAATTAAATGATATTGGTGCTTGGTATTCGCTAAGGTCCTTCTTTCTTCTGGTTCTTCATCCTTTTCTGCCCCTTCTTCTGGTGTGTCCGTAAACATAGACATTTGTGCAGGATCAACTTTAGCTGAAGATTTCGAAGGTGCAGCTGGTTCTTCACCTAAAACCCTTTTCATGATGGTTCTGAACTCTAGTTCCTCAAATAATTCTCTTAAGACTTCTTCATTAGGTTCATCCAAAACCAATTTATCAGGCTCGTAAGCCAAAGGGACATCTACTTTAATGGTAGCCAATTTCTTGGAAAGTAGTGCCTGCTCTTTATTAGCTTCCACTTTTTCCTTCATCTTTCCTTTTAGCTCATCAGTATGTTCCAATAATCCTTCCACTGAACCATATTGCTTTAGGAATTTGATGGCGGACTTCGCACCAACTCCTGGTATTCCGGGAATATTATCTGCAGCATCACCTTGCAATCCCAAAATATCAATTACTTGCTCAACTCGATCGATATCAAATTTCTTTTTAACTTCTTCAATACCCAAAATATCTACTGCATTGCCCATAAAAGCAGGTTTGTAGAGGAATACATTATCTGTAACCAATTGGGCAAAATCCTTGTCTGGTGTCATCATATAAACTTTGTATCCTTCTTCCCCGGCTTGCCTGGCAATCGTCCCTATAATATCATCCGCTTCATAACCATCCATGATGAGCACGGGAATATTAAATGCCTCCACAATCTTTTTTACATAAGGTATGGCAACTCTAATATCCTCAGGTTGCTCGTCTCTTTGTGCTTTATAGGCAGGAAATTCCACATGACGAAAAGTTGGAGTAGATGTGTCAAAAGCTACACCAATATGGGTTGGTTTCTCCTTTTTCAATATTTCCAAGAGACTATTGGTAAAACCTAATGCCGCACCAGTATTCATTCCTTTAGAGTTGATTCTAGGGGTTTTACTAAAAGCAAAATGTGCACGGTAGATAAGTGCCATTGCATCGAGAAGAAATAATTTTTTATCTGATTCTGGTGTATTGCTCATTTGTAATTTGATTCTGAAGTTAAACAGTTTTTAAAGGTAGAAAATCTTTAGGCTTTTTGGAATGTTGAAGTCTTTTTAAAATTGTAAATTGTCTGCTATTAAAAATCAAAATAAGTATGAGGAAAATAATTTATCTTTTTATCCCAGTATTATTTCTATTTAGTTGTTCATCACAAACTCACACAGATCTTGAACCTCATGAAGGAACAGTTGAAGTAGAAGGTGGTGAAATTTGGTATAAAGTGATGGGAGAAGGAGAGGGGATCCCGATTTTAACATTGCATGGAGGACCAGGAGGTACTCATCGTTATTTCTATCAATTAAGTCCGCAAACAGATGAAAGACCAATAATTTTGTTTGATCAACTAGGAGGAGGAAGATCTGATTATCATAATGATACTACATTGATGACTGTAGATCATTTTGTGGAACAGGTAAAAGCTGTTAAGGAAAGTTTGGGCTTAGAAGAATTTTATTTGTTGGGTCATTCTTGGGGTGGATCACTGGCAATAGAATATTACCTCAATTATCCTGAGGGAATTAAAGGATTGATTTTAAGTAGTCCACTAATCAGTACTCCTCGTTGGGAAGCAGATGCCGATACTTTAATCAAAACTTTACCGGAAGAAATGCAAGCAATTATTGAGAATGCAAATGAAACTGGAAATTACAATTCTGAGGAATATCAAAAGGCTGATGCTTATTACTGGGGTCAGTTTGGTTTGAGAACGGCTAAAAATGATCATCCTTTAGATACGGTTGAAGCTACGGGCAATGGCATAATTTATAATTATATGTGGGGGCCAAGTGAGTTTAGGTGTACTGGTACGCTTAAGAATTTTGACAGAACTGAAAGCCTGAGTAAAATTTCTGTACCTACACTTTTTGTAACAGGAGAATATGATGAAGCACGACCGCAAACCGTGAAATATTTTAGTGAATTAGTGCCTGATTCTGAATTTGAAGTAGTTAAAGGAGCAGGGCATTCTACTTTACATGATAATAAGGAGGATTACAATAGGATTCTTAAGAAGTTTCTAAATAAGTAGCTTTTATATTTGAATAATTAAAAATTTAATAAACTCTAAATTTCCAAAGCATGAAATATATTATTCCATTTTTGATAGTCATTAGTTTTAATTCTTTTAGTCAAAATAAACCAAGCGATCCATTGGCTCATACCTATTCTATTGTGGCGCGTGATGCCGAAACTGGCGAAATGGCTGTTGCCGTTCAGTCTCACTGGTTTAGTGTTGGGACTGCTGTTTCATGGGGAGAGGCAGGAGTGGGAGTTGTGGCAACTCAATCATTTACTAATAAATCTTTTGGACCAAGAGGATTAGCCATGATGAAATCTGGACTTTCTCCTCAGCAAGCAATGGATAGTTTAATCAATAATGATGAAGGTGAAGCATTTCGTCAAGTTGCTATATTGAATTCAGAAGGTCAAGTAGCAAGTCATACTGGTGCTAAATGTATAGATGAAGCTGGACATATTAATGGGGATAATTTTTCAGTTCAGGCTAATATGATGTTAAATAAATCTGTGGTCCCAGCCATGGAAAATGCATGGAAATCAAATAAAGATTTAAGACTTGCTGAAAGAATGGTGGAAGTTTTAAAAGCAGCTCAAGCAGAAGGTGGAGATATCAGAGGGAAGCAATCAGCAGCACTTTTAATAGTAAAAGGTGAAGCAAGTGAAGAGCCTTGGAATGATAAGGTTTTAGATTTGAGAGTAGATGATCATGAAAACCCAATTTCAGAATTGGATAGATTAGTGAAGGTGTTTCGTGCTTATGAACATATGAATCAGGGAGATTTGTATGTAGAAAAAGGAGCCATGCAAGAGGCCATGAATGAATATAATGCTGCCATGGAAATGTTCCCTAGAAACTTAGAAATGCAATATTGGACTGCCATAACTTTGGCAAATGATGGTAAAATGGATAGAGCTGTTAAAATGCTTCAAAAAATTTATCAAGAGGATGCAAATTGGAGGGAATTGACTAAACGATTACCTAAAGTAGGTTTGCTTGAAGTAGAAGAGAAAGATTTAATCAGACTGACTCACTAACAATTTTATTTAAATAACTACCTATCTAGTAATTGTATTATTTTTAAAAATCAGCTAAAAATCAATGAACAAATTTCACATATTAATTATTTCTGTATTGCTATTGGGTTCTTGTAACCCAGACAATGAAACTGAAAATAAAAATTCAATAGAAATAGATGTTGAAAATGCATCCACACTTAAAATGAGTGATTTGTTTCAACTGGAAGACATTACTTATTTTTCTGATAGCTTAATTGTTGACCATATTAAAAAGGCGAGTGTTTCTAAAGATTTTTTGGTATTGCATTGTAGTTGGGGGCTAGATTATCTACTTATTAAAAACATGCAAACTGGTGAAGAATATACTGTTTCCAACAAAGGGGAGGGGCCTGAACAATACCTGAAGCTCAATGATTTTATTATAAATTCAGAAAATCAAATTGAATTACTGGATGGTAAGTCTGGAAAAATCCTAAGCTATAATCTTAAGGGGGATTTGCTTTCAGTCTATCAAAATGAACTCTTACAAAAAGCTCAAAATTTCATGAGCTTAAATGGTGATGATTACTTTTTATTTGGAGGTAATTTTTATGCTGGCAGCTATGATCATCAATTGATTGTATTTAATAAAAATAAAGGTGAAATAACTGAAAATTTTATTCCCATAGACCATAAAAAGGCAGCTTTCATGAATTTTATAGAAGCCAGAAACTTCAATAAAAACCCAGCTTATTTTTCTAATGCTTACAACCCATATATCTACAAAATTAGTGAAAACACAATAATTGATTCAATGTTTTTTGATTTTGGGAGCTATACTATTCCTAAGGAAGACTTAAATAAGGAATACGCTGATGTTAGGGAGTTTAGTATGAGCATGCAAAAGAGTGGGAATGTATATGGTTTCTCAAACCAACTTTTAAACGAAGATATATTATTTGCTTCAGCTAATCAAAACGGAAACTACCTTCATTTCTATGTTGATTTGAATAACAATAAAGCCATGGTGTTTGATAGAATTGAGAATGATTTATTTGGCGTGAAAAATACTGAGAAAATCAAATATCATCATAGACCTTTAATGATAGATGGAAATTATGCTTATTATAGTATTAGTTTAGAAATGCAGAATGAAATATTGAATGATGAAAATGTTTTAACATCTAGCCAAATTGATTTGAATAAGGAGTTGTTAGATAGAATAGATAATTTTGAAGAGGGGGATAATTTGGCAATAGTAAAGTTGAAGATTTTAAATTAGAAACCTTATAAAAAAAAAACACCTGTTTTCATGACTTGAAAACAGGTGAAATGATAAAGATTGAGCTGATGTTAATCAGCTAATTTTAAAGTTAATACTGGTCTTTTAGAATGGTTTACCACATCTTCCGCTATACTTCCGCTCAATAAATGCATTAAACCTTTTCTGCCGTGAGTTCCCATTGCTATCAAGTCAATATTGTTTTCCTTGGCAAATTCTAAAATGCCTTCCTCTTCATTGATGCCATTATGAATATGCTTTTCGGCCTCCAATCCATTGTTTTTCATGTATTCATCCATGCGCTTATAAGTAGTGGATGAAGATTCGAAATTGTTAGGTGTATTTACTTTCAACAGATGAATCTTAGCATAAGAGAAATGAGCAATTTCTTTAATCTTTTGAGCTAATTCTTTGTCATCATTTTTCAATGAAGTTGCAAATACAATGTTATCAATATTAGCTAAGCTAATTTCTTCTTTAAGTGTAAGAACAGGACACTTTGCGTTTCTAACTACTTTTTCGGCATTAGAACCAATTAATATTTCATCCACACCACTGCTACCGCTGGTTCCCATGATAATCATATCAGGTTCATGCTCATTGACTATAGAAGATATGTTATAGTAGGTATTTCCAGCTTTTAATTCAGTGGTAAGTTTAACATCTTCTAGAAGGTCATCATTTTTAAGTTCCTTCAATTTTTTCTTACCTTGTTCAATCATTTTCATCACGAAAACACCTTCCATTCCATCAACATTAGTAGCCTCCCCCATAGTATTAAATGAAGTTTGACCGGGGATTTCTACAACATGTAACAGCGTTAATTCAGCATCTGTTTTTTTGGCAATTTCCACAGCTAATTTTAATGCATATTTAGCTTGATCTGAAAAGTCGGTTGGAACCAATATTTTTTTCATAGTGATATAGTTTTCGATTTTTGTTCAATTAAATATACGAATCTTATCCAAAAATGATGGGAATTATGCAATAAATTATGTTCTAGAGTGCTAAAACTGAAATGCCAAACAATAAAACAAAAAGTAAAGTAGATAATGCTAAGAATTTTAGTTGTGGGTCTAGATCAATTGAGTTTTTTGATTGATAGACTTTATTTAAATGTTTAGCAAAAAACATAAATGAAATAGATACAATTAGAACTGCATTATAATCTTCATTAATTATTAAAAACGTGATGGACGATAAACATCCAAGCGTAATCAATATAGCATGATAAATAATAGCGTTTTTCTTTCCTAATCTTACAGGAATACTGTTTTTACCAGCAGCTTTATCTGATTTGATATCTCTAATATTATTGATATTTAAAACACCTGTAGCGAATAGGCCACAACTAGCAGCAGGTAATAAAATTAATGGTTCAAAACTTTCTGAATGCAAGAAATAAGTTCCGCAAACACCCAATAAGCCAAAAAATAGGAATACTGAAATATCGCCTAAACCACTGTATCCGTAAGGTCTTTTGCCATTAGTATAAGCGATAGCAGCTGCGATAGCAGCTAATCCCAATCCTAGAAAAATATAAAAAGTAGTACTGCCAATTCCGACTGAGAAATGCAATAGCAATATACCACTTATGAAAGATAAAATGGCAAAAACGATGATCGAATTGAACATGGCTTTGGAAGTAATACTTCCTCTTTGCACACTGCGTTGAGGGCCTTCTCTTTCTGCGCTGTCAGCTCCGTGAACGCTGTCACCATAATCATTAGCTAAGTTGGAAAGGATTTGTAGAAATAGGGTAGTGGTCAAACTTAATATACAGACGGATATGCTGAAATTACCATAAAAAGCAGCCAAGAAACTGCCCATTCCTATACATGATAAAGCCAAGGGCAAAGTTCTTAGCCTAAAAGCTTCTAACCAATTTTTAAGCATGTTATAATTTTTCGGCTATCTCACCTGGGTTTACAGATGAAGGATAAAAACTGATTTCTGAACCCTCTTCAGAAACTAAATATTTGCAGAAATTCCAAGTGGGCTCTTTTCCTGTTTGCTCTTTTAAGAATTTGAAAAGCGGATGCTGGTTTTTTCCAACTACTTCCATTTTGGAAAACATTGGAAAAGTAACGCCATAATTTTTCTCGCAAAACTTAGCAATTTGCTGATCACTACCAGGTTCTTGTCCACCAAAATTATTTGCAGGGAAACCTAATACCGTTACTTTATCTCCAAAAATCTCATGTAATTCTTGTAAATCTGCATATTGTGGAGTGTAGCCACATTCACTTGCAGTATTGACAATTAATATGTTTTTACCTTTAAAATCGGCAAAATTAATGATTTCACCCTCTAAAGATTGTATTTCAAAATCGTATATGCTCATAACCTTTTCATTTTCATTTGAAGTTGTGAAAATAGATAAATTCAGCAAAAGAAACAGGATTTGGAGGTGAATGTTCATGGTTTGTGATTTTGAAGACTATACTGGTTATTCATAGTACTTGCTTTAATTAACAAATAGACAGTTGACAATAATAAGCCTTTGGCTTATTCAATAGACAAAATGTTCTTCCTAATCTTATCATTTATAGCAAATTCCGGTCTGACCTGCAGTACTGACCTAATTAACTCGGATTCCATTTTGTCAATTGCCCAATGTCAACTGTCTATTGAGCTTACATTTTCTCTGGAACCTCTGCTCCTAACAAATTCATGGATTTTTCAATGGTTTCGGCTACTATTTTAGAGAATCCGATTCTAAAAGCCAATGCTTCCTGATCTGATTCGTTAAAAATTGAAACTTCTGAATAGAATTTATTATAGGCTTTCGCCACTTCATAAACATAATTTGCAATGATTGAAGGTGCATATCCGCTTGCTGCTTCATCTATCTTATTTGGAAAATCTATTATCAATTGCAGTACATTGTTTTCAGTAGGCTCTAATGAGTCTAGATTTTCACTCACCTTTGGTTCAATGCCCAGCTGCTCTGCTTTTCTTAAAATTGCACAAATTCTGGCATGTACATATTGAATAAAAGGACCAGTGTTTCCTTGAAAATCAATTGATTCTTCAGGGTTGAACATCATTCTTTTTACTGGGTCCACTTTTAGTAAGTAATACTTCAAAGCTCCTAATCCAAGCTGACGGTAAAGCTCCTGAGCTTCTTCTTCATTGAAACCATCAATTTTGCCTAATTCATCAGTTCTGCTTTTGGCCGTGGCAAACATATCTTCCATCAAATCATCTGCATCTACCACCGTTCCTTCTCTGGATTTCATTTTGCCGGTTGGTAAATCTACCATGCCGTAAGATAAATGATAGCAGTTTTTTGCCCATTCATATCCAAGTTTAGCTAGAATGATGAAAAGTACCTTGAAGTGATATTCCTGTTCGTTTCCAACTGTATAGATTTGTTGTTCGATTTTCGGGAAATCTCTGTAGCGTAAAATCGCAGTTCCAATATCCTGGGTCATATAAACGGATGTCCCGTCTTTTCTGAGCAATAATTTCTCGTCTAAGCCATCTTCCGTCAAATCGATCCAAACAGAGCCATCTTCTTTTTTATAGGCTAAACCTTCGTCCACAGCTCTAAGAACTTCATCTTTACCCAATGAGAATGTCTGAGATTCATAATATAATTTATCAAAATCCACTCCCATGGTTTTGTAAGTATTTTCAAAACCTTTATAAACCCATCCGTTCATCTTTTCCCATAAAGCGTAGGTATCTGGATCCTTTTGCTCCCATTTTAAAAGCATGTCCTGTGCTTCTTTGATAATGGGTGCTTCTTTTTCAGCCTCTTCTTTAGTCTTCCCAGCTTCTACCATCTCAGCAATCTGAGCTTTGTATTTTTGGTCGAAAATCACATAATATTTCCCCACCAATTTATCACCCTTCATTCCGCTTGATTCAGGAGTTTCTCCTTCGCCAAATTTCTGCCAAGCCACCATGGATTTACAGATATGAATCCCTCTATCATTGATGATTTGCACTTTATGGACTTTATTGCCATTGGCTTTCAAAATTTGCGCAACAGAATAGCCTAAAAAATTATTTCTTAAATGCCCTAAGTGTAAAGGTTTGTTGGTATTGGGAGAAGAATATTCCACCATCACCTCTCTACCTGTTTCGGCTTTAAACCCGAAATTATGAATATTTAAAATATCAGAAGCGAGTTGCAGCCATACTTTATCGGCAAATACAATATTTAAGAAGCCCTTCACCACATTGAATCCACTAACCAATTCGGAGTTTTCCTTCATGAAATTCCCAATAGCCTCAGCAGTTTTCTCAGGGCTTAATTTTGAGAATCGTCCAAGTGGAAAGCAAACCAATGTGTGGCTTCCTTCGAATTCTTTTCTGGTTGGTTGGATTTGAATTTGGTTTTCATCCAAATCTTGTTCAAATAATGATTTAAATGCTTTTAAGGATAGTGATTTAAGTTCTTCTGTTAAATTTAACATGATAGAGAATTATTTAATAAATAGTGAATTGAATGATTATGCTTTTGGTAAAAATACTTCTGCCATCATGCACCTGGCGCTCCCACCACCAAGAGCTTCAATCGTATCTAATGAGCTACTTAAAATTTCGCAATATTTTTCAATTCTTTTAATCTGTTCTTCATTTAATGATTGATGAGCAGCGGCAGACATCACCAAATAAGGCTTTCCATCCGTCCCATTTACTTGCAACATATTACCAGCAAAGTGGTGTTTTTGCTCTTCGCTTATTTCAATCACCTCTTTACCACTATTGTGTAAACTTTCAATAACGGTTTTTCTTTCTTCTTTATCATCAATTGATTTTGCACAAAGAATAGCAAAATCATTAGCTAAGCACATCATTACGTTGGTGTGATAAATAGGCAATCTTTTTCCGTCTACCGTTTGATTAGCAGTAAATTTCACGGCTTTATAACCAAATTTATCACAGAATTCATCCAGCACTTTTTCATCTGTTCTGAGTGAAATTGCTATATAGACTAACTTGTTTGGACGATCTAAAATCATACTTCCAGTACCTTCCAAAAAGCGATCTTCATCTTCATAATGTGAGAAATCTATAATCTCATTAATTTTTAAGCCTTCTTTGCTTTGAAGTTTTTCCAGAATATCGGGTCTTCTTTCCAATCTTCTATTGGGAGCATACATAGGATATAAACCCACTTTACCGTCTTCGTGGAAAGAAACCCAATTGTTTGGGAAAATAGAATCAGGAGTGCTTGGATCTGGGGTATCTTCTACCACAATTACATTGATTTTTTTGCTTCTGAGTTTTTCAACAAAATGATCAAATTCTTCAGCAGCTTTTAACTGTATTTCGGATGCGCTGAGCCCTTCAATAGCTTTTTGGTAATAGTTGTTCACTGCAGTTTGTTCGTTGAATCGGAACTGAACCGGGCGAACCATCATTAATGTATCGGTACTTTGCTTATTTTCCATCTGACTAAAAATTTTCAAAAAGAATTAAAATATATTTTATTTGGCTCTTTCAAGCGGTAAAGTTGAACATCTTAACAAACCTTCCATTTTAGAAATTTCAGCATAAGGTATTTTTTCAACCGTATATCCTTTCTCTTCCAAAATACCTGCTAAGCGAGTGAAATTTTCTTCTAAAACCACCACTTTTGGGCTGATAGAGAAAACATTGGAGTTCATTTCGTACATTTCATCTCTAGTGATATGGATTAAATTTTCTTCACCGAAATAATCTTTTAGGTAATTGTAGTCTTCTTCTAATTTGAACCCACCTTTGTAAATGATAGCTTGATTTTCACCAATTGGCTGAAAACAGCAATCCAAATGTAAAGCATTGTCTTTAGCTACTTCATCTGATTTATTGAGCTGAAAACCTTTTACTTTTTTGTTAGGGAATTCATTTGTTAAAAATTCTAATCCCGCTCTGTTTGTTCTAGAGACAATATATTTCTCGAAATCTTCTCTTTCAGAATAGCCCACAAAAATATGATCTTTCCATGGCATAACATCTCCACCCTCAATTCTAACTTCTTCTGGTACTGTAACGATTTGGTCAGGGTTAATTTGCTCTAAAATGTATTGAATACCTTTAATTTCCTCTTTTCTGTCCTTAAGTATTCTTGGTTTGATGAATTTATCTTCAATTACAAATCCTATATCCCTCGAAAAAATTTGGTTGTAGTTTTCTATTATTTCAGGTCTATATACTTTAACCCCATGTTTCTCTAAAACATTCGCAAATGCCTCCATTTCCTTTACCATATCCGCTTCTTTTGGGTAAGTCCCAGCAGCAATATGTTCTTTAGATTTAGGATCATAGGCATCCTCTAAAATCGGCACATCCCCAACACCTTTGGCAGTTCCTAATATCACAGCCCTCAATGGGGAAGTCTCATCGTTTACAAATACATTTATCATAAAAAATATTGAATTATTTAATAGAAAAACCCGAATGTTTCAGCGTTAAAATTTTAGTTTTGCAAAGATTGCAAATATAATTCAATATTGCATTTCAACACCGAACTAAACTTTAGTTGAATGAAGAGTTACATAGATTTAATAGAACAAACCTTTTATTGGCCCCAAAAAGAATTTAACGTTGAGGATAATGCCTTAAAATTCCATGATGTCCCATTAATGGATATTATTGAGAAATATGGCACGCCTTTAAAATTGACTTATCTACCAAAGATCAGTCAAAATATTAATCAAGCAAGAGAATACTTCGCTAATGCATTTAAGAAATTAAATTATAAAGGGGATTACACTTATTGCTATTGCACCAAATCTTCCCATTTTTCATTTGTAATGGAAGAAGCCTTGAAGGCAGGTGTTCATATGGAAACTTCCTCTTCTTTTGATATTCCTATTGTAAAAAAAATGCATGATAAGGGATTGCTGACAAAGCAACATTATGTGGTTTGCAATGGGTTTAAAAGACCGCTTTACAGGCAATATATAAATGAATTAATTAATTCAGGTTTTGAGAACGTAGTGCCAGTATTGGATGATCTGAATGAATTTGACAGTTATGAAGCAGAAGCTAAAAATCCTTATAAAGTAGGAATTAGAATTGCTTCAGATGAAGAACCTACTTTTGAGTTTTATACCAGCCGATTAGGAATTCGCTATAATGATGTACTTGATTTATATCAAAATAAAATTGCTAAAAGCGAGAAGGCAAAGCTTAAGATGTTGCATTTCTTTATTAATACTGGTATAAAGGACACAGCTTATTACTGGAGTGAATTAGGTCGCTTTATTGATAAATATTGCGAGTTGAAGAAAATAGCACCAGAACTGGATACCATTGATATTGGCGGAGGTTTCCCAATCAAAACTTCTTTAGGATTTGAATACGATTACCAATATATGGTCGATCAGATTGTAGAGAATATCCAATGGATCTGTGAGAAGAATAATGTAGATACTCCCAATATCATGACAGAATTTGGAAGTTATACAGTAGGGGAGAGTGGAGCCACTATTTATTCAATTCTAGACCAAAAATTACAGAATGATAAAGAGCTTTGGTATATGATTGATGGATCTTTTATCACGCATTTACCAGATGTTTGGGGATTAAATCAGAAATTTATATTGATGGCCATCAATAACTGGAACGAACCATTTCATAAAGTAAAAATGGGAGGCTTGACCTGCGATTCCATGGATTATTATAACTCAGAAGCCCATTCATTCGAAGTATTCATGCCAAAAGTGGAAAGAAGTGAGAAGCAATATGTTGGTTTTTTCCATACAGGTGCATATCAGGAGTCTTTGGGTGGATATGGCGGAATTCAGCATTGCTTGATTCCAGCACCGAAGCATGTTTTGATTGATAAGGATGAAGAAGGTAATATTACGACTAAATTATTTGCAGAAGAGCAAACTAGTGAAAGTATGTTGAAAATTTTGGGTTATTAAATTTAATTATCCGAAGCCAAAGGAAGCTCAAAAGAAAAGATGCTTCCTTTGTTTTCTTCTGATTCTATATGTAACTCTGATTTATGAATAGATAAGAATTCACGTATCAATTGAAGGCCTAATCCTGTGCCTTTTTCATTTCTAGTTCCTTTAGTAGATACCTTTTTGTCTTTTAATTTAATTCTTTCCAAAAGATTTTCTGAAATTCCAACTCCACTATCAATCACTTTTATTTTCACTTTGTTCTCTAATTTTTCTATCTCAACATTTACTTCACCATTTTCAGTAAATTTAAGAGCGTTATTGATGAGGTTTCTCATTATGAATCTGAGCATTGCAGCATCCGCTATAACTTTAACATTATCACCAACGCCACATTTTATTTCATTATTTTTCTCAAGAGCATTTCCTTCAAATAAATAGCAGACTTCAAATACCAAATCCTTGATTTTTACTTCAGTAAAATTAACATCATTTGTGCTTCTTGACCATTCCAAAAGATTTTCAACTAGCTCATTAAGACTGTTTAAGTTGCTTTTTACCAAAGGAAACAATTGAGCTAAATCCTTAGGGCTATCTGAGTCAATATATTTTGAGTTTATATAAGCCCTCAAACTATTAATTGGTCCTTTTAAATCATGAGAAATTATACTTGTGATACGGTTGTTGAGATCATTTAATGATTCTAATTTTTCATTTTTTGACTGTAGCTCGTTCTTTTTATCTCTTAACTCTATCAATTTAGATGCTTGTCCGCTTAATATCTTTAAAGCATTTAGCTGCAGTTCACTTAGTTTTTTAGGTTTGGTGTCAATCACACATAGAGTCCCTAAATTAAATCCATTTTCAGATTTAATAGGCATACCGGCATAGAATCTGATATTTGGGTCGTCAGTTACCAAAGGATTGTCGAAAAACCTTTTGTCGGCCACCGTATTTTCAATAACAAATATTTCATCATCATTTATGGCATGACCACAAAAAGAAACATCTCGAGGGGTCGATTCCACATCAAGACCTTTTTTAGATTTAAACCATTGTCTATCAACATCTACAAGGGTAACCAAAGAGATTGGAACTCCGCAAATGATAGAAGCAAGCTCTACTAATTCATCAAAATCCTTTTCTTGTTCAGAATCTAAGATATTTAGCCTGCGGAGTTCTTTTAATCTTTCCTTTTCATTATGTGGGATGTCTGGCTTCTGCATCGTTCTTGTTTTCAATAAAGAATTGAAGGTCAGGCTTTTTTAATTGTAAACCATCATTCTACAATTGTTATTTTAACTAATTTACGATAATTGTGCTACTTCGGATTCTCTATTAATCTTTTTAACTAGTCCTTGTAATACTTTTCCTGGACCACTTTCAATAAAAATAGTAGCACCATCCTGCACCATTTGATGAACGGATTGTGTCCATTTTACGGGTGCTGTTAACTGAGAGATTAAATTTTCTTTGATTGCCTCAACATCTATTGAACCCTGTGCATTTACATTTTGATATACTGGGCACTTAGGCTTATTAAATTGGGTTTCTTTGATAGCTTGTTCCAATTCTTCTCTTGCTGGCTCCATTAATGGAGAATGAAATGCTCCACCAACGGGCAATGGAAGAGCTCTTTTTGCTCCAGCTTCCTTCATTTTTTCACATGCAATTTCAATTCCTTTGTTTGAACCTGAGATCACTAATTGACCAGGGCAATTATAATTGGCAGGCACTACAACTTCTTCCTCAATTCCAGCACATATTTTCTCAACCACTTGATCTTCTAAGCCTAATACTGCGGCCATGGTAGAAGGGTTTATTTCACAAGCTTTTTGCATAGCTAAAGCTCTTTTATATACTAATTTCAAGCCATCTTCAAAAGATAAAGTGCCATTAGCAACTAAAGCAGAAAATTCTCCTAAAGAATGCCCAGCTACCATTTCGGGCTTGAAATCAGGGTGAACTAAAGCATTTATTACAGAATGTAGAAAAACTGCAGGTTGAGTCACTTTAGTTTCTTTTAATTCTTCAGCTGTTCCTTCAAACATAATTTTTGTAATCTCAAAACCCAATATTTCATTGGCTTGGTCAAAAAGTTTTTTGGCTTCAGTGTTATTTTCATATAAATCTTTTCCCATTCCTGGATATTGAGCGCCTTGGCCCGGAAATACATAAGCTTTCATAGATTATTTTTTATGATTTTATTTCAGAATGTAAATTTCGTGGCAAGTTATAAACTTTTCCAAAGTTTGAACAAATAAATACTTAATGAAACTCTAATTCCCTTTCGGATTAAATCAATACCTACTTTGGAAAGTTAATATAAAAATTAAACTAGACTCAGGGAGATTAGAATTAAGTAGCTTAATCCATTTCTAAGAATCTATTTTTGATATCTTTTGTTGGCATTCTGCAACTGTCTCTTTTGCCAAACCATTTATATCGTTTTTTAGCAATAATATCGTAAACAAAATCTCTTATGAATTTTGGTATGATAATTAAAACATATAAACCCTTCCAAGCGCCATCTAAATGTCGGGCAATTTTTAAGGCAGCAGTACTTTTTGAATATAATTGGTCAGCTTTCCAGAGAATGATACTATCGGTATTATTAATGATTTGCTGAGAGACATAGTTTTTAGCTACATTTGATTGCAAGGGAGCAAATTTGAAATGACCTTTTTTGTCTCTGTCTATAATAAAATTTATAGCTCCATTGCATAAATTACAGACCCCATCGAAAAATATGATCGGTTTTTGATGCTCCAATTACCTTATGATTTGAACATATCCTTTATACCTTTTTTGTCTGTTTTCAGGTCTTAACATATCAAAAGTAACAATTGCTTCAAAGAAATAGGTAGCTGATGGTAATGGTTCTCCATTGAAATTTGTTCCATCCCAGTTAATATATAAGCCATTTTCACCACCACTTTCATAAGTATAAACTTGCTTACCATATCTATTGTAAACATTAAAAACAATTTTCTCTAAAAACCTAGGGCATTTGTCAAGCGGTATTGAACCTGGTTCATTAGGCTTTTGAAAGAAAGGAGTGAAAAAATCATTTTTTCCATCATCATTTGGGGTGAAGACATTAGGAAATTCAATGTTAGGGCAATTTTCTTTACAGAAAGTTTCAGAAAATTCACTTCTGTTTTCTGATTGGTCTACGGCTCTGATGGTGTAGCATCCAGCAAATTCAAGAAGATCGTCATGAATAAAGAAGGTGTCCCGAGTTGTGCCTATTAACTCAAATTCACTCTCTATTTCATTTTTAAAGAACACTTCATAATAACTAATTTCACTGTCGCAGCTGTCGGATAAATCAGATTCCCAATATAGCTCATTTTGAAACTGGTTGAATTCACAATCTTTATCTGATAAGAATTCTAGACATCTATCAGGAGAATCAATTTGGAAACCTACATCAAATGGCGGACACGGATCAATTTGATCATCTGGCATTGCGCATAAGATTTGAGAGTCATTTAGTAATGGTTCAAATATATCTTCATTTCCATAACCTCCGGAAGTAGTTACATAATAACAATATTCCTCCATATTGGATAAATTCTGTCCATTTACTTGACCGCTATCTAAGTAATTAAATCCTTGTTGTGTCACTTCAACAGAATCGATTAACACAAGTTGGTCAGGATTTGTATTTACTTTATTTCTATAGATATAGTGATATGGATGATCTTGATTAGTATTGGACCAAGGTACATCGGCTGACCAATTTAATTCGATTGATTCAAATAGTCCAACTGAGGAAAGCCTTACGCTTGAAGCTTTACCTGATATTTCTATAAGATTTTCATTAGAAACTTGATCGCTTGCCAAATACAATTCTAATTGATAGCTGTAAGTGTTTTCTAATGTATTTATACCTGAATCTGTAAAAGTGGTATCATCTTCTACCGTACCGATATCTTCGAATGCTTCACCAGAGCTTCTTAAAATTCTATATTGGTAAGGTGGTGGGTATTGTGCAATATCAATTTCAAAAGGCGGCAACCAACTTAATGTAATTTTTCCATTTTTTGTGTCTGTTTCATCAACTGTAACATTGGTTATAATAGGACCAGTAGCATCAATTTTCTGACATACTTCTTCAGATGCATAGCTAACCCCACCTTTAGGAAGTTCAAAAACAGCTACTAACCTATAACAATATGTAGCTCCAAAATCTAGCCCACGCCCTGCATTATTGTCTAAAAATGAATTTTGATTTACTGGAACTGCACCTATTAATTCATAACCTCCGTTTTCAGGAATTCCAATTTCACAGTTTTCTGGTTCAAATTCGAAACTATCTACTCTTCTATAAACTTGAACCACTTCTGCATCGCCACAATCATATTCTTCCCAACTGATTTCAATGGAACGTTGAGGCTTGCTTTCGGCTACTACATCTTTTGGTGAAGGGGGGACTACGGTTACACTCCAAGTTTCAAAAGCAGTTAACCGCAAACCAGGGCCATTATCCGTAGCTTTAAATCGAACTAAATAGGGGTCTTCTCTTATGTGAGAACAATCAGTTTGCCAAGAAAAGGAAGCTTGAGTAGGTGACTCTCCAAAAACTGCAGGATCAGGGGAAAGAGTTGCTGGAGGATCCAAAATGAAAGGTCCACCAAAACCTTCAATCTTCACTAAAGATTCAGGGTTTGGATCAGTAGCTATAATGGTGGCTTCTAGCAAAGTGCCAGCCTCAATACAGGTATCTAATGGGACTTCAATTTCAGGTGGATCATTTTCTGTTTCATCTACAATAATTTGCATGTCACGTGTAACACTTCCTAAAAATTGCCATTCACCAGCAATTTTTCTCCATTCCTCTGCTATAAATGCTACATTAAATTCACCTTTTAATCCTGGTGCATCCCAGATTAAATCACCTAAAACCTCATCTAATGTTAAAGTTGCAGGTCCAGTTTGTTGGCTGTTTTGTCCTCCTGCTGCTATCTCTGGTGATCTAAAATTAGGGACATCAACGCCTTGTCTACTTTGCGGAGTCACCATTTTAAAAGCAATACTATCTCCATTTGCATCATATGCTCCTGGATTGTGGTAGAAAAGAACACCAACTGCTCCTTTATCCACAGGAGGAATTAAAAAGATAGGTGTGTTATTACAGCCAAAGAATGGATCAATTCGAATAGTCGTTTCTACATAAAATGAAACAGAACCGGAATTACTCATATTAATAATTCCGACATTCCTAAAATCTTCTACATAAGATACAGTATAATCACCATTGGAGGAATAAGTATGCTCGATTTTAAATTCTACTAATTCAATTTCATCATCAATAATTTCTTTTCTGCTGAATCCATCAGGGTTCAGCATGATAGTTTCTCCATCGCCAAAATCGAATTCTCCATTTCCAAAAAGAATATCCGAACCTGTATCTCGATAGGCAGTTAAGGTGAATTCAAAAGTAAGGCCACTACACCCTAATCTTTTTGCAGTAATTTCCCCAGCTCTGATATGAGTTCCATATGAGCCATATAAACTAATAAATGTAAATAATATAATGAGGAATGTTTTTTTCACAGGTATCTTTTCAATGCGAAAACTTAAAACGTTAATTTAATAAAATATGTTCTTAATTCATCATAACATTTCATTTAACCTAAAATTTAAATGAGATATTATTTAGAATTGTTTAAAATAGAAAACACAATTGTTTTCTAAGTGTTCCAAATGTAACTTTGAGACGAACATTTTATTATAAACCTATTAAATTAAGATAAAATATATGAGTTGGCTTTCTGACACTTTAACAAGTACAATCGGTAGGAAATTGGTGATGTCACTTACCGGTTTGTTTTTAATCATTTTTTTGGTTGTCCACTTAGCAGGGAATTTTCAGTTATTAGCAGATGACGGAGGAGTAGCATTTAATGAGTATGCAAAGTTTATGACTTCAAATCCAATTATCAAGACTGCATCTTATGGACTTTATGCATTTATTTTGCTTCATATTGTAATGTCGATTGCTCTGGCGAGAAAAAATAGGGCTGCAAGACCAGTGGGATATGATAAAGTAAAAGGATCTGCAAACAGTTCTTTCTCTTCCAGAAATATGGGGATCCTTGGATTTATCATTTTGGTATTCTTAGTAATTCACATGAGAAGTTTTTGGTTTGAAATGAAATTTGGAACTATGCCGGTAGATGAATTTGGAAACAAAGACTTGTATCTTATAGTTAAGGAGGCATTCTCACAATGGTGGTATGTTGCTTTGTATGTTGTTTGTATGATTGGTTTAGCCTTTCATTTATCACATGGATTTTCTAGTGCGTTTCAAACACTAGGAATAAACCACAAAAAATATACTCCATTCATTAAAAAATTAGGAATCGTTTATGCAATCCTTATTCCGGCTGCATTTGCTAGTATTCCATTAATCATGTTTTTCAATAGTTAAGGATAATTACTGTACTATGAATTTAGAATCAAAAATACCTGAAGGTCCATTAGCAGAGAAATGGACGAATCATAAATTTAATGTGAAGCTGGTGAATCCGGCTAACAAGCGTAAATACGATGTAATCGTAGTGGGGACTGGTTTAGCAGGAGCTTCTGCATCCGCATCTTTGGCCGAACTTGGATATAATGTAAAAGCATTTTGCTTTCAAGATAGTCCAAGAAGAGCACACTCTATCGCTGCTCAAGGTGGGATAAATGCCGCAAAAAACTATCAAAATGACGGGGACAGTGTTTACCGTTTGTTTTATGATACTATTAAAGGTGGAGATTACCGCTCAAGAGAAGCTAATGTTTACAGATTAGCTGAAGTAAGTGTCAATATCATTGACCAATGTGTGGCACAAGGTGTTCCTTTTGCAAGAGAATATGGTGGATTGTTAGCCAACCGTTCTTTTGGTGGAGCACAAGTTTCACGTACATTTTACGCTCGTGGTCAAACTGGCCAGCAATTATTATTAGGTGCATACAGCGCATTGAGCCGTCAAGTGGCGAATGGTAAAGTAGAGCTTTTTCCAAGAACTGAAATGCTAGATCTTGTGATGGTAGATGGAAAAGCTAGAGGTATAGTAACTCGTAATTTAGTAACTGGAAAAATTGAATCTCACAGTGCTCATGCAGTTGTTTTGGCTTCAGGTGGATATGGAAACGTATTCTACTTGTCAACTAACGCAATGGGTTCAAACGTTACAGCTGCCTGGAGAGCGCATAAAAAAGGTGCTTTGATGGCAAATCCTTGCTATACTCAAATTCACCCGACTTGTATTCCAGTTAGTGGTGACCACCAATCTAAACTGACCTTAATGTCAGAATCATTAAGAAATGATGGTCGAGTTTGGGTACCTAAAACAAAAGAATTAGCAGAGAAAATACGAAATAAAGAAATTCATCCTAACGACTTAAGCGAGGATGAAAGAGATTATTACTTAGAAACTAAATATCCAGCATTTGGTAATTTGGTTCCTCGTGATGTAGCTTCTAGAAATGCCAAGTATGTTTGTGATGAAGGTAGAGGAGTAAATTCATCTGGTAAAGCAGTTTATCTTGATTTTAGAGATGCTATTAACAGAGATGGAGAAGATACAATTGCTGGAAAATATGGTAATTTGTTTGATATGTATAGACAAATAACCGGAAGTAATCCTTACAAAGAGCCGATGATGATTTATCCTGCGGTTCATTATACCATGGGCGGTCTTTGGGTTGATTACAATTTGAAAACAAATGTTGACGGATTGTATGCTACTGGAGAATCAAACTTCTCGGATCACGGAGCAAATAGATTAGGAGCAAGTGCATTGATGCAAGGTTTGGCAGATGGATACTTTGTTCTTCCATATACAATAGGAAACTATTTAGCTGGAGAGAAATACGAGAAAATCGGAACTGACCACGAAGCATTCAAAGAAGCGGAGAAATCGGTAAAAGAAAATATCGATAAACTCCTTTCAATTAAAGGAACAAAATCTGTTGACCAATACCACAAGGAATTAGGAAAAGTCATGTGGGATTATTGTGGGATGTCCAGAACTGCTGAAGGGTTGAAAAAAGCTAAAGATTTGGTAAGGGAATTGAGAGCAGACTTCTGGAAGAATGTAAAAGTGTTGGGTACTAATGAAGAATTCAACAGTTCTTTGGAAAAGGCTTCAAGGGTAGCAGATTTCTTAGAGCAAGGTGAATTGATGATAGATGATGCTTTACACAGAGAAGAATCATGTGGAGGTCACTTCCGAGAGGAGCATCAAACGCCAGAAGGCGAAGCAAAACGAAATGATGAAGATTTTGCTTATGTAGCTGCTTGGGAATATACTGGTCCTGAACAACCGGAAAAGCTTCATAAAGAGCAATTGATATTTGAAAATGTGAAACTGACGCAAAGAAGCTATAAATAAGCTTTAGTCACCAAAAATATTTTAATTATGAAATTCAATTTGAAAATCTGGAGACAGAAAAATAATCAAGATAAAGGAGCATTTAAAACATATGAATTGGATGGTGTGTCATCAGATATGTCATTCTTAGAAATGATTGATGTTTTAAATGAACAATTAATCGATAAAGATGAAGATCCAGTGCATTTCGATCACGATTGTCGCGAAGGAATCTGTGGAATGTGTAGTATGTATATAAATGGTGAACCTCACGGTCCATTAAGAGGCGTAACCACTTGTCAGTTGCACATGAGAAGTTTCCAAGATGGAGAAACCATTACGATAGAGCCTTGGAGAGCTAGTGCTTTTCCTGTGGTAAAAGATTTGGCTGTAGACAGAAGTGCATTTGACAGAGTGATTCAAGCGGGTGGTTATGTTAGTGTAAATACTGGTGGAACACCCGATGCTAATGAAATTCCAATTCCTAAATCTGTAGCAGATGAAGCATTTGATTCAGCTACTTGTATTGGATGTGGAGCTTGTGTTGCAGCATGTAAAAATGCTTCAGCTATGTTATTTGTGAGTGCTAAAATCTCACAATTATCTATGCTACCACAAGGAAAAGTAGAAGGTGCAGAAAGAGCGCAAAAAATGGTTGCACAAATGGATGAAGAAGGATTTGGAGCTTGTACAAACACTGGTGCATGTTCGGCTGAATGTCCAAAAGGCATTGATTTGTCTAATATTGCAAGAATGAATAGAGAATACCTTGGTGCTAAAATAGGTTCTCAAGATTAATCATATTTTATAAAATATTAAAAAGGGCTTCGGCCCTTTTTTTATTTGAGAAATTCAATAAAATAATTTCATACATCTCTAAAGAACTACAAATTTCACCAAGTGTTAAATTTTTCGTAGTTTAAGATTTCTTTGAATAAAACAATTTTAATCTGACTTTCTACCAGATGCATATTATAGATCTTTCAATTTTTATTGTTTACATGTTGGCTATGTTAGGAGTAGGATACTACTTCATGAGGTCTAACAAAGGTATGGACGATTATTATGTTGGCGGCAGGAAAATGACCAGCTGGCATATAGGATTGAGTGTTGTGGCCACAGATGTAGGAGGAGGTTTTTCTATTGGTTTGGGTGGATTAGGTTTTACAATCGGTATTTCTGGTTCGTGGATGCTTTTTACTGGCTTAATTGGTGCATGGTTAGCAGCCGTTTTTCTTATTCCAGTAGTAAGAGGAAATAAAGCATTTGATAAATTTCACACCATGCCTCAATTATTTGCATATTTTTTTGATAAAAAAACGGCATTACTAGCGGCTTTGATTTCTGCTATTGGATATTTAGGCTTTACAAGTTCGCAAATTTTAGCAGGTGCAAAATTAGCTTCAGGTACTTTTCCTGATTTAGGTTTAAATCAAGCACTCATTATAATGGGTGTAATCGCAGTGGTATACACTGTTATGGGTGGTATTAAAGCTGTTATTTATACAGATACCATTCAATGGATACTTTTATTAAGTGGACTTATTTTTATTGGAATTCCACTTTCTTATAATGCTGTTGGAGGATGGTCTGCTATCAAGGAAACATTGGATCCTGAAATGTTATCCCTGACAAATATTAGCTGGCAAGATATAATTTACTGGGTAGTCACTATAATTCCAATTTGGTTTGTAGGGATGACTTTATATCAAAGAATTTATGCTAGTCATGATGTAAAAACGGCAAAAAAAGCATGGTTTATAGCAGGTGTTTTTGAATGGCCCATCATGGCTTTTATGGGTGTAGCCTTAGGGCTCTTAGCTCGAGTAGCGGCAGATCAAGGTATGTTTGCAGCTCTTGGTCCTGAAAACATTGCCCAAGCTGATCCAGAAAAAGGCTTGCCAATGATGTTAGCCACCGTATTACCTGTTGGGCTTTTAGGCTTAATGATGTCTGCTTACTTTTCAGCCATTCTTTCCACGGCTGATAGTTGCTTGATGGCTTCATCCGGAAATTTTGTATCTGATTTTATTAAAAAATTTACCAACCGATTTAATTCTGATAAAAAGGAGTTAAGGCTTTCTCAAATTGTAACTTTATTGGTAGGGGCAATTGCTCTATTACTGGCCAGTGCAATGGAGAATGTTTTAAGCTTAATGCTTTACAGTTATGCTTTTATGGTGTCCGGTTTGTTTGTACCGATTTTAGGAGGCTTGTTTTGGAAAAAGAGTAATAATAATGCCGCATTTTTGGCTATGATTGCCGGAGGATTGACAACTGCAGTGTTACAAGCCAATAAAATTACCTTCGCTACTGCAACTAAAATGGATGAATTACGAACATTTATAAGTGAAGCAAGGTCAAGTTTAGAATTTAATGGGATAGAATTAGAAAATATGACACCCGGTCAAGTGGTAGAATCAATAAATAAAATGCAGATCATTGATCTTCCATTTACTGAATTTTTATTTAAATTACCTCTTGGATTAGATCCTAACGTATTTGGTATCTTATTTTCAGCAATAATTTTTGTAACTTACTCTCTAATATATCCTAAAAACAAATAATTACATGGAATATCAAACACTAACTTCAATAGACTCAGCAACTACATTACAAAAAAATGAGATTGCAGATTTTCTTCATACCCACCTCGATGAATTTGGTGATGCTAAAGATGATATCATGAAATGTTTGGATTATTCACTCAGTTCATTTGGTCATCAAGGAGGATTTGTAGTTTTAGCACGGGAAAGTGGAAGTATAAAAGGAGCTGTAGTTGTTAATCAAACAGGTATGTCGGGTTATATCCCAGAAAACATATTAGTGTATATTGCTGTTCATGCTGACCAGAGGGGAAAAGGTGTTGGGAAAGAATTAATGAAAAAAGCAATTAATACAGCTAAAGGTGACATAGCTCTTCATGTGGAACCGGAAAACCCTGCTAAGTTCTTATACGAGAAATTAGGCTTCACCAATAAATATTTGGAGATGAGGTTAAAAAAATAATCATGGCATTTTTAAAATTATATAAAGATAAGTTAAAACATAACTTTGATTTTTTACATAAACTTTTTACTGAGAATAATCTAGATTGGGGAGCTGTAACAAAGCTTTTTTGTGGCAACGAACTCTATCTAAAAGAGGTTATCAATTTAGGATTTAGGGAAATCCATGATTCTAGGATCAAAAATCTTCAAAAAGTGAAGGAAATTGATTCTACAGTAAAAACCTGTTACATCAAACCACCTGCAAAAAGAAGTATACCTGATATCGTGCGCTACGCAGATATGAGTATGAATACGGAATATTACACCTTAAAATTACTTTCTGATGAGGCGGTGAGGCAAAATAAAACTCATAAAGTCATCATTATGGTAGAAACCGGTGATTTACGAGAAGGAGTAATGGGAGATCATTTGATTGATTTTTATGCAAAAGTTTTTGAGTTGCCTAATATTCAAATTGAAGGAATAGGTACGAATTTGAACTGCTTGCATGGAGTAATGCCTTCTCAAGATAAACTTATTCAGTTAAGTCTATACAAACAGATTATAGAATTAAAATTTAATAGAAAATTACCTTTGGTTTCGGGTGGAACTTCTGTGACTATTCCATTAATCATGAATAAGCAAATTCCCGCTGGAGTTAATCATTTTAGAATTGGTGAAACACTCTATTTTGGAGCAAACCTTTTTGATGAAACCACTATAGAAGGAATGCACGATGATTGTTTGGAGCTTTTTACTGAAATTATTGAAATTACTGAAAAGCCGAAAGTACCAATGGGTGAAATGGCAGCAAACCCACAAGGAGAAATTACCGAGATTGATGAATCTTTATATGGTGAAACTAGTTACAGGGCTATATTAGATATTGGGGTTTTGGATATTGATCCAAAATATTTGATTTTGGAAGGTTATGATTTTGAAATTGTAGGCTCAAGTTCCGATATGATAGTGATTGATTTAGGAGACAATCCTGAAAAGCGTAAAGTGGGGGATTTGATTAACTTTAAGGTGAAATATATGGGAGCTTTGGGTATATTGAACTCTAATTATATTGAAAAGACAGTAGAATAAGTTTTAAATTATTTTTTATGGATTTAAAGCTTGATGTAGAAGAGCTTATAAAATTAAGACATCATTTACATGCCAATGCAGAAGTTTCCAATCAAGAAGAGAAGACTGCAAAAATAGTAGTTGAATTTCTGAAAAAATTCAAACCTGACCATATTTGGGAGAATGTTGGGGGACATGGAGTTATTGCGCTGTTCAAAGGAAAGGAAGCAGGTAATAGCATTGGGTTTCGCGCGGATTTGGACGCCCTTCATATTGCTGAAACCATAGAATTAGAATATGCCTCTAAAACACCGCATACAGCTCATAAATGTGGTCACGATGGGCATATGACCATGGTGGCAGGTATTGCTGCTTATCTTGAAAATAATCCTGTAAAAAAGGGGGATATATATTTGATTTTTCAGCCAGCTGAAGAAACCGGAGAAGGAGCTGCCCGCATCAATAAGGGATTAAATGAATTAAATATTCAATTAGATTATCTGTTTGGTCTTCATAATATAGTAGGCTATCCTAAAGGACAAATTCTCACTAAAAAAGGCACGTTTGCAGCAGCTTCAAGAGGAATGGTGATTAAGCTATTTGGTAAAACCAGTCATGCGGCAGAGCCTGAATATGGTATCAGCCCAGTTATGGCAATTGCCGAAATCACAACTCAAATGTCAGTTGTACATATCACAAATCCTTTTTCAGATTTAACTTTGGCAACAGTAATTCATTCCGAATTAGGTGAAATTGCTTTTGGGACCTCCCCAGGTTATGGAGAAGTGAGAATAACACTTAGGGCCATGAGAGATGAGGATATGCAAAAACTTATAGATTTTGCAGAAAATTTGGTGGCTGAACAAGCAAAAAAAGAGCTTTTGGAATATGAGATATCCTATACTGAAACTTTTCCTTCTACAGAAAATACAGAAGAAGCTTATCAAATCATGAAAAATGCAGGAGAGATAGCAAAAACTGATTTCAATGAACTGGAAAAGCCTTTTAAATGGAGTGAAGACTTTGGTCAATATAAACTTCAAATGAAGACTGGGTTCTTTGGGGTCGGGGCAGGAGAAGATACCCCACATCTTCACGATGAGACTTATGACTTTCCAGATGATATTTTGCTATCAGGAATAAATATGTATGTAGGGCTTATGAAGTATTTTAAGCTAAATTAATTCAATTATTTAATTTCATCATTTCGCGTACATTTATCTGATCTTATGTTGCAACACCATTTCTTGAATCAATTATAATTCGTTCTTAAACATTATGAATCAAAACATATTTAGTACCTCTTCTATCACCTTAAGCAAAAGTGCTGTTCGACAAAATGTTCGCTTTGTTAAAAAGAAATTGGCAGATAATGTATTGCTTTCAGCTGTATTGAAAGGCAATGCTTATGGACATGGGATAAAAGAAATAGTGCCACTTTTCGAATCTGCCAATGTTAAACATCTCTCCGTATTTTCCACTCATGAGGCAGAACTAGTTTGCCAAGTAAAGAAAAAAACCACAGAAGTTATGATTATGGGGTGGATGGAAGACGAAGAGACAGAATGGGCAATTGAAAACGATGTGGAGTTTTATGTTTTCGAAATAGGTAGGTTAGAGGCAGCTATTCATTTCGCCAAAAGGCTAGGTAAGAAAGCGAAGCTCCATGTGGAGGTAGAAACTGGAATGAACCGAACTGGTTTTGAGCAAGAGCATTTGGAAGAAGTGATGGATTTAATGAAAGAAAACAAAGAGTATATTTCTTTTACGGGATTATGCACTCATTATGCCGGAGCTGAAAGCATTACAAACTACATTAGAGTAGTGGATCAAATTAAAAAGTATAAAAAAATCTGTGATTTATTTGAGGAAAATGGCCTAGTTCCGAAAAGAAAGCATACGGCTTGCTCTGCTGCAGCCATGTCCTATCCCGAAACGCAGATGGATATGGTGAGGATCGGTATTTTGTTATATGGTTTTTGGCCAAGCCAAGAGACTTTTATTGCCTATCAAAGAAGTAATGGTCATGGACAAGATGGATTAGATAGAAAAGTGAAGCACCCGCTAAAAAGGGTGATGAGTTGGAGAAGTAAAATCATGTCAGTTAAAGAAGTACCTGTTGGAGAGTTTGTAGGTTATGGCACCAGTTATCAAGCTACTAAGAAAATGAAAATTGCCACTGTTCCAGTTGGTTACGCTTATGGTTTTGCACGTTCATTGAGTAATCAAGGGAGAGTGATTGTAAATGGAAAAAGAGTGGCTGTAATCAGTACTGTTAATATGAATTTAATGATTATTAATGTGACCGAATGCAAGAATGTTGGAAAAGGAGATGAGGTGATTATGATAGGGAGCAATGGAAAGGTTAATGTAACGGTAGCTAGCTTTGGAGAATTAAGTAATCAGCTGAATTATGAGTTATTGAGTAGGTTGCCAATGGATATTCCTAGAAAAGTAGTGATATAAAAAAAAGGCACAAAATGTGCCTTTTCAAATCTTAATAATAAAAGATGATTATTTTGTTTTATCTTCTTTTACTTCAATTGCTTTGTTTTCGCTTAACCAGTTGTTGTATTCTTCTTCAGTCATGCTAAGTCTCATTTTAGCAGCATTTACAGCTACACCTTCCACTTTAACAACAGTTACAAATGGTAAATTCTGGTATGATACAACACCGTCAATTAAAAGGTCATATCCTGTACCAGCTTGCTCCATAGCATCATCGATGGCATCTTTCAAGTTAAAACCAATGTTTAGGAAATAAGAAGCTTTTCCTTCAACTCTAGTTCCTTGAGATTTGTCAATTCCTAGATTAACATTTTTTGTACTGATAGTTGTAAAGTCTACAAGTCTGATTGTACAACTTGAAACTAAAAAGATTAAACTTGCTGCAAAAATTGTAAGTTTTAAATTTTTCATAGTTATTATTATGTTTTATTTGTTTGTTTGCAAAGTAACTAAAGTAGATTTAATTAAAAAAGTAAAATTAAATCTATTTTAATTTACCTAATCTTGCTTTGGTTTTCACTTCTGTAATATTTAATATAAAGCCTAAGCCTAAAAATGGTTTAGTGGTTTTGATTTCATATTGCGGATAAAATATCACATCATAGCCTTCGTTCTGATACATAAGCTCATACAATGCATAGCTAGAGGCTTTATCAGTCAATACTTTTCCAATTACAGGAATTGAAGCATAATTTATATTCAAAACATTGCTTGTGTTATTGATGCTTCCTGTTCTTTTCATAAATATCCGCTGAAAATCTATTCCTAAAAAGCGAATAGTTTTTGCAGAAGCACTTACTTGATCTGATAATTCAAAATCATCTTTTTCTAGTTTTACGAGCACATTTGGCTCCTTCATAGATTTATTTATTGTTGTGCAAGAAGATACTGTTATTGCTAAAATTAAAATAAAAAGTACTCTCATATTAGAAAATGATAATTAATAGCAATACAATAATTATAATGGCACCCACAGAGATGGTTACTTTATCATCTAATTCTAAGGTTTTCTTTATTTCTTTTAATTCTTTTATTACCTCTCTTCTTTCTTTCCAACTCAACTCGGATTTATCCATGTTTTGAATTTCTTCAACCCGATTTTTCAGTTGTTTAATTTCAGTAGTGCTTAATGTTCTAGTTTCTTTGGGTGATTCTTTTTCAGAATTATTTGCACTTACTTCAAAAAATGATCCCATCATTATTAATGAAGTGATGAAGAATAGTTTTGTTAGCTTTTTCATAATTTAATCATTAGTTAATTGAATCAATTATTTAACGTAAATATATATAATTTTCTCTTTCACTAAAGTATTTGACTTTAATTAATCTCTATAAAAATTGACTTGCAGCGCCCACAATACCAGCATGGTTTTTCAATTCAGCAGGAATTACATTTAGTCTACTGTCAATATATTTTTCGTACTTCTTAAATTTCTTGCTTACGCCACCACCTATAATAATTAAATCGGGCCAAAATAATTTATGAACTTCAACTAAGTATTGATTAAGTCGATTCCCCCATACATCCCAGCTTAAGTCTTCATTTTCTCGTATGGAATTAGCGGCATAGTTTTCTGCTATATCTCCTTTGAATTGAATATGTCCTAATTCGGTATTGGGCATAAGCTGTTGATTGTGAAATAAAGCCGAACCAATTCCAGTGCCTAAAGCCAATACCAAAACGGTACCTTCATGATCTTTTCCTGCTCCATAACGCATTTCAGCTAAGCCTGTCACATCCACATCATTCATTAGTTTAGTAGCACAACCTGTAGCCTTTCTGATCATATTTGCTAATGGTTTCTCAATCCAACTCTTATCAATATTGGAGGCGGTTTTCACGGTTCCATCAATAATAGCGGCAGGAAAGCCACAACCTATTGGGCCTGACCAATCAAAATGTTCTTGCAATTTTACCACAGTTTTTATCATAGCCTCAGGAGTAGCGGGCTGTGGTGTTTTATATCTTTTACGTTTCCCTATGAATTCCCCTGTTTTTAGATCTACTATAGCAGCCTTCATGCCCGAACCTCCGATGTCAATGCCTAATACTTCCAATATCTTAGATTAAATTATTTGAAAACAAGATAGTTTATTAATTGAAGTTGTGAAAGTTTTTTGAAAACCCTGTGTGAAATAGAATTCAAGAACTATATTAAAAAGCATAATGGATTAGGTTTGGTATTCAGTAGTTTTGATTCAAATTAAAAGATTAATATTTTTATGATTAAATCATTCGCTTCACTTTTAATTTATTCCTTCATACTCATTTTTAGTTTGTCCTCTTGCACTGCTTTAATGAGTAAAATGTATGGGGTAAATCAAATAGATGGTGTAAATGAAGAGGAGATACATCAATTTTATGCTGCAATAGACTTTAAAGGTATTCAAACTGATAAAGTCATAATTGATTCTTCGGCTTTTCAATCTTTAAGAGAACATGAAAATGACTCTATCAAAAAAGACTTAAGTCAGCCAGTTCAGATTCACTATTTTAATAATTCAGATTTAGCTTCTTTTCATGCCAATTGCTATGCTAAAGGAAGTTTGAAAAATTTGGACTGGAATTATCAAAATAGATTTGAATCTTTTTTCCCTATTTCAGCAGTGGAGGATTTGAATACTTATCCTAGTTTGCAAAGACTGAATAAGATGATTACAGATGTTGATATTTCTTCAGAAAACGAGATAGTGATTACCGTATTCTGGACACGAATGTTGGAAGATATTTCAAGGGATGCAGTTAATACTGTTTTAGCTAACATTAGTGAGTTTAATAAAGAAGATGAAGTGCGCTTGATTTTGATTAATACCGATTCTTTTTTCAGTAAAATTTGATTTTTATTTCTGATAATCCACCCATCATCCCTAGCATCCACCGCTTTTATAAAACTGCTGATTTTCTCCTGAAAAGCCCTTATTTTAGTTGAAATTTTAATAATACAATCATGAAGAAAATATGGGCTTTCCCACTTGCTTTGGCAATCTTTGCCTGCAATAGTGGTGAAAAAAATCAGAAAATGGAGATAAAAGATTATCCTGAAACGGCTAAAGTGGATACAGTAGATACTTATTTTGGGACTGAAGTGCCAGATCCCTACCGTTGGTTGGAGGATGATCGTTCTGAAGAAACTTCCGAATGGGTAAAGGCACAAAATGAGGTCACTTTTGGCTATTTGAATAATATACCATTCCGAGATAAAATTGAAGCAAGACTAACGGAGCTTTGGAATTATGCGAAAGAAAGTGCGCCAAGAAAGCATGGGGATTATTTTTATACCTATAAAAATGATGGCTTACAAAACCAATGGGTCGTTTATCGCAAGAAAGGCTTAGACGGTGAGGAAAGTGTATTTCTTGATCCAAATACTTTTTCGGATGATGCTACGACTTCTCTAGCAGGAACTTCATTCACAAAGGATGGAAGCCTTTTGGCCTATTCCATTTCTGAAGGCGGTTCTGATTGGAGAAAAGTAATTGTAATGAATACGGAGGATAAATCCATTGTGGAGGATACCATCCAAAACGTGAAATTTAGTGGTGTGTCATGGAAAGGAAATGAAGGTTTTTTCTACAGTAGTTATGATAAACCTGAAGGAAGTGAGCTTTCAGCAAAAACTCAAGAGCATAAATTATACTATCACAAACTGAATACTCCTCAATCCGAAGATGAATTGATTTTTGGTGGCAGTGAAACTCCAAGAAGATATATTGGCGGATATGTGAGCGATGATGAAAAATTCCTTTTCATTTCAGCTGCTAATAGCACCAGTGGAAATGAATTGTATGTAAAAGATTTATCAGATTGGAATAATCCGATTGTTCCAATAGCAGAAGGCTTTGATAGCGAACATTCGGTTTTGGATAATGATGGCGATAGATTATTGATTGAAACCAATCTTAATGCACCAAATAAAAGATTGGTGGAAGTAGATGCACAAAATCCATCGACTGATAATTATAAAGACGTAATTCCAGAGACTGAAAATGTGTTGAATGTAAGTACTGCTGGTGGTTCTATCTTTGCGAACTATATGGTGGATGTGAAAACTGAAATCCATCAATTTGATTATGAAGGTAAAAAAATCAGACAAGTTGAACTTCCTGGAATTGGAACTGCTGGCGGTTTTGGTGCTGAAAAGGAAGACGAAAAATTATATTACAGCTTCACTTCTTTTACTTACCCTTCCGCTATATTTGAATATAATATTGAAAAAGGAACTTCAGAACTGTATTGGAAGCCTGAAATAGATTTCAATCCTGAGGATTTTGAAACGGAGCAAGTATTCTACGAAAGTAAGGACGGAACTAAAATCCCGATGTTCATTACCTATAAAAAGGGGATAGAGAGAAACGGTAAAAATCCAACGGAGCTTTATGCTTACGGTGGATTTAATGTAAGTCTGCGTCCGAGTTTTAGTGTAGCTCGTTTGGTTTGGTTAGAAAACGGAGGTGTTTATGCGCAGCCTAACCTAAGAGGAGGTGGGGAATATGGAGAAGAATGGCATAAAGCGGGTACAAAAATGCAAAAGCAAAATGTATTTGACGACTTTATTGCAGCTGCAGAATATTTGATTGATAAAGGTTATACAAGTTCAGAGCATTTAGCCATTTCAGGTGGATCAAATGGTGGATTGTTAGTAGGAGCAACTATGACACAGCGCCCTGATTTGATGCAAGTCGCTTTTCCAGCTGTTGGGGTGATGGATATGCTAAGATATCACACTTTCACAGCAGGAGCAGGCTGGGCTTATGATTACGGAACTTCTGAGGATAGCAAAGAAATGTTTGAATACCTAAAAGGATATTCTCCAGTTCATAATGTAAAAGAGGGAGTTGAATATCCGGCTACTATGGTCACTACTGCCGATCATGATGATAGGGTAGTACCCGCTCATTCATTCAAATTTGCAGCAGAATTGCAAGCTAAACATGCTGGCGAAACTCCGGTTTTAATAAGGATTGAAACTAATGCTGGTCACGGAGCAGGAAAACCAACCGATAAAATCATTGATGGAATTGCGGATAAGTATGCTTTTGCTTGGTATAATATGGGAGTAGTCCCTTTCGATGAGGAATTGTAAATCATGAGATTCTAGAATCTAGATTTTAGACTGTGAATTAAGACTCTGGTTTCCTTTGAATTTGGGAGATTGGAGTCTTTTTTTAAATAAATGGTTGGTAGTGCTCAATCTATATGTTTCTCTAATAGCTATTTATGAATTTTTATTAACTACCTTTGCGCTCCAATTGAGAAATTACCTTTATGAAGCGTATTAACGAGTACAAAAAATTATTTAATGTTGAAGGCCCTATTGATCTTAAGCAATTAAAATCAACCTATAGAAATTTAGTAAAAGAATGGCATCCCGATAAATTTCAGGCCAATGACCCTAAAGCTGAAGAGGCTGAGATCAGAAGTCAACAGATTATTGACGGTTATCATTTTCTAATCAGTATAGCCCCAGAAACTAAAGAGGCGAATCTGGCTGAATATACTAAAACTACCACTGAATCAAATATTCTAGATTTTAGACATAAAGGTTTATTACTAGAGGTTTCTTTTTTAGATGGTACTACTTATGAATATTTTGGTGTTAACAAAAATGTTTATTCTAAACTGGTAAATTCTGATAAGCCTTATCGTTTTGCTAAAAGAAATATCTTTAATAATTTTCTATATAGAAAATCAAAGAAGGCTATGGAGATGGCTGAATAGTTAAATAAGATTTGACTGTTTTAGGTTTGTAATCCGATTTAGAATTGGATTACAAATCTTGTGATATTGAATTAGAAATTGCAGATTTCGATTCACCTACCTTTAAGATTATTGACGTTTTTCAATTGTATATTGTCAACTGTCAATTTATTTCTGTATTTCTTTGCGCCTTTCCCACTTTGCGGTTAATTTTATTTTTATGAGCATAACTATAAGAAGAGCAACAGAGAAAGATATCCCTAGAACTTTAGAGTTAATCCAGGAACTTGCGGTTTACGAACGTGAGCCAGATGCCGTTGTAATAGATGTAAAGGAATTAACAAGAGACGGCTTTGGAGAAAATCCGGCATACGGATTATTTATTGCGGAAACTGAAAATGGAATTGTAGGGATTGCCTTATATTATTTCCGCTATTCCACATGGAATGGAAAAGTTTTGTATCTGGAAGATTTAATCGTAACGGAATCGGAAAGAGGAAAAGGCTATGGAAGAAAATTATTGAATGCTATTCTTCAAGAGGCTGATGAGCAAAATTGCAGACTTTGCACTTGGCAAGTATTGGATTGGAACGAACCTTCTATTGAATTTTATAAAAGTATAGGGGCAGATTTGGACGAAGGATGGATCAACTGCACAGTAAAAAGAGATCAATATAAAGGGATTTATCAGTAGAATGAGTAAAACTTTTTCAAGGTTTTAAACTTAGGAAAAGTTGGTAAATATTTAGATATGTTCTTCATCCTCTCTAAAACCATCAGCTATTTACTAATGCCGGCTACTCTAATTGGTTTAGCCTGGCTGGCATTTTTTATATTTAAAAAATGGAAATACAGAAAATACTTAGCTATTCTGGGCTTTATATTATTCATCATCTTCACTAATGATTTTTTGGCCAATTCCATTCTAAAAGCATGGCAAACAGAACCTGCCAAGCTTGAAACTATCAGAAGTCAAAAATTTACTTATGGAGTTCTATTGACAGGAATGACCAATACTCAAAAAGAACCAAAAGATAGAGTTTATTTTAATCACAATGCTGATAGACTCTTTCAGGCTATTATGCTCCATCAACAAGGAATTATTGATACACTTTATATCTCAGGAGGAGGAGCTACAGCTTTAAGGAAGGATCTGCAAGAGGCAAAAGTGCTTTCTTCCTATTTGGAATCTATTCAGTTTCCCACGGAGAAAGTCATCATAGAAGATCAATCCAGAAATACAGTTGAAAATGCTCGTTTCGCTAAGGATTTTATTAATTCTCAATCTGAAATTCTTTTAATTACCAGTGCTTCTCATATGCCGAGGGCAAAAGGGTGTTTTGAAAAGGAGAATTTTAAAGTGCAGGCTTATCCAACAGTGTTTCATACTAGTGATGAGATAATCAATCCTGCTATGTTTATTCCTTCTCAATCAGCTTTAATGAAATGGCATATTTTATTTAAAGAATGGATGGGCTATAGTGCATATTGGCTGGCGGGTTATTTATAATTTGGAGAATAAGGATTGAATGAAAGCATGCTAATGTTTGCTCCCGATCAGACAGTTCGCACCGTCTGATCCATAAAATGGATTGCAAATAAATTTGATCATTTAAAAAGTTATTATTTAAAACATTTGAAAGAGATAAAATGGCTAAAAAGAACCTTATACTTTTACATGGTGCATTGGGTAGCTCAAAATCATTTGATGCTTTAGTTCCGCAACTATCCGATGACTTCAACTTATTTATACCTGATTTTAATGGCCATGGAAGTAGATCGAAATCTGATTTCAGCTTCAATATGCAGGATTTAGTGAAGGACCTGGAAGATTTTCTGGTTAAGAAGGGTATTGATTCTTGCAGTGTATTTGGTTACAGTATGGGAGGATATGTAGCATTATCCTTAGCATTAAAAAAGCCAGAATATTTTGGTGGAATCATGACTTTAGGGACTAAACTAGACTGGAAAACACAGCAGGCAGAAAAGGAAAGTAAAATGTTAAATCCTGAAAAGATTCAGGAAAAAGTACCACAATTTTCCCAACATCTTAAAGCATTGCACGGAGAAAGTTGGATGAATTTATGTGATCAAACAGCTGAAATGATGTTGGATTTAGGAAAGAATCCAATTTTAAGTACAGATAATATTTCAACTATAGATTTGCCTATAAGATTAGGATTGGGAGATCAAGACAATATGGTAAGTCTTGATGAAACGATTGCTTTTTATAGAGCTTTAGTTCAAGGAGAATTACAAGTTTTTCCGAATTTTCCGCATCCGATTGAAAAGGTCGACCCTCAAATAATTGCTAATTCAATTAAGCAGTTTTTTTGATAAAACAGAAAATAGAATAGCTGATTAAACTCAAGCAGAAAAAGATTTATAATTTTATAGGCTATCATGATATTATGAGTTCCTATGTGTTTTATTGTCGATTTTGATTATAAGCTTATTACCTCAAACAAAGGAATAATATATACTTAATTTATTCCCCCATTACTTTTGCGAGTGCTTGTGAGTTTTACTTTTAAACCATCATAGATTGTGCCTTAATAGTGATTTTCTTAGTTGGAAATCAAAAAAATATTCATATTAAAACTATTTTAGATTTAGAAGTAGAATAACCAATAGAAGTATATGTTGATGACTCCCAATTAGTGGATATTTTGACGACTGTGAGGTTAATCATGGTTTTAAAATTAATTTGTCAGATTTATATAATTATTTTCTTATAAAATTATGGTTAGCAAATATTATTAGTTTATTTCGCAACTGCATTTAACTGTTATTTTATATGAAAAGAATTATTTACCTATCAATTTTTTTTGGAGTTGTCATTTTTTCTTCTTGCAAAGAAACCCCACCTATTGAACCTGACGTTAATAATATTACTGTTAATAATGATGTGAAGGACTCTCTAAATATTGCAGAACAGCTTGCTATGTTAAATAAAGCAGGTGAATTCTACAATGTTAATATGAAAATATTAGATGGTACTACCCCAATTGAAGGGGCGGAAGTTAAGCTTACTTCTTCATTGGATGGTGAACTAATAGAGTTAATAGAGGTATCCGATGCATCTGGGAATATCATTTTTGATGAAGTTACTGTAGGAGGTAACATTATAGAAATTAAAAAGGAAGGTTATTACTCTGCATTAGGGTTAATAGATTTCAAATTTGAGAGAGGATATAATTATGAAGTCATTGATGATGTAGTAGCACCAATCACCAAAAATGAATCTGCTATAATCCCACTTTACAATAAAGGAAACGGAACTAATACTGCCAAAATTAAAGGGAAAGTAAGTATTGAAACTGATTTAACCAATAGTACTACTGAGGTAGTGAAGAATCAATTGCTTAGAGCAGACTTCTCAGGGAACATTGTAAATGTTAGTGAAGGAATAAGTTTCAGCGAATATTCATTGAATGTTGAAGGTGGTTTGGGAGAAGCTTTTACAAACGAAGAAGGAGAGTATGAAATAACGATTCCAACTGGTAATGACGGTGTTAGTGTCAATTTGCTAATTCCGCAGTTGCGATTAAAGCAAAAGCTCGCATATTTTCCAACTGATTCGGAAGAACCGGTATTGGATTCTGTAATGACAACATTCGGGCACAATTCGATGGTTACCGATATTCCTTTCGTTAGAGGAGTTCAGGTAAATGTACCAGAGCCCGAAGCAGCAGGTCGAGGCTTTCAAATTAGTAATATTACCAAAGCGGGACGTCAAATGTTTGGAATTAATGGAGGTTACTATTCCTCATATAGAATCTTTTCATCAAATGAAAACCAGCAAAGAGATGAAATGGAATTTTTGTTTACACCAGGTTCAGGATATGAAACTATTCCCACTGTAGAGGTTTCAGATTCGACAGGTGAAGGAGCTGAATTGATAGTCTTGGGTGAGCATGCGATCCAATCCGTGACGCTTGATAGCAGTGCTCAGTATACAGCTAACAGATGGATTAACTTTAATATCCGTGCTTATTACAGCACTTCTTATGGTTCAGAGCATTACAATATTTTTTATGACAATATATATACAGATGCCAATGGAGAAATTACCCAAGAGAAGATAGATGAAACGCTGACCTTCGCCTTTGAAAATAGAGACTGGTTTGGAAATAATTATGGGTTTTATCATGGCTACCAAGTTGATAGTATTGTAGCTACCTTTTATGACAGTTATAATACTGAAGCCAAATCAAAAATCAATATATCTTATGATACAAGAATTGGAGGACTCCAAATAGAAAGTAACGGTGAAAATTATACAGATCCTTCTATTTCCTTTAAGGGCGGCAACCCTGAGGAGGCTGCGAATTTCGAAATGATTGAATTTAAGACTCGGTGGAATTTTGAGTTGGACAATAGTAATAATACTTCACCTTATGTAGCTATGCCAAGTATTGGTTTTGAGTATTTAGAGGAGAATGAATATATGACGTCCGATCGCTTAGTGGATGAAAATGGGGATGTGAAGGATCTTTCACAAGTTACAGAATCTGATGCTGGGGAGGTAGTGTTTGCAGATGGTGAAAATTACGCTACTTTCTTTTATTCAGTAGATGCACCTGTCAGTTTCATAACTGAACCAACACATAGCAAAGCGGAGTTATTTCTAGATGTGCTGAATGGACAGATAGGTGATTGGAATGTGTCTAACCTGAGTACCGGTAGAGGATATACTGAGAAGTTTACTGTTGAAGTGGTTCCAACATTTCCTGAGATATCAGGGAATGGAGCGGAAATTCAAATTCTAGGTGGTTCTATTAAAGGAGATGAATATATATGGGATGGTAATTATAACATTAAAAATAGAGGAGAAGGATATGTTCATAATGTAAATTATGCAGAGGAAAGGGCATTCAATATATCAGCTAATTTGAATAATTTATTCTTGAGACCTCAAGAAGAATTCATCGTTGAAATAGATTACGGTACCGGTAAGCGGTAGAAAATAGGTCAACTTGAATAGGGAAGGGAGCTTTTGAAGCTCCTTTTTTTATGTGTAAAATTTTCCTGAGCATCGTTTTGGCCAAAGTTTAAAAAGCATTCTTCATCCAAGGCAACAAAGAATATACTGAATAGGAAAAGCTGTAGTATCGGTTGGAAGTGTGAATTCTGCTAGTGAATAATTGTGATTCATGATTTTTAAGTTTATTAGAGTTACATTTGCTTTTTTAGGTACCGATCGGTATCTTTGTATATGCGAGATGCTGAAGCAACAAAAGAAAAGATTTTATCAACCGCAGCCGGATTGTTTAATGTTCAGGGTTTTAAGGCGACATCCTTAAAAGATATTACGGATGCAACGGGCTTAACTAAAGGGGCTATATACAGGCATTTCAATGATAAGGATAATTTGGAGGTATGTACTTACGATTTTATTTCCGCTAAATTACAAGCTAAATTAAGAGAGGCTATTAAGGATGGAAATACAGCTCCTGATAAATTGTTTGCAATTTGTGATTTTTTTAGAGCTTATATTCATAGTCCAATTATTGTAGGTGGTTGTCCTATCCTGAATGCAGGAGTAGAATCAGATGATACCAAACCAGGATTGAATTTGAAAGTAAAACAGTTGCTTGATGTTTTTCAAAAGTCATTGGAGCATATCGTTATAAAGGGGATGGAATACAATCAAATCAAATCTGAAACTCGTCCAGCACAATTTGCCTCAATTTTTATAGCTTCTCTTGAAGGTGGAGTACTACTAAGTAAGATTAGAAAAAACAGCAAGGATATGGAGTGGGTGATTGAAGATTTGCGAATTCGGATAAAAAATATTTCAAAATAAAAAAATTTGTTCAACAAGATACCTTTCGGTATCTAAAAAATGAAGTTATGAAGCAATTAGTATATCAATCAATAGGTTTTTATTTAGATACACTGAGCAATTTCAGCCCTAAGAAAACGGGGAAATTAGGGTTTAAATTAATGTGTAGACCTCAAAATACAGGTTTAAGGGCTCATCAAAAAGAATTTTTGAGTACGTCTACCCAATCAGATTATAATTTTAATGGAAATCGTATTAGAATTTACCAATGGGGGAGTGGTCCGAAGAAAATTTTATTTGTACATGGCTGGCAAAGTCATAGTTTCCGATGGAAAAAGTATATCGAATCTTTACCTAAAGATGAATTCACTTTAATTGCTTATGATGCACCAGGTCATGGGCAAAGTGGAGGGAATCAGTTTACAGTCCCTTTAAATGCATTTTTAATTGACGAATTAGTAAGTCATTTTAATGGTTTTGATACAATAGTAGCTCATTCAATTGGAAGTATGTCAGTTTTTTATGCTTTGGCTTATTATCAGATTAAGGATGTAAAACGGGTTGTATCATTAGCAGCTCCTAATAAAGCGGAGGAGTTTTTCAATTTCTTTGGAAATATTTTAAAACTGAAATCTCAAACTATGAACCAGATAGCCAATGAATTTCAGATGCAGGTTCGACATAAGATTGATGACATTAGTTTACCTCAATTTGCTAGTAAAGTAGATGTTCCAGGCATTATAATTCATGATGAAAATGATAAAGAAACTCCCTTTGAAAATGCTTTAAAATTGAAAGCTAAATGGAAGAACTCAAAATTGATTAAGAACGGAAGGCTTGGGTCATAACCTAAAATCTGATAAAGTAGTGGACTTGGTAATTCAATATATCGGAAGTGAAATTGTGGTTCAAAAAGAAGTCTCAGAGTTCTAAATTCAACATAAAAAAAGCCCGAAAGAAATAGGTTTCTTTCGGGCTTTTTTAAAATTAAACAATCAAATCTTAGTTAAAAGTATCTTCAGTGACTTCAATATTAAATTCAGCTGATTTTAACTCAGTGTTAAGTGGTCTCCCTTGAAATTTAACGTTTTTCTTAGGAACCATAATGCCATCTACGGCTTCGAAATCACTAAATTCTTCATATACTGTCACTTCGCCTTGTGGTCCTTGCTGTGTAGCAGAAGTTTTTACTTTTAATCCGCTTTCAGTATCAAAATAAGATTTTGTTACTTGACCAGAAGGAAGAGTAACCGAAACTACATAAGCATCCTTATCATTCACTGTTTCAATACCTGTAAGCTCGGTAGTAACTCCCATATCTGCATAGTGAAGTTCTGGGAATATAAAAGTGTTTGACTTAAGATTACTTTTAGCTTCATCAGGCAATGGAACTTCCTGACCTTGCTGAAAAGCTTTTACATCGTTATCATTAACTAATACTTTGCTCATTACCATAGGTCCCATACCTACTTCCTGTTTGAAATTATCGTTATCTTTTATTTCAGTAAAAGTTAGCGTTTGACCCTGCATGCTCATGGTGTAAACAGTTTTCATTGAAGTGATAGCTTCAATTTTATCTTTTCCACCCATAGCTTCAAAATAATTTTCAAAAACTTTATCAGCTGTTAAATCAGCAGGCAATGCAGTTTTATCTTTGGGATCATATTCATTTCCTTTTCTGTCGAAATATTTTACTTCACCAAATCTTTCTAAATTTTCAGCTATCTCTTCACCTTTACCCACTACCAATATATTAGCATTATTAGGTAAAATATATTTTTGAGCTGCTGCTTTTACATCTTCCAAAGTCACTGCTTCTAGATTTTTAAGGTAGTTAGCATAATAATCTTTAGGCAAATTGTAACGTGCAGTATTGATAGCAAATGAAGCTACAGTTTGCGGGCTTTCTAATGAACGTGCGAAACTTCCTGATATAGAAGCTTTAGCGGCATCTAGTTCATCCTGAGTTACACCGTCTTCATTGATCTTCATTAATTCAGCCATAAATTCGTTCACAGCGCTATCAGTTACTTCATTTCTCACACTAGCACTTGCATTAAAGCTTCCAACAAATTCATCAGCACTTAAAGAAGAGCGTGCACCATAAGTGAATGCTTTATCTTCTCTAAGATTTTGCATTAATCTTGAAGAAAAACCACCACCTAATATTTGGTTTAGTACTCTTGCGGTAATTACATCCTCACTTCCAATAGGAAGGTTAACTGGATATGTTACATTAACAACAGATTGAACTGAAGCTTCTCTATCGACCAATGCAACAAATGTTTCCTCTGGAGGAGTAGGCATTTTGTATTCAGTTGATGGAATTTCAGCTTTTTCCCAGTCAGAGAAATTCTTTGTAATTAATTTTTTAGCTTCCTTAGGAGTGATGTCTCCTACAATAGCTAAATAGCCAATATTTGGTCTGAAATAGGTGTTGTAATAATCTTTGATTTCAGCTAAAGTGATATTTTCTACTGATTCTTCCGTTTCAAATTCACCGTAAGGATGATTGTCACCATAAACTAATTTACCTCTTACATTTGAGGCAATAGCATTCGGATCATCTTTTGAAGCAGCTATACCTGATAAGGTTTGCTTTTTTAATTTTTCTAATTCATCCTCAGGAAATGCAGGGTTAAATAAAACATCTTTCATTAATTCCATCAATTTATCTTGATGTTTTGTCAATGAAGTAGCATACATTCCAGTAGAGTAGGTGTTAATATTGGCTCCTATGAAATCAATATCTTCATCTAATTCTGCTTTTGTGCGGTTTTCTGTTCCTTTCATTAACATTTGCCCTGCCATGCTTACATAGCCCGCTTTATCTCCTTCAAAAACAGGGTCACGATCAAAAGTTAAAGAAAATGCGACTCTTGGAAGCTTGTGATTTTCTACCACAAATACTTTCAATCCATTTTTTAAGGTGAAAGTGGTAGGCTGCCCTATATTTATTTCTTTGGCCGGTGTAGGTTCCGGAGCTGTTGTCCTATCTACCTGAGCAAATGCAACACTTGCAGCCAGAGCAAAAACGAAACTTATATATATCTTTTTAATCATCTTTTTTCAATTATTAAGTGAAACGACTTATTGGTTTTCTTGAGATTTTGGTAAGTAATACAATACCACTCTGTTGTCCTCCGTAAGATATTCATTAGCTACTCGCTTAATATCTTCCTTGGTCACTTTCATGTATCGATCAATCTCTTTGTTGATTAAATTTGCATCTCCATAGTATACATGGTAGTTGGCCAAACTTTCTGCTATTCCGGCCATTTTACTATTGCCAGAAATGAAGTCATTTTCCTTTTGGTTTCTGATTTTTTCAAATTCTCTGTCTGAAATTAATTCTTCCTGAACTTTCTTGATTTCAGCATCCATAGCATCTTCCAATTCCTTTAAATCACCGCCAATAGTGGGTAATCCGAAAAGTAAATACAAGCCTGGATCTTCTGAAGAAAATGGAATTGCAGCTACTTGCAATGCTTTTTGTTGTTCATCTACCAATGATTTATACATTCTAGCGGACTGACCACCGGAAAGAGCAGTACTTAACATTTCTAAAGCATAAGAATCTTCTGTTCCTTGTGCTGGCATATGATAAGCCTGAATTACAGCAGGAAGTTGGATGTTATCATAAATAGTATCACGAACCTCTTCTTTTTGCTCAGGCTCAACGATATCAGGTCTTGGGATTTCCTTTCCACCTCTTGGAATAGGACCGAAATAATCTTTAATTAATTTTTTTGCCTCATCTATCTCGATGTCGCCAGCAATAGATAAAGTAGCGTTTTCAGGAACATAGAAAGTCTCATAAAAATCAACGAATTCATCTAAAGAAGCAGCGTTTAAGTGTTCTAAAGAACCAATTGGCGTCCACCTATAAGGATGCTCAGTATAAGCTCTTTTCATGATTTCTGGTAAGATCGTTCCATATGGCTGGTTATCATACCTTTGCCTTTTCTCTTCTTTTACCACCTCACGCTGCGTCTCTACTCCAATTTCTTGGATTTGAGCATGCATCAATCTTTCAGACTCTAACCAAAGACCTAATTTTAATTGGTTTGAAGGTAATACTTCATAATAATAAGTTCTGTCATTTGAGGTGTTGGCATTATTTACACCACCTGCATTGGTGATGTATTTGTCAAATTGACCTCTTTCAATATTTTTTGAACCTTCAAATAATAAATGCTCAAAGAAATGAGCGAAACCTGTACGTTCAGGATTTTCATTTTTTGAACCTACATGGTACATCACAGATACAACCACAATTGGTGTAGAATTGTCTTGATGCAAAATTACATGCATTCCATTATCTAAGTCGAATTCTGTAAATTCGATCTCTTTTTTTTGTGCTATTGAGCCAAAAGCCATCAATAAACACAAAGACCCGATTATAAGTCTTTTCATCATAAGTCGATTGTTTTAGTTTGAACTATTGTAATAAATTATGTGCGAATATAGTATAAATATTACATCCGTATAAAAGAATACTCCTAAATTTTGGAGATGGTTTTTGTACAGGATAGGAGGGGGAATTCTGGTTTATATTGAGGTAAATAAAAAAGCCTCCAGAATTTCTTCTAAAGGCTTTATGTCACGATTCAAATATAAAAATTTAAGAATCAAGAAAATGTCCCCATCCATATTGAATGACTGTTAACCTCAATTCCTAATTGTTAATTCGTATATACTAATTAATTACTCTACTTTCCATTTATTCAAAATTTCTTTAGCATCTGGCCAAGTTAATCTCGGGCCAAATTGAGTCACTATTTTTGAACTTGCCAGAGAAGCTAATTTTCCTGCATCCGCATAACTATGACCGTTGGTAATAGCATATAAAAACGCACCTGCAAACATATCTCCTGCGCCATTGGTGTCCACTGCTTTAACTTGATAAGGTTCTATGTCGATAAAAGTGTCTCCGTCATAAATGATAGCTCCGTTTTTACCTTGAGTAATTGCAAATCTCTTCGCTACTTTTTTCAATTCTTCTCGAATACTATCAGTATCATTTTCTCCTGTGAAAAGGGCTGCTTCTTCTTCATTACAGAATAATAAATCTACGCTAGCGCCTACTACAGATTCCATTTGCTCTTTGAAATACTTAACCATAGCAGGATCAGAAAATGTTAAGGCTGTTTTTACCCCATTCTCTTCTGCTATTTTCTTGGCTTTTTTCATAGCGGCTAAGCCACTTTCAGAAGTCACTAAATAACCTTCCAAATACAAATATTTTGAATCTTTCAAAGCATATTCATGAATCTCCTTTTCAGAAAAATCAGCCGTTATACCTAAGAAAGTATTCATAGTACGCTCAGCATCAGGGGTCGTCATTACCAAAACTTTCCCTGTTGTACCAACTGGAGCTGTTTCAGGAGTTAAAACAGTATCAATACCATTTGCTTTTAAATCATTTAAAAAGAAAGTGCCTTCTAAGTCATTAGCTACTTTGCAAGAATAAAATCCTTTGGCGCCAAATTGACTGGCAGCAACCAAAGTGTTGGCAGCTGAACCTCCGCCTTGCATATGTTCTTCTGTGATTTTCATGGAATTAAGCAATTCTGCTTGACGCTCTTCTTCCACTAAGGTCATCACTCCTTTTTCTACTTTATTTTCAAGTACAAATTCTTCTGAAACTTCTGTGATAATATCTACTAGGGCATTTCCAATTCCGTAGACATCATATTTTTTGTTGGACATAGTTGTTAATTAATAATTAGTAATTATGAATTAGTAATTAGGCTTAAATAACCACTAATTCTTAAAATGAGAAGGCAAAATTAAGGATTATTGCGGAATTTGTCCGCTAATTCAGGATAATCTGTGATGATGCCATCTACACCTATTTTAAGTAATCTTGAAGCATCTTTTTCCTCGTTTACAGTCCACGGGATAATTTTTACTCCTTTTTCATGAAGTGCTGTCACCATATTTTTATCTACCAATTGATGGTACGGACTGTAAATTGCTGGAGTAAAGCCTAATTCTTCAAATTGCTGTTCCCATGCTCCGCTTTTATAAACAAGTGCGGCTAAAGGAACTTTAGGGTAGGTTTTGTGAAAGTGCTTCAATACATCAAAATCAAAAGATTGTATGTTCCATTTCTCTTTAGGATACTCCATAAATAATACCTTAAAAACCAGATTATTGAATTTCTTGATCTTAGGGTGGTATTCATTTTGCATGCCATCTTCATACTTGATTTCCACATTCATATAAGGGAGTTCTTTCCCCTCTTTTTCACAATATTCAATCGTTTTTTTGATAATATCATACAGCAATGGCTTTGGAGAGCTTACTGTTTTTTGATGCGGGAAATCAGGATTTTTGATACTTCCACAATCACATTTTTTTAAATCCTCATAGGTCATTTTATAGATGTTCCATTCTTTTTCTTCTGCTTCACTGATTGGATTTCCGGCAGTATCTAAGCAAATTTTATGATTCAAAAATGGTTCATGAGAAAGCACAACTTTTTCATCTTGGGTAATGACTACATCCATTTCTAAAGTAGTCATATTTTGGTCTATTGCATATTGAAATGCTGCCCAAGTATTTTCAGGGTAAACTCCTCTGGCTCCTCTGTGACCTTGCCAATCTATGTTTTCGTAGGTTCCAGGGGTTTGGTTGCATGCTAAAGTCATAAGTATCAAGCAAAAAAGAAGTAGATTTTTCATTTTGTTCATCAATTTAAAATAAGATACAGCAATTTAATTAGTTAAAATTAACTCATTATTAAATTTTTGCGTAATTCGCATTTAAATGCTCCAAAGAATTCGCAAATATGTCTTGTTCCTTCAATATGCTATAAAAGGCACTAATGAAGATCTGACTAATATAAAAATTAGTCGTGCGATTATTCTATTGTCAGTTCCCATGGTTTTGGAAATGGTGATGGAATCACTTTTTGCGGTAGTAGATGTGTTTTTTGTAGCGCAAGTCAGCACAAATGCTGTGGCTACAGTAGGTTTAACAGAATCTGTAATCACTATTGTTTATTCTTTGGGAATAGGCTTAAGTATGGCAGCAACTGCTATGGTTGCCAGAAGAATTGGAGAGAAAAAGAAAAAGGAAGCTTCTCATACCGCTGTTCAAGCCATTATTTTAACATTGGCGGTTTCTTTAGTCTTAAGTGTTGCAGGATTTATCTATGGTGAGGATGTTCTGCGATTAATGGGCGGTGAAGAAGAACTGATACAAGAAGGCAAGTGGTACACTAAAATTTTATTTGCAAGCAATGGTACTATCATGTTGCTATTTTTGATCAATGGGATATTCCGAGGAGCCGGAAATGCTTCTATTGCCATGCGGGCTTTATGGATTAGTAATATTCTAAATATGTTGCTCGATCCACTTTTTATCTTTGGCTGGGGGCCAGTTCCGGCAATGGGCGTTACAGGCGCAGCAGTGGCAACAGCTATCGGTAGAAGTATAGGCGTTTTATATCAAGTCTATCATTTATTAAAAGGAACAGGCGTAATCAGCGTTTCCTTTCAACATATCAAACCTGACTTTTCTGTTCTTACTCGGATAGTAAAGATTGCTTCGGGTGGTGTTGGGCAGTTCTTAATTGAATCCGCTAGCTGGATATTTTTGGTTAGGATTATTTCAAATTTCGGTAGTGAAGTTTTGGCTGGTTATACCATTGCCTTGAGGATTATAATATTCACTATTCTCCCTTCCTTTGGAATAAGCAATGCTGCAGCCACTTTGGTTGGGCAAAATTTAGGTGCTAAACTTCCCGATAGAGCAGAGAAATCTGTATGGCTTGCAGCACGCTATAATGTGGCTTTCCTCTTTACCGTTTCTTTGATTTTTTATGTTTTTTCAAACGAAATTGTAGGAATTTTTACTGATGTGGCAGCTGTAAAGAAAGAAGCTATTAAAGCAGTTCGCTATATATGTTTTGGTTACATTTTCTTTGCGTACGGAATGGTATTAAGCCATGCATTTAATGGAGCAGGGGATACTAAGACCCCAACCGTCATCAATTTTGTATGTTTCTGGCTTTTCCAAATCCCACTAGCCTATTTCATGGCCCATAATTTAGGCTTAGGTTCAGATGGCGTTTATCTTGGGATTGTTTTTGCTTTTGCACTTTTAGCGATAATTTCAATTATCTGGTTCAAAAGAGGGAAATGGAAATTGACTGAGGTTTAAAGGCAATGATTTAATTCTAAATTGAAATAGCAGTAATGAAAGATTCTTATTTCAAGCTAATATTAATCTCTGTCAGTTCCTTGCTAGCTACCAGATTAGGGGCCTATTGAATTTGATTGTAATCTGGCAAATAAACAGTAAAAGTAGTGCCTTTGTATATTTTGCTTTCAATTTCTAGTTTGCCCTTATTCATTTGAGTAAATTCTTTGACTAATTGAAGTCCTAATCCAATTCCTTTTTCTCCTTTAGTGCCTTGGCTTCTTTCAAAGTGGTCTTCCGCTAAAAGCATATCTATTTTTTCTTGGGACATTCCCATGCCAGTGTCTTTAACTCTTATAGCTATGAATCCATCTTTTTTCTCTGCACTAAGTTCAATCGATCCACCATCCTCAGTAAATTTTAAAGCATTACTCACCAGATTTCTTAAAATAGTTTTAACACTATTTTCATCTGCCCAAATTGCCAAATCAGGTGTTACTTCAGATTTCAACTTGATTTTTTTATTCTCTGCCGTATTAAAGAATAAATCAATTAATTCCGATGTTAGTGGATGAACGTATAATTTTTCTGGATAATAGGGGATGCTTCCTTGTTGTGTAACAGACCAATCAAGCAAATTGGTTAATAAATTCGACATATTGTTAATGGTCTTATTTAAAACCTGGTGGATATCCAATAAATCTTTTTTGTCCTCCTTTTCAATGCTCAATTTCATAATGGCAGATAATCCTTTGAAGGAATTCACAGGCCCCATTAAATCATGGGCAATAATAGAAAGGAATTTCTCACGGGTTTCATTAATGCTTTCCAATTGATCTCTTTGTGCCTCAATTTCTTCTTTCTGTTCCTGAAGTTTTGAGTTTAACTTTTGTCTGCTTCTGCTGTTGCGGTAATATAAAATAGTTAAAATACCCAAAAGCAAAATGATAATAGCCATGGAAGCAGAAATGATATATTGATTTTTTTGTTCTGTTTTTAATAGCTGAATCTCAGTTTCCCGTTGATTGACCTCATATTCGGTTCTCATATCCGCTATTTCCCGTATTTTTTCTTCACTATTAATGCTGTCTCGGTAAGCTAAATACTGACTTTGATGAAAATAGGCTTTTTGATAATTATTTCGGGCATCATATAATTCGGATAATTTAAGGTTGGCATCGCGAATTTGCTCTTTTAATGAATGTTCTTTAGAAACTTTTAGACTATGTTGAGCATATTCTATAGCCCGTTCTAAATCATTATTTTCTTTGTAAATATCAGCTATGTAGAGGTCATAAATGGCTATAGGATAAAAATCACCCATGTCTCTTAAGATGACAGTAGCTAAATCCATTTTGTTTTTGGCAATTCTGTGTTCCCCTTTTAGGGCATGCACCATTCCCATATTGCCCAGATTGTAGGCGGTGCCTATTAAATACTCTACCTCTTGAAATATCTTGCCTGATTCTTCAAAGTAAAGAAGAGCAGAATCTAATTTTCCTGTATTCACAAATCCGTCTCCTGCATTCAATAAAGCAGTAGCCAATGTGATGGAATCTTGCTCTTGTCGTAAAATTTTAATTGCTCTGCTGTAATAATGCGAAGAGTTTTTATAGTCTTCATTTACAGCATAAACAGCCGCAAGTGCTACATAAGAACCTCCAATTCCAGCTTGATAATTGGCTTTTTCAGCTGCTTTTACAGCTTTAAATAAAGAATTTATTGCTTCTTTGTAATTTCCTTTTTCCCTTAAAGCCTGCCCTTTCTGAAGATGTCCTCTATAAAGATAAAGAGAACTTTGAAGTGATTCAGAGAGTTGTATTAATTTTTCAGCATATTCAAGAGCTTTATTTGGATTTCTTTCATTTGTCGAAATCTGACGTAATAACTCTAGTCTTATTGTATCCTTTTGCCTGTAATTTGTTAGTACCCCCTTTAGACTATCAGCTACATTTTGATTTTGTCCAAGTATTGAAGTTAGAAATAAAAACATCAATACTAAGAATAGTATTGATGTTTTTATAATCTTTCTATATGAGAGATACACTAGTTATTCACTTTTAGTATAGGGTCATCCATAAAGGGTTCATCCCCAATTTTATACCCAATACTATAAGATTCTGTGCCTGTTGCGTCTGGGCTTACAGTTCCTGTCCAATCAGAAGCTGGATCATTTGGATTTACGGGCGCAGGATCCACTGAAAAAATATCTTGGCTATCAGGTTTTGCAGTAATTCCCGTGATTTGGTCTATTCCTCCATTGGGAACTAGCTTCCAGGTAACCGTATCGCCAGGTTTTACATTGGTAGTGATATTATCTTTACCGGAATGACCTTCATTATCTGTTAGGTACAATTGATTGTTACCTTCTTGTTTACTGATGTTGATGATTTCTGTTGACATAAATGGGTGATTATGATTTTAATTAAAATTCAATATACAATCTTTAATTATTAGTATATATATTATTCGATAGAAAGTTTTATAGTATAGATGTAACAACATTTAATATAGATTCAAGACAAAAAAAAACAGTGCAAATCGAAATTTACACTGTATTTAATCTATTATCTTAGATATCTTTTAGAAGATCACCCCAAAAGATATAGCTCTTAGAGGATAGTCAGCTTCTGGTCCTCTATCTTCTATGAAAATTGGACTCAAGTCGTAAGTAGCGAATAAATCTACTCCTTTCCATCCCACTTGAGCTTTAATGCCATATTTCCAGTTATTGATATGGAAATTGTTTTTTACAACATCCTTGCCTTTATCATCATATTTGAATTTTGATTTACTCGCAATTCTGTAACTTCCAAACGGACCTGCACCAATTCTGAATGCATTGCTACTTTTTCCGAAGTGGAACATAGGAACTACATTTAAATTCAAATAGGTGATATTCAATTTACTTCTAGTTGGGCTAATGTCAGGTCTCTCTAAATCATTATCAAATAATTCTACTTTTTCCGGACCTTTGATAAACTGATAGTTATTGTCAGCTAGGGCGAAATTGTTCCATAATAATCCCAGTTGGAAATTGAACTTTACATATGGGCTAACTGATATTTTATGATTAGAGTGAATACCATAAGTCCAAGAAGTTAAAGGATCCAAAGTAAAATTTTTGTTGTCAGTATCTGGAAATTGATTGTTCGAATTCAAGTAGTTGTTCAAGCCCATTGAAAAATCAATATCATGATCATGCTTAACTAATCGATCTCTATCTTTTTCAATTACTTTTTCCTCATTGAAAGCGGTATCAAAACCATCTTTAAAACCGTTTCTAAATTCACTTTTCCAATCATTATCTGAGTCATCATCATTGTTCTCGAAAATTTTTCCCATTTGAAAATGAGCATCTGCATTAGCAGAATAATCTCTGATAAAGCCTATGCCAGATTCAGGCATATTGGTAGTAGAAGCAGTTCCTGAATATCCATCATTGCAATCTACTTTCAAGGTAATGGCTTCTATCTTTCCATTAATAATTTGAAGATTTTCATATGCTATGTCAATCCCTCTTTTAGAGGCATCTTCTTTAATTTTATCTAATTCTGCCCTAGAAGTGGTTTCAAAAATTTGGACTACATAACGATCGTTACTTTTAGTGCTCAGTTCACTTAAGTAATAGTAATCTCCTGATTGCTTAATCAAATAAGTTACATTTTCTCCTGAAATGAGCACTTCTTCATTCTGTAAATCACCTGCATTCTCTGAAATACTTTCTACTATTTTTTTCAAATTGAAAGCTTTCACTTCTTCCTTATCTTGAATATTGTTCAAGATAATTTTTACCATTTCACCATTAGCTTGGATCACTTTTAGAGTATCCGAGCTCCAACCGCTTGCACTAGCCAAATGACTCATAAGGCCTAGGCAAAAAATCATTGATATTTTTATTATATTTTTCATCTCTGTCTTTTTTTAATTTATTAATTGTTATCCTTTCGGTTAAATTGAAGTGCAGAGGCAAATAATTCGTTTTTTGCACTTCTCAAATCCGCTAAACTGAATTCACTGGCCAGTGATTTAAGCTTGTTGTTACTCTTTACTATTAAATTCTCTTCTTTTTTCGTATCCGCATAAGCATAATGAATTTCAACAATCACTATGTTTTCATGCTTTTGTGGAGATAGTCTTAATTCTGGAATTAGATCAATATTAATGTCTGACTCAAAACCACTAACTTTTTCAATAGAAGCCATTCTACTATAGTCCTCTTCCACTAGCTTAGCTGGAGAAGATTCTTGAGCTGGTTTTGAAAACATATTCTTTTTCGTAGGAACTGTTTTTTGAACCTGTTCTTCTTTTTCAATTTCAGGCTTTGCTATCATGTCATTTCCTGAAAAGCTTAACTGTGAATTATTTAATTCAATTTTTGCCAAGCCTTGCTCTTCTGTCTGATTAAAATTATATACCAATCCGAATGATAAAACTAAAAGTATGCTAACACTTGCGGCTATCATCCAAGGGAATTCCTTTTTTTGCTTTTTCCCTTTCATTTGGGCTTGCACTTTGGCAAAAGCATCGGCTGAAACTGGCTCGCTATGGCGATTCAATTTTTGCTTGAATAATTGATCTATTTTATGAGTTTCCATGACTTATTACTATTTCTTGTTCCATTTCTGTTAAGCGTTTTTGCAAGTAAACCCTTGCTCTGCTTAACTGTGATTTGGAAGTGTTTTCATTAATTTTTAACTGTTCGGCTATCTCCTTATGAGAAAAACCTTCAATGGCGTAGAGGTTAAAAACCGTTCTATAGCCCACCGGTAATTCCGCTATCAATTGCATTAAATCTTCCGTTTGCAAGTGATCTTCCATGGCATCTAAATTTGGTAAATGATGTGCTTCTTCAATATCAATGTTGAGTTGCATGTTCTTATGCTTCCTCAGATATTGTAAAGATTCATTCACCATGATGCGTTTCATCCAGCCTTCAAAATTTCCTTCTCCCGTGTACTGTTCAATTCGCTCGAAGATTTTTGTGAAAGCGATTATCATTACACCCTCTGCTTCCAGAACGTCTTTTACGTACCGTCTGCAAAGGCTTAGCATCCTGCCGGAGTATTT